>JBKQLO010000197.1:0-7796 GCA_052147055.1 Terriglobales bacterium
ACTTCCAACCGCCGTGCGCGAACCCAGCCCCCTTACCCCCGTAACTTGCGGCTTTCGACCGCGGTTCCTAGCATGAGAGAGCCATGCCTCATGCTCTGCTGTTGTCGCCCGATGACCAGGCTGTCAACGCAATTACTGGAGTTTTGGAAGAGATGTCAGTAACTTGCGAGCGTCCCCTGGATGGAGCCTCCGCTGCCCAAAGAATCAATTCGCACGGCTTCGATCTGGTCTTGGTCGATTGCGAAAATCTGCCGGCCGCCAAGCTGATTTTTGACGTTTGCCGTCGCGGAAAAAGCGGCAACAACGCGGTTCCGATCGCCATCGTCGATGGCCGCGCCGGCCTGCCCACCGCTTTTCGCCTGGGCGCGGAATTGATTCTCACCAAGCCGGTGGCGAAAGACCAGGCTCGGAGCACCATCCGCACCGCAGTCAGCCGCGTGCGAAAAGACGTTCCCGCAAACGAGAGTGTTCCCCCGCAGCCGGCGAGCGCGGCCTCGACCAACACGGCCCCGGCCGAAGAACGCGCCCTGGCGGCAGCGGCCGCATCCGTTTCTTCGCAACTGACAAGCTTTGCAGAGCCCGCACCAAGCTACGTTCCACCCGCTACTCCAAGCCTTGCTTTAGCCGCCGCGCCAGTCGTCACGCCCGCCGTCACGACGAAGATGCATTCCGCCGTAGACGAAATCGATGCCACGCCAGCTACTCCAAAGTCGGATCCGCAGCCCGCGTCCGTTTCAGCATCATCTTTGTCAGAGTCATCTTCGGCGCCCGCTGTTCCAGAAAATTCGAAACCAGCGCGGCCACTAAAACCCTCCGACGATCCGGTGCTTGCGGAACTGGAAGAAACGGAGCTGGCGGAATCGCAACCGAAAAGCGCGGGACCGGGCAAAGAAGCGCCCGTTCAACCTGCAGCCCAATCGCTCGTCCCCGCCCTATCATCCCACCCGCCAAGCCGGCAAAGAACACGCAGTTTGCTGCTCGCGTTGCTGATGCTCGCATTCGCCGGCGGCGGCTCCTATGCCCTGTGGACGTATCAGCCGGGATTCCGAGCCATCGCCCAACCGCAGATTGATCGGATGCTGGCCCTCGTCGGAATGGGATCGCCGCCGGCTCCGGCGCCAATCCACGCCAAGCGTTCCGCTCAACTGGCCCCGGCTACAACCGCGGCGCCTGCCTCGACGTCGCCAACCGATCAGAACAAGACAAAAGCAACCGACTCCAAAGCCGGCTCGGCATCGGGCTCGTCAACCATAATGACGTCCACCGCCGCACCTGTTTCCGCCCCGCCACTGCAAAACCAATCCAACGGAACCAGCCCCAGCGACGGCAAGAAAGACGCCGCCGTTGCGACCTCGTCCGGCGCCCCACTGCCCGGCGAGAGCAGCGCGATCGTTCTTTCTTCCAAGGGTGCAGAAAGCCGGCTGGCTTACAGCGTTCCGCCGAAATTCCCCGTCGAAGCGCGCTCCGGGGCAGCACAAGCAACGGTGGTCCTCAAGGAAGTCGTGGATGAGAACGGCAAGGTTGAGGGCGTGCGACTGGTCGAGGGAAACGCGGCCTTGGCAACCGCCGCTATCAACGCCGTGAAGCAGTGGCGTTATCGGCCCTACGTCCGTGACGGCAAGGCTCAGCCCTTCCAGACCGTCGTGCTCGTCGACTTTCAGCAGCCTTAACAGGATGACGTTGGTCGCTAGTCGTCGCTCGTTAGCGACCGACTAACGACCATCGACTAACCACCATCGACCCCGCTTAATTACCCACGTAACTTGCTGGTACCCACGTCATTACCTAGGATGGCCTCATCATGGGTTACCAAGCTTTGCTCTTCTGTTCCGATGAAAAACTGGCGCGCGTCGTAACTCAGGTGTTCAGCGAACTGGACTTCGCCGTGGAGCCGGTTAATGAACCTTTTGCGGCGGTCAAGCGGTTGATGACGCAGCGTTACGACGCCATTGTCGTGGACTGCGAGAACGAGCAGAACGCTTCCCTGCTGTTCAAGAGCGCCAGAAATTCCAGCTCCAATCAAAGCTCGCTGGCCATCGCTGTGGTCGAAGGACAAACGGGCGTGGCCAAGGCCTACCGCATCGGCGCCAACCTTGTGCTCACCAAGCCGATCAATGTCGAGCAGGCCAAGGGAACACTTCGGGTGGCCCGAGGACTTCTGCGGAAAAATGCTGATGCTGCCGGCACCAGCGCCTCAGCTCCGGCAACGTCTTCCAAAGCAGCTTCCGCATCTGCCGCCACTTCATTCCCGCAGGCGAGTCGAAGCTCTGCAGCCGCTGCTCCACCGCCCAGTCCTCCGCAACTTCCTGCATTTGAAGCACCGATGGAAGCACCCATGGCGGCGCCCCTGCAGGAGGCGCGGCCGCTTCCGACCGAGTTCCCGACAACGACAGCGTTGGCAAAAGTTGAGCACAATCCAGCGGCCGTTCCTGCACCCGCAGCACAAGGCAAGACTACGATTGCCGCCGAGCCGGCATTGGAATCGCAGCCGCCCGAATCCGCTGGCACAGTTAAAAACGACGGAGTCAAGGATGATGTAGTTAAGAACAAGGCTGCAAACGTCGCCGCCGCGTCCGTACCCGCGCAAAGCACCAGTTCCGCCTTCACGTCGGCCCCGGGATCAGCCGCAGCAGCGGCTCCGGCGAAGGAAGTGACGGCTCCGCCAGCGAAAGAGGACAAGGTCGTTAAGTCGAAGGTCGTGCAGTTAAAGATCTTTGGATCCGAGCCCGCCAGTGCGTCGCACGACGCCGCTCCCGTTCCACTTCCAACCTCCAACGCGGTGAGCACTACCGGCGTGCCGTCTTTTGCCGTTGCCCTGGACGAAGACGATTCCTGGGGATCGAGCGGATACCAAAAAACCCTGATGGTTGTTATTGCTGTCCTGGCTCTGGCCGCTCTCGGCTACCTCGGGTATAGCGAGTTTGGCAAGTCCAGCAAACCCCCGGCTGTGCGGCGAGTAAGCTCGCCTCAGGACTCGACGCAAGCCGCTCCCGCTCCTGCGCCCATGTCTTCCTCAGCAGCAGCGCCTTCGACGAGCGTGCCCATCCCGGCGAGTGCCGCAACCCCAACCTTGGCTCCCAAAACGGCTACTGCGCCGCCCGAGAAGCCGCCGGCTGGCGCAGGCAAATCTCAGGTGGTCCGGATCGACGCGAACGTCAACGCGCACTCTGAGCCAGGGACGAAGAAACAAGATTCGGCACCCCTGCTCGTGAAGTCGGGAACCAAAATGCCGGCCCAAGCCGAGGAGTCCGCTCCTTCGCTTCCCAGCCCGCCCACCGTCGAATCTCCCGACGATAGCAACTTGAACGGCCTGATCTCTTCGGCATCGTCAAATCTTCACAAGCCTTCGCTGGCAACAATAAAAGTTTCCCAGGGCGTGTCCCAGGGACTTCTGATCAAGCGGGTACAGCCCACCTATCCGCCAGCCGCGCTTCAGCTTCATGCCCAGGGCGCAGTGCAGATCGAAGCCACCATCAACAAAGAGGGCACCGTCATCAATCCGAAAGTACTTAAGGGAGACCCCATCCTCGCGCACGCCGCGCTCGATGCCGTCCGCCAGTGGAGATACAAGCCGTACTACCTCGATGGCGAACCGGTAGAAATCCAGACGCAAATCACGGTCAACTTCAAAACGAACTAGCTGTCAGCTCTCAGCTCTCAGTTCTCAGTTGTCAATCTCTTAGAGTTGGTTTCATAAATCGGCTTTGGGTAGGGCGCGGCTTCACAGGTTGCGGAAAACCCGGCGCTGCCCCTCGGTGTGGTAGCTGAGAGCTGAGAGCTGACAGCTGAGAGCTTAATTCAACTGCTCATCCAGCGCCCGGTGCCGCGGACGCCCCGGATGCGCACTGATGCTACGGAATTTCTGGTAAAGTCCGTGCAAGTCTTCGCTCAAAAGCCGCACGATCTGCATGCAGAAATCGCCGTGCCGACCCAGAAACTCCAAAAACTCTTCGCGCGGAATAAAAACCGCCATGGTTCGGTCGCCCGCTTCGGCGGTGGTCCGATAATTTTCCCCAGTCATGCTTTCGCTCAGCCCGAGCACGGTTCCAGCACCGACGACTTCCAGAAGCTGCTTTTGGCTCTGACCGGTCGGCAGCAGCACCCGAACCTCGCCACTCTCCACCAGGTAAACGCCCGCTGCCTCAGAACCCTGCTGGAATAGCGTAGCGCCCGAGGGGTACACTCGAGCCGATTTGATTGCGTGGAGGGCCTTTAACAGATCGGGACTCAACCTAGCCAGCGTAGGCTGCAACGGCACAGTGTCAACCCCTCTTGTTTCAGCCTATCCTGCATGCACTTCGAACCACGGGTGTGATGCGGAGCACGGCTCCAGGTGACAGGCAACGGGAGCCGCTGCTTCCAGACTACACCTCCCGAGGACGAACTGGCGGCTCATTCCTGAGCAAGCTTCGATTTATCAATGAGGCAGCGCTTTGCATTTGAGCTTTTCGCCAGGAAGGCCGAAGCGAATGCCGCTACAGCCAAGGAGTTTGACCAGAGGGTCGCCGAATCGCAGCTATTGCCGCGCCAGAATTTCATCGATCGCGGCCTTGCCGCCTCGGTCGACGCTGACGACTTTGTGCACCGGCTTGAAACCGGTCAGCGTGACATCCACGATGTAGTTCCCCGGCGCCAGCATGACATCGACCGGCGACGTCTTATCGAGCATCTGCTGGTTGATAGCGACCTGTGCGCCTTTCGGCTGGGTGTGAATGCTGATCGAACCCATGCCCGCCGTGCTCTCTCCGCCGTGTCCAAACAGCTTGTTCAACTTGCCGACGGTGCGCATGTCCGCCGTGTTGCCCAGCGCCCGGAGCACCGGCGAGTACTGGAAATTCTGCGCCGGACCGAGATCGGTGGTAACCGTCTCGTCGAGGTATCCTTGCTTGCGCACCAGAATTGTGTGGTTTCCTTTTTCCACGGCGAACTGCACCGGGGTCACTCGCCCGGTGGGCTTGCCGTCGATGATGACATCGGCGCCCGGCGGCGCGCTGTTCACCACCACCAGTGCATTCACCGGCGCCAAATGAAGCAGCACAGACGATTTGCTGCCGGCAGTAACATCAACCGACCGCATCTCGGACGAATAGCCCGACTTGGTTACATAGATGATGTGCTTACCGGGACTCAGGCCCGTCAAGTTGAACGGTGTGACCCACGACGGATCGCTGTTTCCATCGACCTGAAACTGTGCGCCCTGCGGAGTAGAGTCAATCAGCGCCTGGCTTGGGATCACGACCGGCGCCAGGGCTGGAGCGGGCGCCCGTCGACTGCTGTTCGAACTGCGCGGCTCGAAGTAGCGTACCTTCACGCGCGGTTCAGCTTCCACAACCGGCGGCGCTGGCTTCTCGATTCGTGGCGTCACCGGAGTCTGGACAACTGGTGGGGCTGGGCTTACCGCTTTCGTCGGCCGCGGAGCAGCCGTCGAACCATCGTCTTCAAAGTGAACATGGACAAAAACCGCGATCGCAACCACCAAGATCACCGCAACCGCGCCCAGCATCGAGTACAGCATCAGCCGCGGTGGAATGGTCGAGATTTCCTTGAATGCCATTTCCGCGACTTGCCGCGGCTGGATTCTTGGCTTCTCTTCTTTCCCCGGATCGTTCTCTGGATGTTTCTTTGGAAAGACCTGCACCTCAGCGCGCAACGCCTCAACCGGTTCGGCCGCTGGCGGTGTGAAAACCGGTTCCTTAAGCGGAGGCATCTCTGCCAAGTCAGAAAAGCTCTTGCCCGATGAACCCGCCGCCGGTTCCGCCATCATCGGATCAAAGGACACGCGAGGCGAATGCCGCTCGGATTCTTGCTCCACCGCCGCCGCCGATAAAACCGGCCCGCTCCCCGCCCGGGATTCAGGAGCACTTACTTCAAAGTCGCTGATCGATCGCGCGCCAGATTTCAAATCCGAGTTCGAATCAGAGTTCGAATCAGGGGCCGTATCCGAACCCGAAGCAGAATCCGAACCAGAGTCAGTCCCGGGTAAGCGCAAGCCGCTCCCTCCGGCCGCCGCCGCAGCAGCAGCGGCTCTCGTTTCGGCTGCTGGCGCCTGCGCCGCCGAAAACACCGGCGCGTCGATTTTCGGAGCAACAGGTTTGGGCGCAACCGGAGCACCCGATGAAGAAACGGAAAGCTCGGGCTTGACCGTGGCCGAAGCGGCCGGAATAAACTTGCTGGCCGCCGCCGCACGAGCTGCGCGACTGACGGCAACATTCGGCGACGGCGTCTTCTTGCTATCCGTAGCGGGTTTCTTGCCGTTTTCCTTGCACTTCTCCAGGTCGTCCACCAGTTCGCGCGCGCTCTGATAACGCTCCGCCGGATCTTTCGCCAGCGCCTTCATAATCAGCGCGCTCACCGCCGGTTGAATCTTGGAATTCACCGCAACCGGACTGGCGGGCATCTCGCTTTCGATCCGGCTTACCAGCGTTACCGGATCTGCGGCATCGAAGGCCTGCCGCCCCACCACCATCTCGTAAAGGATCGTGCCCAAGGTAAACACGTTCGAACGCAGGTCGATCGCTTCTCCGCGGATCTGTTCCGGAGAGCAGTAGGGCATAAGCCGCCCCAGCCCCTTCCCCGATTCCGCTTCGATGAGGCTCATGTTGGAGATGCCATAGCCGAGGATCTTCACCATCCCGTCCCACTGCACCATGATCTTGCCGGGTTCCAGCGAACAGTGCGTCACACCCTTCGAGGCAGCGTGCTCCAGGCCGGCACAAACCTGCCGCGTAATGTCGAGCAGATCCCAGATGGAAAAGCCTTCTTTGCGCGCCAACATGGTGGCAATGCTGTTGCCCTGGATGTACTCCATGGCCGCGCAGTACTGGCCGTCGATCTCGCCCGCGCCATACAGAAGCACAATGTTCTGTCCGGCGAGGTCGCGCGTGCTCTCGCCCTCGGTGATCAGCGTCTCCACAAACGCGTCGGCACGCTCGCCGAGTGGCGCCAGACTCTGCGTCTTGAGCGCCACGACCTGGTTGGTTTCCATGTCCATCGCCTTGTAAATCAAGGCGGCCTCGGACTTCGAAAGCTCACTCTGGATTTCGAACCGGCCAAACATCATCGTCATTACAATCGCCTCGCGGTGACAAGCCGCACTACACCCTGATGTGGATTTGGCTAAGAACAGGGGGAGAATCAGACCTAGAATACCGCTGTCGTTTGCCCAACGGAGAGTTACGAAAGTACTGAGACGACGGCGAAAGGCAATCGCTCGGGCTGATACTGAAGTGAGTCTGCAGGCTGCTGAACGACGCCGGGGGTCGTCCCAGGGCATGGCTTCAGCGATGCCGTAATTCGTGGAAATCTCGCGACGCTATCAGGCCGTTCGCCGGGAAGGCATCGCATCCACCACCGGCTCGCTTTCGCTGATCCACTCCCAAACGCGCCGGCCCCGGTCGTTGTTCCGGCTGCGAGCCTCGCCATAATCCACCAAACGATTCAAAACGGTTGTGACTGAGGCCAGCGGGTCCTTGTGCCGCGCCAGGATTGCGGGAGCATACCGTTCCAGTTCCACGCAAATCTCGCGCGCTCCCAGCGGACGCCGGACTTCCATCAGCACCCTTCGGCAAGCCTTGGTGAAGCCGGGCTGGCGGCCACTGGGCTTGCGGTCGATCAGTTCCAGCAAATCGTCGCCCAGCACCTGGTCGCCGAAAAGATTAGCCAATCCCGCGATAGTCTGCTTCACCGTGCCAATGCGCTTCATAATCTCGGCACGCTGCTGCATAAGCTGGAGGAGTTCTTCGTGCGCCGCCTTCACCACCTGCTGCGCCGAAATGCTACTGGCGTGCGCATGCAAG
>JBKQLO010000198.1:0-28109 GCA_052147055.1 Terriglobales bacterium
GGTACGGGGATCTGGGGCATCAACATTCCCATCGGCTGGGGATTCGCCATCGTCAACTTCGTGTGGTGGATCGGGATTGGCCACGCGGGCACTCTGATTTCGGCCATTCTGTGCCTGCTGCGCCAGACTTGGCGTAACTCCATCATCCGCTTCGCCGAAGCGATGACTCTGTTTGCCGTTGCCTGCGCGGGCATCTTTCCGATCGCCCACACCGGACGCCCGTGGCTCGCATACTGGCTCTTTCCGTATCCGAACACAATGAATTACTGGCCGAACTTCCGCAGTCCGCTGGTGTGGGACGTGTTCGCGGTTTCGACTTACTTCACCATCTCGCTCGTGTTCTGGTTTGTCGGACTGATTCCCGACTTCGCCAGCTTGCGTGACCGCGCCGAGAGTACCTTGGTCCAGCGCATTTACGGACTGCTCGCCATGGGATGGCGCGGTTCGGCGCGGCATTGGCACCGTTATGAAACGGCCTACTTACTTCTCGCCGGTCTCGCGACGCCGCTGGTGCTCTCGGTTCATACGGTCGTGAGCTTCGATTTCGCGGTCGGCATCGTTCCCGGCTGGCATACCACGATCTTCCCGCCGTACTTTGTCGCGGGCGCCATCTATTCCGGTTTCGCGATGGTGCTTTGTCTCGCGATTCCGATTCGCGCGATCTATGGACTCCAAGACTTCATCACCATGCGGCATCTCGAGAACGCGGCCAAGTTGATGCTGGCCACCGGCCTCATCGTCGCCTACGGCTATGGCATGGAGGCGTTCATGGGCTGGTACAGTGGCAGCCAGGTCGATTCGTTTCTGCTCTGGAACCGTCTCCACGGCCCGTATCAGTTGGCGTACGCCGCGTTGCTCGCCTGCAACATCTTCATTCCGCAGATTTTGTGGCTGAAGAAGTTCCGCGTCTCCACCGGCTGGTTGTGGCTCATCTCGTTCATTGTGCTCGTTGGTATGTGGCTGGAGCGCTTCATCATTGTGGTCGTTAGTTTGAGCCGCGACTTCCTGACTTCTTCGTGGGGCATGTACTACCCGACTAAGTGGGATTGGATGACGTTTGCCGGCACCATTGGCATGTTCCTAACTGCCATGTGGCTGTTCGTACGCATTCTGCCCATGATCTCCATCTTCGAATTGCGCACCCTGCTGCCGGAGTCGCAGGTGCATGAGCCGGCGGAGGTGAAGCAATGACGATGACAACGAGCGCTTCTCCCATTTACGGTCTGATGGCCGAATTCGACTCAGCACAAGAACTCGTAGCCGCCGCTCACAAGACGCATGAAGCGGGTTACCAGAAGATCGATGCCTACAGCCCGTTCCCGATTGAGGGTCTAGCTGAAGCCATCGGCTTTCACAAGAACAGCGTGCCCCTTGTCGTGCTCATTGGCGGACTTATCGGCGGGATATCGGCTTACGCGCTGCAGTATTGGGTGGCAGCGATCACTTATCCGGTCAATGTTGGCGGACGCCCGTTTCACTCCTGGCCGTCGTTCATCATCGTGACTTTCGAATTGACGATTCTTTTCGGCGGACTTTCTGCCGCGGTCGGAATGCTTGTCCTGAACGGGCTTCCGATGCCCTATCACCCGGTGTTCAACGTGCCGGAATTTGCCAAGGCCTCGGAGAATAAATTCTTCCTGGTCGTGTTTGCGAGCGACCCGAAATATGATGCCGCCCGCACGCGCTCGTTTCTAACGGGCCTCGCTCCACGCATGATCGCGGAGGTGCCGAGCTAGCTATGAGTTCCACTCGTCACCTCCGTAAAGTTTTGCCCGCGCTCCTGGCGCTGATTGCCGTCACCGCCGGATGCCGCCTCGATATGCACATACAGCCGTATTACCGGCCGATGGCAAAAAGCGATTTCTTTGCGGACGATCGCTCGGCCCGGCTGCCGGTCGAGGGCACGGTCGCACGCGGCGATCTGCGGGAAGACACTTACTTCTACACTGGAAAAGTCGGCAATGCCCCCGGCGACTATCTGCCGTTTCCGGTGACCGCCGAAGTACTTGCCCGCGGACGCGAGCGCTTCAACATCAATTGCACGCCTTGCCACGGACGCGTTGGCGATGGCAATGGGTTAATCCCCTCGCGCGGATTCCGCCGTCCGCCGTCGTATCACATCGACCGTTTACGCAAAGTGCCGATTGGCTACTTTTTCGACGTCATGACCAACGGCTTCGGCGTGATGCCCGAATACGGCACGCAGGTTGCGCCGCGCGACCGCTGGTGTATCGCCGCTTACATCCGTGCGCTGCAACTGAGCCAGAACGCGACTTCAGCTGAGATTCCTTCAGGGCAAAAAGTCCCGTCGCCTCCGCCGCAGTTCCGTGACATCGGCAACGGAGCCACGCTGCCGCAAATCGCGGCACCCACTACCGAAACTAAAGAGGGACCTAAATGACCACGGCCACCGTGAGTAAGTTGGACCTGATGGCTCCGCCCGTGGCCCAGACCATGCAGCAACGGTCGCTCGTGATTGGCGTGATCGCCGCCATTGCTTCCGTCGGCGGGGCTTACCTTGCTCCCGACAGTTTCTATTCCGCCTACCTCACTGCCTTCATGTTCTGGCTTGGTCTTTCGCTTGGATGCATGGCCATCCTGATGCTTTATCACCTGGTCGGCGGCGCATGGGGCACGGTGATTCGCCGCATCCTGGAATCGGGCATGATGACGCTGCCCCTTATGTTCGTGCTCTTCATTCCGATTCTGCTGAACCTGCCCAAGCTCTATAAGTGGGCCCGGCCCGATCAACTGGCTTCCGATACCAAGCTGGCGGAAATCGCGCACAGCTATCTCAACTTGAACGGCATTCTGTTGCGCTATATCGTTTACTTTGTCATCTGGTTCGGGATGGCTTACTTCTTGAATCGCTGGTCGACCGAGCAGGACTCGACTGCAGGCCAGAGCACGCTACGCTTCCGCGCGATGAGTTCGATTGGGCTCGTCATCTACTCTTTCACGATTTCTTTCGCGGTGATCGACTGGGTGATGTCGCTGCAGGCGCGCTGGATCTCGACCATTTATGGTCTCCTATTCATTGCGGGTGAAGCGCTCTCCGCCTTCTGTTTCGTTGTGGTGATCGAGAGCATCCTCGGCAAACGCAAGCCGATGTCCGAGTACCTTACCGATACGGAGGTTCACGATCACGGCAAGTTCATGCTCGTTTTCGTCATGGTCTGGGCTTACTTCAATTTCTCGCAATGGCTCATCATTTGGTCGGGCAACTTGCCCGAAGAAATTCCGTGGTACAAGCTCCGCATGAATGGCGGATGGGAAGCGGTCGGCTTGTTCCTGGTGGTGTTCCACTTCGCTGTGCCGTTCGCGCTCTTGCTCTCGCGTCAGTTGAAGCGCAAGACACGCACTTTGGTCTGGCTCGCTTCCTGGCTCATGGTCATGCGCATCGTCGATATCTTTTGGCATATCGAGCCGGCATCGCACCCGACGTTTCATATCAGCTGGGTGCATTTCGCGATTGTCGCCGGAATCGGCGGCCTTTGGATGGCGTACTTCTTTCATAACCTGCGATCGCGTCCGCTGCTGGCCGTCAACGCGCCGCAGACACTGAGACTGCTGGAGCCATCGCATGAGTGAAGAGACGAACCGCGGCCAGTCAGGGCGGGAGACAGGTTTCGAACATGAGGACCTCGGCACGCGCGGTGTGTTCGCCTTCATGATCGGCCTCGCGGTTGTTGGCGTGGTCATTTATTTCATCCTCGTCGGCATGTACACGTTCCTCGACAAATACGAGCGGTCACAGATGGCGACGGCCAGTCCGTTGGTTACTTCCAAGGGTGCGATGTCGCGCGTGGTCACGCAGGACTACGTGGACCAGCGGTTCAAGGAGAATGGCGTTCCCATGCTCGAAACCAACGAACGCGGCCAGTTTCGCGACTTCCTGATGAATCAAGAGAACCAACTCAACAGCTACGGCTGGGTCGACGAAAAGGCGGGCGTGGCGCGCATTCCGATCGAGCGCGCCATGGAGTTGACGGTGCAACGCGGGTTGCCCGTGTATGCGCAAGGCAACGCGAACTTAGGCACAACCGCGCCAAGTAATGCGCCCGCCACGAAGTTAGCAGCATCGAAGCAGTAGATGCCAGTCCCAATCGGGGCGTTTGATGGCACGGGCGGAGACGGGGCAAGCCCCGTCTCTACAGAAAACCGCTCCAGCGGGACAACTGGAAAAGGAAAAAGCAGTGCGCAGCAAAAGCAGTTTCGCCAATTTGATCGCGGCCGCAGCTTTCTTGCTCATGTTCTCGGCCGATCCGCTGTTTGCGCAGGGCGGCCGTGGTCCCATGTCGGGCGGCGGCATCATGAGTCCGCCGGTCAACCAGCGTCCCGTCGGACTCGAATTTGTCGGCATCGAGCAACATCTCAACGCTGAAGTTCCCGCCAATCTCGAATTCAAAGACGAACTCGGCAACCCGGTCAAACTTGCCGACTATTTCGGCCACGGACGCCCCGTCATCCTGAACCTGGGTTACTACCAATGTCCCATGCTTTGTAGTGAGCTTCTGCAGGGGTTAGTCGGTTCGATGAGGGCGCTGACCTTCGATCTCGGCAAAGATTTTGGCGTTCTCACTGTGAGCTTCGACCCGCGCGAAACCACGGAGATGGCCGCCGAAAAAAAGCGCGACATCATGAAACGCTATGGCCGAGCGAACTCCGATCAGGGTTGGCACTTCCTCACCGGCAAGGCTGACCAGATCGAAGCGCTCACGAAAGCCGTCGGCTTCCAATTTCAGTTCGATCCGAAAACCGAGCAGTACGCTCACGCCGCCGCCATCGTTATGCTCACGCCCGACCGTCGCGTTTCAGGATACTTTTATGGCGTCGAGTTTTCTCCGAAAGATCTGCGCCTCGGACTGGTGCAGGCCTCGCATAACAAGATTGGCAACATCGGCGACCAGGTGCTGCTCTACTGCTTTCACTACGATCCCAGGACTGGGAAATACGGCGCCGTTGTCAGTAACATTCTGAAGCTGGCGGCGCTCGGGACCATGCTTATTCTGGGAACATTTATGTTTGTCATGTTCCGCGCCGATCGCAGCGCAGCCCACGGCGAATCGGGGCGAGTTCAGTAACTATGTCGAAATTTCTACCATTGTGGCCCGAGCAGGCTTCGACCATGGCAGGTCAGGTGGACGCCCTCTACATCTATCTGCTAGTGGTTTCGGGCGTCATGACCGCGCTCATCTTTATCACCGTCATGCTACTGGCGATTAGGTATCGTCGCTCCGCCGGTTGCGTAGCCGAGCAGATCGAAGGCTCCACGCTCCTCGAAATTACCTGGTCGATCATCCCGCTCTTCGTGATGATGACCTTCTTCGTCTGGGGCGCGGTCCTCTATTTCCAGGAGCGCACGCCTCCCGCCGACGCCACCGAAGTTTACGTCGTCGCCAAGCAGTGGATGTGGAAGATCGAGCACATGGAAGGCCAGCGCGAAATCAACGAACTGCACGTCCCCACCGGCCAGAACATCAAGCTCATCATGACCTCGCAAGACGTGATTCACAGCTTCTTCGTCCCCGCATTCCGCATCAAGCAGGACGTCTTGCCCGGCCGCTACACCACCGCCTGGTTCAAAGCCACGAAACCCGGCCACTATCATTTATTCTGCGCCGAATACTGTGGGACCATGCACTCCGGCATGGGCGGCGACATCGTCGTCATGGAGCCGCAGGAGTACGCGAAGTGGATGGCGGGCGCAGCGGTTGCGCCCTTGCAGGAAACCGGCAAGCAGTTGTTCTCTGCGCTCGGATGCGCCACCTGCCATCGTTTCGACGTGCAGGGCCGCGGCCCCAATCTGGTCGGCGTCTACAACAAACCGGTTCTGCTTGAGGACGGACGCACGGTAATTGCCGACGAGAACTATGTTCGGGAGGCCATCCTCAATCCCACGGCAAAGATCGTAAGCGGTTTCAAGCCGGTGATGCCCACCTTCCAGGGCATCGTCAGCGAAGAGCAATTGAACGCGCTGGTGGCCTACATCAAGTCGTTAGCCCAGCCATCCCCGGGAACCGCCGGGCTCGAAAGCCAGCCCGCCACCTTCCCGGCACAAACAGAAAAGATGCAGGTGCAATAGTCATGGCGAGCACAGTAATTCCGGTGAATCAGGCTCCAAGTCAGAAGCTGAACTATCTCAACAACGGGCACAGCCTCAAGTCGTGGCTGTTGACCACCGACCACAAGCGGATCGCGATCCTCTACCTGATTTCGGTGACAGCGTTCTTCTTTCTTGGTGGCTTCTTTGCCATGCTCATCCGGCTCGAACTGCTGACGCCACAGGGCGACCTGATGCAAGCCGACACCTATAACAAGGTGTTCACCATGCACGGCTTGATCATGGTGTTCTTCTTCCTGATTCCGGTCGTGCCTGCGGTGCTGGGTAACTTCCTGGTGCCCCTCATGATCGGCGCCAAGGATCTAGCCTTCCCGCGCATCAACCTGCTGAGCTGGTATCTCTACGTAACTGGCGGCATCCTCATTACGCACGTCATGCTGACCGGCGGCGTTGACACGGGCTGGACTTTCTACAGCCCCTTCAGCACGGAGTACACCAACACCAAGATTGTCGAGGCCGGACTCGCGGCCTTCATAGCCGGCTTCTCCTCCATCTTCACCGGACTGAATTTCATCGTCACCATCCACCGCATGCGCGCGCCCGGACTTACCTGGAGCCGCCTGCCGCTCTTCATCTGGGCCAACTACGCGACCAGCCTGATCATGATTCTCGGCACGCCGGTAATCGCCATCACCATCGTGCTCGTGGCTGTCGAGCGTCTCTTCCATCTCGGCATCTTCGACCCCAGGCTCGGCGGCGACCCGCTCCTGTTCCAGCATCTGTTCTGGTTCTACTCCCACCCGGCGGTGTATATCATGATCCTGCCCTCGATGGGAGTCATCAGCGAACTCATCACCTGCTTCTCGCGCAAGCGTATCTTCGGATACAAGTTTATCGCTCTGTCGAGCATCGCCATTGCCGTCTTGGGATTCCTGGTCTGGGCCCACCACATGTTCGTCGCCGGCATCTCGCTCTATGCCGCCATGATCTTTTCTTTCCTGACTTTTTTCATCGGCGTGCCCTCGGCGGTCAAAGTGTTCAACTGGACAGCGACACTTTACAAGGGTTCGATCTCTTACGCCACGCCCAT
This sequence comes from Terriglobales bacterium, assembly GCA_052147055.1. Taxonomy (GTDB): domain Bacteria; phylum Acidobacteriota; class Terriglobia; order Terriglobales; family Acidobacteriaceae; genus JABCZH01. Next base: position 7,155 of record JBKQLO010000198.1, read on the forward strand.
GCTCTACGCCTTCGGCTTCATCGGGCTGTTCACCATGGGCGGCTTGACCGGGCTCTTCCTCGCGACCCTCGGCATCGACGTTCACGTCACCGACACTTACTTTGTCGTCGCCCACTTCCACTATGTCATGGTGGGTGGGGTGCTCATGGGGTATCTCGGAGGCATGCACTTCTGGTGGCCGAAGATGACTGGCCGCATGTATCCGGAAGCTTGGGCCAAGCTGTCGGCGTTGCTCGTCTTCGTCGGCTTCAACCTGACGTTCTTCCCGCAGTTCATTCTCGGCTACGTCGGCATGCCGCGCCGCTACTGGCAGTATCCGCCGGAGTTCCAGGCGCTGAACGTTCTCTCCACGGCGGGCGCCAGCATACTCGCCGCCGGATATCTGCTGCCGATGATCTACTTCGTCTGGTCGCTGCGCTACGGGAAGATCGCCGACGCGAATCCCTGGCACGCCGCTGGCCTGGAGTGGAAGACCACGTCGCCGCCGCCCACCTTTAATTTTGACGAGACGCCGGTGGTCACCTGGGAAGCCTATAACTACGACGAGATCCCACCCTGGGAACGGAGGGCTCCCGTTGCACGATAGCCAATCGACCACCGGTCCCGTAACGACGATGGAACACGAAGCTCACAATCCGGCGCTGCGCCACCACTTCGCCGACGCTCAGCAGCAGAAGAACGCTGCGTCGCTGGGCATGTGGCTGTTCATTGTTACCGAAATCATGTTCTTCGGCGGCATGTTCTGCGCCTACCTCGTCTACCGGCTCGCCCACTTTAACGCCTTCGCGGCCGGAAGCCAGCAGCTCAATATCTGGATGGGAGCGATTAACACCTCTGTCCTGATCGTCAGTTCGGTTACGGTTGTATTGGCGGTGAAGGCGGCGGAAGCGGGCAAGCGCAAAGTGCTGGTCGGCTACCTTGTCGTCACCGTATTGCTCGGCATGACCTTCCTGGTCATCAAGGGTTTCGAGTATCGCGAAAAATTCGAGAAGCACCATGTGCCCGGCCCGACGTTTAACTTCACGGACAAGTTCGACGACAACGGCAAGCAAATCCCGGTCAACCCCAAGGAAGCGGAGCTCTTTTTCTCTCTATATTTCGCGATGACCGGCATGCACGCCCTTCACATGATTATCGGCTGCGGGCTCTTTAGCGTTCTGGCTGTCCTCGCATGGAAGGGACATTACACGCCCGGCTACTTCACGCCTGTAGAAAACGCCGGCTTGTACTGGCACTTGGTCGATATCATCTGGATTTATCTATTCCCGTTGTTGTATCTGATCAGCCGGCACTCGTGACAGTGGGTGGCCACGGGCCCAGCCCCTAAAGGGGCGCTGATTTCGAAGGATTTACGGCATCGCTAAAGCGATGCCCTGATACGAAGCTTATCTCATGAATGGACTGAGGGTGGAGAACTGAGAGCTGGGGGCTTCTATTATGTCGGAACACGAAGAACACACTACTCACTCGCAAGGGTTTTACCTGGCCATTGGCATCGGCCTGCTCGTCCTGACGGCAACCACGGTCGGCGCCGCCTTTGTGAACCTCGGGCCTTTCAACCCCATCATTGCACTCCTCATTGCGACCATTAAAGCCACGCTCGTCGTGCTCTTCTTCATGCACGTCAAAGGCGCGAGCGAAAAGCTGACCGGCGCCGTAGTTATCTCCGGCTTCTTCTTTCTTGCGATCCTGATATCGCTATCGCTGGCCGACTATCTAACTCGATCCTGGCGGTAGTACACACATAAGGCACGAAGTTACTTGAAGAACCAAGGACGAGTCTCGAAGGTGAATGGTTTCGTCTATGGCAATCGTCAGATTAAAGATTGACGTTTCTGGCACGGCGGGCGATGAAGCCTGGCGCGATCTGAAACAGTTTGACCAGATCCAGAGCGCCGATTTCGGCCCGCAGTTCGGCAGTGGCGGACGTTGCAATCATCCGCTCGACGGGCCCCATAGCAAAGGGGAATGGATCGGCGCTGAGATCCGGCTCCAGACGCCGCTTCTGGCGCAATACGCCGTCTCCCACTATCTGGAGCAGGACCGCGTGCTCGATGCGGATGTGGTGAAGTAATGATCGGAAAGGCCTAAACCGCCGCCGAGATCGCGAAGAGATTGCTTCTCTGCGGCTTCTGCGAAACCCGCTTTCTGCTATATTTCCGTGATCCCATGCCCGTTCTCCCCGATGCAACTCCGCAATCTTCCTCCGATGCAAGCAAGAGCCCCAGCCCTCCAGCCAAGCCGCGTCCTCGCATGTCCACGCGCAACCGGCTGCTCTTCTTCCTGACCGCGTGGCTGATCGTGCTCATGCCGTTCCTGTTCTGGTGGAACACATGGTTCGGCCGCCAGCTCTCCGATAAACAACTGGCCGAGTACCTGCAAGACGAGAACCATCCCCGGCACATTCAGCACGCGCTGGTGCAGCTCGGCGAGCGCATGAGCCGCCACGACCCGAGCGTCACCCGCTGGTATCCCGATGCTATCCGCCTGGCCTCACACCCGGTCGAAGAGGTACGCAACACTGACGCCTGGGTGATGGGGCAGGACACATCCGGCGCCGGATTCCATGAAGCTCTGCTGAGAATGCTCGCCGATCCTTCCCTCATGGTGCGGGGCAACGCCGCGCTTTCGCTGGTCCGCTTCGGAGACGCAACCGGGAGACCCCAGATCGTTGAACTTCTGCAGCCGGCCAAGGTGATCGCACCCGCCGCCGGACAGATAACGGATACCAGCATGATCGGCGCCAGCATCCACCAGGGTGGAGTCGTCGCTAAGCTCCAGATTAGTGGGAATCAGGTTAGCGGAAACGTCGACGCCAAACACACTACTGAAATGCGTTCCCCAATCACCGGACGTCTGCGCACACTCTCTGCGCAGGTTGGGCAGCAGGTGAAGCAGGGAGACCTCATCGCGACGATCGACCCGTCCACTGAGCAGGTCTGGGAAGCGTTGCGCGCGCTCTACCTCGTCGGACAGCCCGATGACATTGCCGCAGTTCTTCCCTATGAACGAGAGTTGCCCGACATCCCCGATCACGTGCGGCAGCAAGCGCTAGGAACAGAGGCGGCGATACGTCAGAGGATGAAATAAGGAGTTGGTCAGCGATGAGCGGCCAGCGATGACGGCCAGCGGATGGTGTTCAGCGAAACTTGTACGTGCTAAGAGCCAAAAGCTAAGAGCTAATAGCTGCCCTCAGATCGGCATTACGCCGACTTCTTTTTCCACTTCGACCGTGTCCACCATAACAATCGCGTCCCACGGACAGCCGTCGAGGAAACATCCGTCTGGACCCTTGCTGAGGCACTTCTTGCACCCTATGCAAAGGATCGGGTCGATCTGGATTCTGCCGAACGGCGGATGATCTTCGTCCGGAACCCAGAACATGCAGTCTTCCACGGGGCAATATTCCACGCAGGCCGGGGAGCCCGCGCAGCCCGTGCAACACTCCGTAATAACCGCCAACTCCTTCGGTTTCTTCTTTCGAGGAGTCAAGAGGCCCTTGGATTTGGGCTCGAACTTGAGCTCGTCGGGCACCATCCCGGCGGGTTTCGCGTCGGCCGCTTCAGCAGACATGCCCGTGAGTATACCGTATACGTTTGGGATTTTCATCTAAGCCCATCTGAGGGTAGTGGGCAAGTTTCAATTTGCACAGGGGGGATGCTAGGATGCTAGTTCGTAGGCCGCTTCGCGTTCTTCCGCGAATCTTCCGGCAATCATCTAAACGGCAGCGGCTTTCAAGGAGTTCTCAAGCCATGACGATGGCCACTGGTTTTGTTTGCCGGGACGGCCTTGTGATCGCAGCGGACCGACAATTCACTAGCGATTTGCACACATATCAGGAATGCAAATTAAGGGAATTACGGTGGAGCAATGGTCTGGCGATATGGGGATATTCAGGTTCGCCAGACACGGCGCGTCGCGTTAACGAGGAACTGGCGAAGCGATTCAAGCAAGACACAACGGTAATCCGCGCAGACATCGAAGATACTCTAGCGTCCGTCTTAAAGGATGCTCACATCGACAAGAAGGAATTTTGGGGAATGCTGTTCGGAGCATGGACGGAAGCGGAAGAACCGATCCTGTTGTCTTCTAGTGCGGCAAAAGTTTTACTAGTGCCGCGCTGTGAAGTGATTGGGTGGGGCGATTCTCCGCTGGCGAGATACCTACGCGGCTTGTATCTGCGAATGGGGCAGTTGAGCGTGTGGCAAACTAGCGTTTTGGGAATGTACTTCATCTTGCAGGGCAAAACGTATGACGGAAAATACGTAGGCGGTCCGACTGACGTGTTCATCATAGACAAGAATCGGCAACGGCAACAAATAGAAATTGCGAGTTCCCGTGTGTGGGAAACGGCATTAGAAACACTAGATCAAGAGATTGCTATTCTATTTTCCGCATTTACAGATGCAGATACGTTTGATAATGGGAGAATGCAGGCGCTTTCGCGGTTTGCCGGGAAGGTTGAGATGTTTTCTGGCCAAGTGAGAGCACTTAAGGCAAAAGAGCGTACCGCTTAGGCGCTCTCGCTTAGCGCCTTGCGGACCATCTCACTTTCAATCGTGGAAGCTTTGACGGTCGGTTTCGGCAGAATCGCGCACAATTCCTCAAGGCTCCAAACGTGGTCGGATAATCCCGCTTGCATTGCCGGGGTGACGCGTAACGTCTGGTGAATACGACAGAAGTTATAGAACATGTAATGCAGGGCCACAGAGTGCGCGTGATTGTCAACCTTCTTGCTAAAGGCATTCGTCAGGCGAGTGAAACGGCGCATGTGCATCCGCATCGTTAAATTCTGGCGCTCTACGTAGCTGGTGCTTACATGCTTTGGGTCTGGGTTGCCGCTGACAACTTTCATGTCGCAGCCGATGCAGCGAGCGGGTGAATAGCGGGTTTCCTTCTCCATCGAAGCGCCGTAAATCTTCTGCAACTGAGCGTAGTCACACTCCATCCCGAACGCGCCTTCGACTGCCTCAAGGTAAGCCCTATGGCCATCTGTAGTGACCTGTACGCGGCCAGTGATTCGGCTGGCGCAATCTTGCATGAAGTCGTACGCCCATCCCGCATCCCGTCCGCCTACGAGGTACGAGACAACCAGTTTGGTATCGGCATCAATTCCAACCCACGTCCAAACATCGCCCCATCCCTCTTGCTTCTTTTCCGGGCTGGCGTTCTTTGCCTTGGCTCCAACGAATTGCCAAATTTCGTCGGCCTGTAGACGACGCACCCGAAGGTTGCGGACGTAGCGGTCATGGTAGGCAGCGCACGCCGTTCCCAGATCGGACAACAGTTTAAGAATTGTGGGTTTTGAAACTTCGGTCATACGAACCGTGGCGCGAACGGAACAGCCTTCAATCAAGCATCCGATGACCTTGGCGCGGGTCGTATTGTCTAAACAGTTCATACTTACCTTATACTACAGCCGCTTTAGCATGTCAAGATTAAAATGCACTAAGGGGCGAAAAAGTACAGGGCCTTCCGGATGGCCAGAAAATTAACTGTTGCTCTATACTGCCGTTAGAGAGATAATCCGCGCCGAAGTGTATCGGGAGAGCGTTTATGGCCTTGGAAAAAGAACTTGCCACCTACAAGAGCAAACTCCCGGAGTTGAAAGACAGCGAAGGAAAGTTTGTTCTGATCCACGGGGATCAAGTTGTTGATGTCTACACCAGCTACGAAGATGCGATCAAGGAAGGCTATGCAAAATTCAAACTGGAGCCTTTTCTTGTGAAACAAATTCATTGCGTTGAGCAAGTGCAATTCATTTCTCGTTTTGCTGATCCCTGCATTCCCGTGCGATAGGACAACAAGTTGCCGTATTTTAATCTCCAATTGACCCCTAATCAGGGATTGGTCGCCAATGCAATAATTGCCGTGAGCCATGCTCGCAGGGTCGCGCTGACCGCTTTGCAACAACCTGTTCCCAATGCGATCTCAGTACGCCTGCTCGTGGATACTGGGGCCAGCCACACCTGCATTGACCCATCAGTTTTGCAATCTCTTGGTTTGACGCCGACGGGAATCGCCACTGTAAATACCCCAACTACAGGTACTCAGCCTCAAAATCAAGATCAATACGACATTAGCCTACTGATCCCCGGTAGTCATCCAACGCACTTTCCGCTCGTAGTACCGAATATACCCGTAATATGTGCTCAATTCCTTCAAGCACAGGGTTTTCACGGCTTGCTGGGAAGAGATGTGTTGTCGAGATGCATTTTGATTTACAACGGCCCAGCGGGTATGTTCACGGTTGCTTATTAGGCTGTTTCCCCCACCGCGCCTTAGCGGCTTTCTTTGCAACCTTGACGCGCTGGGCTTTTGTCATGGTCGTCAAGCGACGTTTTCCGCCGATCTGACCGCCCTTGCGCCCGATGGCGGCCATATACTCGGAGATATTGGCAGGTTGGGCGCTTACTTTGGGAACGTCCGGTTCTGGATCTGGAATCTGGCCTGTAGAAACTGCTACAGTCCAAGCAGCGAGTTGGTTTGGATCGCGGGGACGCTTGCCTTTGCCGATAGTCATTGCATCCCAATCATGCCACAGACGGGATGCTAAAGCGAGACTGTGTAAATCCAAACTTGACCATTACCCATCTGAGGGTAGTGGGCTACTTTGAATTTTCACGCTCTAAAGCGCGAATCTCCTGACGGATTTTCACAATCCGCTTTTTGATCTCAATTGCCAAATGCCCCAAGTCCGGCCTTGATTCCAAATCAGGCAAGAGTTTTTCCGGAAAGTTCAACTCGTCTTTAAGTATCGGCAGGCGAATCACAGGAATTTCCTCAAGCTACTTCTCTTTCCGCCCTCCGCAGTTCGTAGGCTTCCCAAAGTGCGACCAAATCTTCCACACTCCAAAGCCGATCTGTGACACCAGCGGCAATCGCCAGGGACACGCGAAGGGTGCGGTAAATCTTGATGAAATTATAAGCGAAATAGTTTAGCACCGTCGCAGCCGCATGATTTTCCAGCTTGCGCGCGAATCCATTCGATAGGCGGGTGAATGAAAGTAGCTCACTACCCATCTGAGCCTCTCTAAGCCAAAGACGAGCCCGACCGCCGGTCATCGAAGCGATCGCAAGGGATCAGCGACCAGCCATTTTTCGCGGACTTTTCGCGTTTCTTTGCGGCCAAAGTCTTGGTCGTTTTTGATATATTGGGTGTCGAAAATGGACGCACGGGCGGAGCGGCCATTGTTTGGTGGGAGACTGCCGGGTGGAGGCATACCATGTCGAAGGATAAGCGCGACATTCTTGAAGCTCTTAAGTTCGAGCTCGCATTCCTGGAGCAGGGAGGCTATGGACGTTCGGTGCGCACTCCCCAGACGCCCACGAGGAGCTTCCAGGATTCACTCACCTGCCTCAATTTCAGCGAGCCGACGATGCCGCATCCGTGCAACGAATGCTTCCTCACCGACTTCGTTCCCAAGAACGCCCAAAGTGAAGGCGTGCCGTGTCACCATATTCCCCTGAATCCAGAGGGGGAGACCGTGGACATGCTGCGGGACCATCAGCTAGAGTTGGAGGCGGCCTTAGGGAATTGGCTGCGCGCGACCATCCGCCGCCTGGAGCGGGAGCGCGCGGCGGCAGCAAAGCAGGAGCATGCTTAAGCTCAAGCATGAAAATGGGGGGAGACGCGATCCTGCTGAATGCCCCCGGGACGGCCGGCAAGACGCCGGCGCCACAAAGGAACTCGCAAGCCTATGATGCTGGTGCTTTCGGTCGTACTTGGGATTGTCCCTCTGCTGGGCATAGCATGGATCGTTCTGCATGGCGGTGTCGGCACTGTCGACGGCCTGTTCATGAGCCTGATTCTTCTGCCACTTTCCGGCATTCTATTCCTCAATGCATATCTGGAGCTTAGGGGGCGTTCGAAAGCGAAAACAAAGACCGCAGTAGGTCGTTCGCCCGCTGCCGCAATCACCACTCCGGGTATGCAAACTGCTCCGCAACTCCCCCATCACAAGGTCAAGATCAAGAAGGCCGGGCAGCGCGCCTGCAACGAGAAAAACGAGAAGGGCAAGTTTTGCGGCGGCCATTTGAAGCGCTGGTTTTATAGCGTCGATCTGATCGAGCAAGATTGCGGGGATGCGGAAAAGGCCTGGGGACTGGATGCCGAGGTCTACCGCTGCGAGCATTGCAAGACCTTGTATTTGCCGACGCCCGGGGAAGCGGTTGTGAATGTAGCTGGGCAGGGGCAGATTTCGGTGTTTGGCCTGACGTTGCCGCCGAAGGAGACGTAACAGCCAGCCAACCGAGATCTTCAGCCCTTACGGGCGATGATCATCCCAAGAACTATAGGCAGATAGATAACGGAGGCATGCAAGACGCGGCTGGCCAAGACTATCGAATTTGATCTCGAATTTGATCTCGCCAACTTAGTTACGTGATAGAGCAGGAACACACCCGCCAGGAACATGCCACTCAGATATATCGGACCTCCGTGATCGACCAGCGGAAGCATGGTAGTAACTATCAGGAGTACAGTGAAGGCAATAATCTCGGCCCGCGTGAAGCGGGAATCGAGATCAAACTGGGGCAGCATCTTGTAGCCAGCCCGGGTGTAGTCCTCGCGGTACATCAAGGCAATCGCCAGGAAATGCGGGAACTGCCATAGAAAGAGAATGGCGAAGAGAAACCAGGCGTGCCGCTCGATACTTGCCGAGGCACCCGCCCATCCGATCAACGCGGGCATGGCACCCGGAAACGCACCGAGCAGCGTGCACAGCGGCGTCTTCCGCTTCAATGGAGTATAAATAAGGAGATACGAAAGCAGCGTGGAGATCGCAAGCAGGGCTGCTAGCCCGTTCACCGCAACCGCCAGGTACAGGCCTCCGGCGAGGCTCAGCAGAATCCCAAACAGAAACGCCGCGCGAGCACTGAGCCTGCCCGAAGGCAGCGGCCGGCTGGCGGTGCGGCGCATCTGGCCGTCCCAAACCCGTTCCATCCACTGATTCAGGGTTGCGGTACCGCTGGCGACCAGGAGCGTACCGACCAGTGTGTTCACCAGGCCAACAATCCTGAAAGGTCCACGAGAGGCAAGATAGTAACCCGCCGACGTGGTCATAAGAATCAGCAGGTTCACTTCAGGCTTGGTCAGGGTGTAATAGTCCCGGAGTTTGGAAGTGAAGCGGTCCGTCGGGCTGAGCAGCATCGTTCTGTAAATGGTTGCCATGCTCTCTGTGACCAATTGCGGTCAGATTCAATGCGGGCTCCGCTTACCCTGCCTAAGGACGCATGCGGCGGAGGGATTGATCTCCGCCGCCGGTGCGTCAGTTCGCCGTCGCCTTGAAAGTGAAGTTGACATTCTTGGTTTCGTTGCCGGTAATGGTGACGTCGGCAGTCTGAGTGCCGTATTCCTCATGCCAGGCAGTGATGGTGTACTTGCCGGGAGGCAGGTTGGGCAGCTTGAAGTCTCCGGCACCCTTGCTTACGTCGTAGTGCGACGTCTTAAGCACCACGAAGTAGCCGTGCATCCAGGGATGAACGTTGCACTTCACCGAGATAAATTCTTCTCTAGCGAATTTCTCGACAATTGGCGCGGCGCCGGGCGCCTGGGACTTATTCCACTCGCGGTTCACTTTGGCCAGCGGGTGAATGTTATGGGTAGCTTGGTCCTCGTTGGTGATCTTGAGTTCCTGGTTGGTGTGCATGACCATCACGTGCGGCAGATACTGGCAGCCTTTCTGCTCGAAGGTGACCGCCTGCGCCGGAACCTGACCTTCATCAGGGGCCCCGGACGAAACGTACACCACCACGTTTTCCAATGCATTCTTGGGCCCGGTCACAACCGATTCGAAAGTCACGGGTTTGGCATGCTGCTTGGCGCAGGACGGTTCTTTGCCCATATCGATGGGTTTTTGCCTGTCGGGCGTGCCGGTGTAGGTCACGTTGCCGCTAACCGTTCCAGCGAACATCAGTGACGAACAGAGGAACAGCGTCAAAAGAGCTAGTAGCATTTGCTTAGTGCGCATTCGAATACTTCCTCCTCGGGTTTTGGTATTGCCGTGACGAACGACTTGTGCTCGTATTACAAAATCCTGCGCTTTACTGCGAACCACCGGCGCTAGCTGCCCGGTGCGGATCCGATGAACTGGCGCCTTGTTTGATGCTGCGCGACGGCTGAGTCGAGGCCTGCGGGCGACCTTTAGCCGCAATCGCCCGCCTTTGTTCTTCGGGCGTCAGCTGGAACATGTAATCCACCAGCAACTTGGTGTGGTCCTTATCATACCCTTGGAACGAGGGCGGGGTGGGGCCGGCGAATACCCAACGATTATTCTCGCGCCGGAACAGGTCTGAAGGCATGGAAGTGCCCGGGCTAATCGCTTGCGGATCGATGATCCAGCGCTCCACCCAATCAGGCTTCAGGCGCCCCCGCACCAGGAGGAGATTAGGAGCGACAGCGGTCTTGTCGTGCTGCGCATCGCCGGTCGCGTGGCAGGTCAGGCAGGGGGCTGCCGTACTGCTGAACAGGCTGCGCGCCATGTCGGTTTCCTTCGCCGTCAGCGTAGGAATCTGCTCCGGTATATACGGAAAAGGCTGCCGCGAAAGCGCCTGGAAGAAGCGCACCAGCTTGCCCAGTTCATTCTCGGAAAAGGAGAAAGTGGGCATGTGCACTTGCAGGTAGGTCCGCACGCCATTGCGATTCGTGTCTGTGTCGCTCAGTGCCGGGTTGGTGAGGAAGCGCAGGAGCCACTGGGGATCGACCCTGGCCCCTTCGGTCAGGAGCTTGGGAGGCAGCATTTCCTGGGCATCCTGGTAGCGTTTCATCCCCATCAGCACAGTCTGCTGGCCGGGAATGAACTGATGGCAACCCATGCAGTTGTATTTTCTGACAACCCACCAGCCTTCCTGAATGTCGCGGCGATAATCGAGCGGCCGGTACTGATAATTGGCGGGCAGAGCGCTCTCCTGGCTGCCCATCAGGAAGGTAGTGAGGTCTCGCACCTGTTCCTTGGTCAAGTGCAGGTTGGGCATCCGCAGCTTTTCTTCTTCGCTCTTGATCTTGCCTTGATCGTAGACATTGGGCTCAGCCAATTTATGCTCAAAGAAGCCCTTGTGGTCGTACCAGGGACCGTGCGCGGGGCCGTCAGGCAATCGTGCCAGGTCTTCCGGGTTGGTAATCGGTTCTGCATTCTTGCCGCCACGCTGCGCGGCCTCGGTGAAAAGGGCGAAGTCGAGACGCTCAAGCGGCTTGCTGCCCTCGAACGTCAACTCGGTTCCGACGCGGCCTTCTTCCTCCAAGCCGGCGATTTCATGGCAGCCCGCGCAGCCGAAGTGACGAATCCACCTCTTGCCTTGATCCTTCAGCGCCGGGTCATCCATGAAGGAAGCGTCGGCGTAAGAGCTGGGCTCCTGCTTTTTCTGCGCGATCAAAAACGTCGCGATGTCCTGCGCGTCCTCGACGCTAAGGCGCAGGCTGGGCATCACCGTCATGTTTTGCACCTGCAGTTCGTGGCCATCGTTCGGGCATTTGCTGTGTTGCAGGTCGAAGATAAAAGGCAGCCCCTTCTTCGCATAATCTTCGGGGCCAATGTCTTTCTTTTCGTACGGACAATAGGGACGGGTGCGCTCGCGCGCATTATGCACCCAGCGCACGAGATAGTCATAATTGGCTTTCTCCCCGACCCGGGTAAGATTGGCGGCGAACGTTCCACCCTGCATCTGATCGCCTTCGCCGATGGAATGGCAGGCCAGACAGCCGCGCGTCTCAAACAGTTCCTTGCCGTGCGCGGCGTCGCCCGGTTTGTGCTGGGGCTGTGGGTCGGTCAGCGCCGACTGCCACAGATAGGCTGAGATGGCCCGGATCTGGCCGTCATTGAGGCGGAAGTTCGGCATCCGCGTGGTGGGCCGGAAGTCGGTCGGCTTCTTCAGCCAGACAGGAATCCAGTTCTTGTTGAGCTTGAGCCGGACGTCCTTGAGATTGGGCCCCACCTTCTTGACGTCCTGCAACAGACTTTTCGTCTGCCGCTCCAGTTGCGCGATGCGGGCGTCAGCCTTGCTGTTGGCCACCTTCAGTGCCACGGCTTTGTCGTTCAGCTGTACCGCTTCTTCGTTGGTTTCCGCGGCATCGGCCTGCTTCATCAAGTAAGCCGCCTGCTTGATGTTCTGGATCTTTTCCCCTTCCAGTTGCTTGATCTCCTGGCTGACAGAGTTCAGCTCGTCCGGTTCTTTGTCGTAGCCTTCATAGCGATGGCAGCCGAGGCAGCCCCGTTGGCGGTACAAGTCCTTGCCCGCGCTGATCGTCGAGCCCACGTCGTTGCTCACCAGCAGCATATCCGCGGCGTGGCAGGTCTGACAGCCGGCTTCCGTGTTTTCCTTGGGGAAGAGCGGCCACAACCAATGCTCGTAAGTTCCGTGCGCCTTCTCGACGCTGGTGGTGGCCCGGCCATTGCCCTGGTGGCAGGGAGAGCAGCCGAACTTCTCCGGATCATGCGTCTTCAGTAAAGCGGGTTCAGGATGGCTGGTGAAAGCGCGTGCATACTCGTCGGGCTTCTTGCCCGGGAGCGCCATCGAAGCCACCGTCAACGCGAGCGGCTCGCGGATTCCCATGTGGCAGGATTCGCAGCGGTCAACGATGTTGGCGTCCGCCACGTTAATCTGCACGATCTTTGGTTCCCACTCCGCGGTCTTCCTCTTCAGACCTTCGATTTGTACCGGTGTGAGCTCGACCATCTGCTGGTTAATGTACGCTGACACCTTGGTGCTGGCTTCGGTCACCGGCTTGAGCACCTCGCCCAGCTCCGCGCTTAACTTGGTGCGTTCGTCTTTAAGCGCGTTGTACTTTTCGACCAGCTGAGAGAAATCATATTTCTCCCTGTGACCGTCGGGATATTCGACCGACCAGGTTTCCTTCTTGTAGTCTTCGAGTTTCTTCCGCTTGCTTTCCTTGCCCGAGGCGCTCGTGTCGGTCTCGATCCGGTAGGTGAGAGCATTCACATAAGCGCGTTTGTCGACGAAGACGTTCTGCACCGCCAGAATTTTGCCGTTCAAATCAAGGATCTGTTTCTGCAGGTCATCCCGGCGAGGCTTGGCAGCTTGATAAGCCTGCTGGCAAGCCTGATCGATTTGCTGGTACTCGGCGCCCTGTTCGACGTTCTTTTCGGACTCCGCGGATTTTGACTCGGCTGTCTTCAGGAAGGCGCCGTAGCGCTGCTTCCACTCTTGCTGAAAGGCCTTCCAGGGACGCTGGCCGTAGTCTTCGTCCCACAGCGCCCAGAACAGCGTGGCCATGAGGATGAGCATGGACACGACGTAGAGCATCGCAAAGGACTTGTTCACAACCGGATCTTGCTTGCGGATTGGTTGTTCGGGCACTACAGCCTCCGATTAGTCGCTGGTCGTTAGTCGTTGGTCGTTGGTTTCTAGCGCCGGCGCGCCCAAGACGTCCACGCTCACGACCATTTACACGTTAAACCAATTACACGTTGAACCAAGGCGTAATCCACACGTACTTGATGTTGAATGCGAGCCGCAACATCATCTTGACCGGCAGTCCCACCATGGTGAGCAGGAAGAACACCATGATGGAGTACTGCAACAGGCTCATGCGCTGATAATCCTTCGGGTTGTAACGCCGGAACAGCGCATGGATGAGGAACCCGCCGGCCAGGTAATAACCTCCTACAACCATGGCCCCGAAAATGGCCTTGCCTAAGTTGGAGGTGATCCCGAAAAGATCGGGCAGATCGCGGTTCACCTCGTAAATCAGCCGGCTGTGGTCCCAGGTTTGTCCCGGCCAGAACCACTGCCAGCCCGGTCCCCGTATGAACGTGCCGATGATGATCATCGCGACCCAGAGAATGATGAAGCCAAACAGAAACGAGCCGATGGCAAACTTGCGCTGCTTCCAGGTGTAATAGCCGTTGCCCAGCGGATTGGTGTCGATGTAGGGAATTACCATTAACCCAACGATGATCAGCGTGGGCATCACGACGCCGGCAATCCATGGGTCAAAGTACACCAGCATTTCCTGCAACCCCAGGAAGTACCATGGTGCCTTCGCCGGATTCATGGTCAGGTTCGGATTCGACGGTTCCTCCAGCGGTGCGTTCAGGGTAACGGACCAGATCATCAAGACGATGGTCACGATGATGGCAGCGAGAAATTCAATGCGCAGCAGGAACGGCCACACATGTACTTCCTTCTGCCACCCCGGCTCGAACGGCCAAGTCTTGCGATAACGGGTCTTCGCCATCGCGGGATTGGTTTCCAACTCCGCAATCAGTTCGTCGTTGCCCTTCGCCTGCTTCCATGCCAGGTAGCAATAAAAGGCCAGCAGCGGAATCAGAGCCACGATGGGTACGTTGTCGGGCGCGGAACAGATCTCCCAAAGTTGTCGCCAATCCATAAAATGCTCCTGACCGCTACAGTAAAGCAGGAGTGACCACGGCTTCAGGCGTGCCTTGGGCCACGCTGCGCTTTATCTTCCGACGCGAGCACCACCGACCCCGGGCCGGAGATACCGCCATCCTTCCGCACGCGCCAGAAGTGAACGATCATCAGTACGGAAGCCACGATCGGAATCCCGATGCAATGCCAGATGTAGGAACGCAGCAAGGCATTCGCATCTACGATGGAGCCGCCCAGCAGGCCGAAGCGCACATCGTTGTACGGCGTCATTCCCAACATTTTGCCGAACGGCCCTTCGTGTCCGAGCAGCGGCGTGGCGCGAGCCATGTTGGTGCCGACGGTGACCGCCCAGAACCCGAGCTGATCGTCCGGAAGCAGGTAACCGGTGAACGAAAGCAGTAACGTGAGGACCAGCAGCAGCACGCCAATGTTCCAGTTGAACTGACGCGGCGCCTTATAGGAGCCGGTCAGGAAGACGCGAAACATGTGCAACCACACCGTAATCACCATGAGGTGGGCAGCCCAGCGGTGCATGTTGCGCAGGATCTTGCCGAAGGGCACATCGTGCTCCAGATAGAGCACGTCGCGAAACGCCTGGAGTTTCGTCGGATGGTAGTAAAACATCAGCAGCACACCGGTCAAGGTGAGCACGATGAACAAATAAAACGTGATTCCACCCATGCCCCAGGTGAAACTGTAGCGCACGGCGTCGCGATTGATCTTTGCCGGATGTAGATGCAGGAAGACGTTGGAAAGCACGCCCAGAGCCCGGTTGCGCGGCGTGTCATCGTGCTTGTGGCGGAAGATCGAGGTGTAAACCTCGGTCTTGGTTGGTTTCTTGAGCCCCTCGATCTGTTCCTTCGCTTTGGTCGGCAGATCGGCCCTTAAGGATTGAACATCCTTTTGCAGGCCGGACTTCAATCGTTCAAGCAGGCCAACTTCTTTGCCGTTCTTTCCGTTCCCATTTTCTTCAGGCATCATTCCCTCTGATCAGAACTCACAGCACTCCAATTACAAGGGCAAGTAAGATCCATCATCATTGAACTGGCTAGGCTGCCCCTTCGGCCACTGGTAGAGTCGCGACACATCTACCAGGATCTGACCGTCTGGAGATTTCTCAACGCGGGCCCGGTCCATGGGACGCGGCGCCGGACCCTCAAAGTTGATACCTTCGCTGTCGTAGCCACTGCCGTGGCACGGGCATTTAAATTTGTTTTCGCTGGCTTTCCAGTCCGGCGTACAGCCCAGATGCGTGCAACGCGCGTAAATCACGAACAAGCGATCGGGTGTGCGGTCCACCCAGATGCGGTACTTCTGCTGAAACTTGGTGTCCACTCCCAGGCCGTAATCCTCGGGATAGCCGATTTTGAAGCTGGTCGCGGGCTCGAATAGAGTGCGCGGCAGGAAAAAGCGGAAGAACGCGATGAACCACGCGGCGAGGAAGGCGGTTACCGTACTCCACACCAATCGCCGGCGTTGCCGATTGATCTCATTGTCTTCCGGACCGACAGAGGCTACTCCTGCGCCCGCCACTGCTTTGGAGGTCCCCACCGCCGGTGTACCAACGTATTTGGTCGCGTCGCCGCCGCGTGCTACGGAAGCAGCCGCGGAAGCAGTTACAGTTGCCGCCGCTGCCGCAGGTCGAGGAGAAGAGGCTGCGGTCGCCGCCGGAGCACTCGGAGCAGCCGCCGGAGCAGTCGCTGCCGGAGCCGCTGGCGTGAGTGGTTCGCCGAGCAGGGCCGTAATTTCAGCATCGTTGAGTGCCGGCAAACCTTTGCGACCGCGATGTGCCTGTTCCGCTGCGATGCTGGATTTACTCCACTTCTTTCCGGCCGCAACCCACTTTGCGACTTCCTCGCTGATCGCACCACTGGCTGCGCTAGGGGCCGCCGCCGCAGCGGGGGATGCCGGTGCCGCCGCGGGAGCAACTGGCGGCGGAGTCGGTGGGGAGCCCGTTGAGGCTGGCGCTGAGGCCACATTGCCTGTCTCCCACGGCATGGGCTGGCCAGCCTTCAACGCCTCAATATCTGCATCGCTGAGTAGCGGCAGGCCTTCGCGTTTTCGGCAGGCCTGCTCCATCGCTATGAGCGAGTTGCTGAGCTGCTTTCTCGGCCAAGGCGGAAGATGTCCGAGCAGGCCATTCACGACGCTCTTGGGTGAGTCGTCTGCCATCTGTACTTGTCCCCCCTGTGTTGGACCCCAAATCTTCCCACAGTAAGACTCGGGATGCGCCCCACCTTGCGACCGGAAAAGTATAGTACACTATTTCCCACTTGGGTTAAAAAGTCCGGCACAAGGACAGTCAACTTCACCTTCAATTCCGCTTAGGCCATGGCAACTCTGAGTCCTCCGGTAACGGTGCACGTGCCCCAAACGGGTAAGCAGGGGGGCAGCTCTCTTCCTCCCGTTTATGGTGGTGGTGGCGACGGTAGACGCGGTGATGGCTTTCCCGACTATGGGGCTCGTCTGCGGCGCGCCCGCCTGGGACTGGCCGTGGCCATCGCTCCCATCGTAATGCTGTTTGTTGCTTTCACCAGCGCCTATATCGTGCGTCAGGGCCTGCCAACGCTTGACGAAAAAAGCCATACCTATGTTCGTGATTGGACTCCAGTCACTCTGCCGGTTGCGCTGCTTCTGGTGAACACCGGGTTGCTCTTGCTCAGCAGTGTTGCAGCAGAATTGGCCCGGCGGCAGATCACGCGGCAGGCCGCATTAGCTCCAGTTCGCTCCATTCCTGGCGTTTCTCTCGGCCTGGGAAAAGGCTTCCCCTGGCTCGGAGTTACGGTCGTGCTTGGCGCCGGCTTTCTGACCGGCCAGTGGATCGCCTGGCGTCTGCTGGCCGAGCGCGGCTTTTACCTGGCAACGAGCGCCAGCAGTTCCTTCGTCTATTTGCTCACCGCTACTCACGCCGTCCACCTCATGGGCGGCCTGCTCGTGTTACTCTACGCCGCAACCGGTTCCCTGCTCCGTAAGCCGGTTGAAGCGCGGCGCATCGTGGTGGACGTGACCGCCTGGTATTGGCATTTCATGTTCCTGTTGTGGGTCTACATTTTTGCTCTGATGTGGTTTGTCCGGTAGCAGCGAAGTCCGTTGCGCGGGGGATAGTAACCATGGGCAAAGCGTTCGCCGTAGTGCTGACGATCATCACCACTATCTCTGTCGCAGTCTTTGTCTCACGCCATTGGTGGTTTCCCGAAGTTGCCTCGGCTCATGGTGGCGCGATGGACCATCAGTTCGTGGAGACCTTCGTCGGCGCAGCCATTGGATTCATCCTCGCCCAGCTGGGTCTGGCTGCCTTTGCCTGGAAATACGGAGAGCGGAAGGGCGAAACCCGTCCCATCCGCATCTTCCCGGGCGGGGCGAAATGGCTGGTCGTGCTCGCACTGGTTTACGTCGGGTCGGAGATTATCTTGCTGGAGTTTGTGGGGCAGAAGGTTTGGGCCGCCATGTACTTCACTCCGCCGGCGGCTGACTCTCTGCAGGTGCAAGTGCTGGCCGGGCAGTTTGCCTTCTACTTCCGCTATCCCGGACCCGATGGCAAGTTCGGCCCCATCCACACCAACAAGATTGATGAAACCAAAGGGAATTTCTTTGGCATTAGTTCATCCGACCCCGAATCCAAGGACGACATCGTGACCGTGGATTTGGGTGTTCCGGTGAACCAGCCTGTAGAACTGCTGTTGAACTCCAAAGACATGGGTCACGGGTTCTATGTCCCGGAAATGCGCATTCAGCAAGACATAGTTCCCGGGATGGAGATCCCTCTGCACTTCACCCCGACCAAAATAGGCAGGTACGAAATCTCCTGCAACCAACTCTGTGGTCTCGGCCACTACACTATGCGGGCTTTCCTCGCAGTGATGTCGGAGGAGGACTATCAGAAATGGATAGTCGAGCAAGCCAGCTTGCAGTAATGTTTTCGGGCGACAGCGGCCGTCAAGGCGCGCTGGAGCAGGGAAGGTAATTCACGATGGTAAACATGCCCATGGACGCACAGCTACACCACCACACGGCGCCAACCGGTTTCATCCGCAAGTACATCTTTAGCCTCGATCACAAAGTGATTGGCAAGCAGTACTATTTCCTCGCGATCGCTTCGGTGTTCCTGGGGATGGTCCTTTCATGGCTGGTGCGTATTCACCTGGTTTGGCCCAACGTTCATGTTTGGGGATTGGGTGCGCTTTCGCCCGCGGGAGCGCCCGGGGGCGTAATTTCACCGGAGTATTACCTGTCGCTGCTGACAATCCATGGCACACTGATGGTCTTCTTTGTGCTGACCACGGCGCCCCAGGCCGGATTCGGCAACTATGCGCTGCCTATTCAGATTGGCGCCGAAGATATGGCGTTCCCCACCTTGAACATGCTTTCGTTCTGGGTGACGTTCTTAGCCCTGTGCTCCTTGGTCGCCACGCTGTTCGTCCCGGACGGTCCCCCGATTTCCGGCTGGACGGCATATCCCCCGCTCAGCGCCGTGGGTCACCTTGCAGGGCCGGGACAGGGAATGGGGCAGAATCTCTGGGCTGTTTCCATAGCGCTTTTTTGTATAGGCTCTTTGCTCGGCGCGTTAAATTTCATTACGACCACCGTGGACTTGCGCTGCAAGGGCATGACGCTGATGCGCATGCCGCTGACCTGTTGGGCCTGGCTCATTACTGCCATCCTTAGCCTGTTGAGCTTCGCGGTTCTATTTGCGGCGTGCGTTCTGCTGATCCTTGACCGTAATGCCGGCACCAGTTTCTTCCTGCCTTCTGGCTTGTTGGTCAACGGCCAACTCCAAGACCACGCTGGCGGTTCACCATTGTTGTGGCAACACCTGTTCTGGTTCTTCGGGCATCCCGAGGTGTACATCGCAATCGTCCCCGGCTTCGGGGTTATCTCGCATGTGCTCTCGGTTTTCGCCCGCAAACCTGTTCTCGGCTACAAGGTAATTGTGACCTGCCTGTTGGCCATCGGTTTCCTGAGCTTCACCGTCTGGGGACATCACATGTTCCTCAGCGGGATGAGTCCCTATTCCGGCTTCCTGTTCTCCATCCCGACATTGATTATCACCATACCTGCCACCATCGTCTCGCTCCTCTGGCTGGGAACCGTCTATGGCGGCAGGCTGCGCTTCACCACTTGCATGATGTTTGCGTTGGGCTTCGTCTCGGTGTTTGTGACCGGCGGTTTGGGTGGCATGTTCCTGGCGCAGCCCTCACTCGACATCTTTCTCCACGGAACCTATTTCGTAGTGGGGCATTTCCACATGGTCATGGGAGTGGCGGCGATCTTCGGTATGTTCGCCGGCACCTACTTCTGGTTCCCGAAGATGTTTGGCCGCATGCTGAATGAACGGTTGGGCAAAACCCATTTCTGGATCACGTTTGTCGGCGTCTATTGCATCTTCATGCCGATGCACTTCATTGGCCTGGAAGGCATGCCTCGCCGCTACTCGAGTTTTGTCAACGAGGTTATGCAACCGCTCATGCCCGTGCACAAATTCATGTCGATCGCGGCACTGATTACCGGTGCATCCCAGTTCCTCTTCTTCATCAATCTTTTCTGGAGCATGTACAAGGGGCCCAAGGCGCCTGACAACCCCTGGGAATGTACGACTCTGGAGTGGACGGTGCCGTCTCCGCCACCTTTTGATAATTTCGGAGGCAAACATCCCGTGGTCTATCACGATGCTTACGAATACGGAGAGGTAAAGAACGGGAAGGACTACGTCATGCAGACTGATCCCGCTGGGGAACCGGCAAGCGGTTAGTTGAGCCTGTCGCAGTTCTGGGACAAAGTAAATTCAGGACGGGGCGAACGAGAATATGTCGTCTTCTTCAAGCGATCCAGTTTCAGCAGCAGTTCACGGTGGTCAGGGTATCGGGGTTTGGGGTGGCGGAGCGTCGCCTTACTCCATACCCTCGAAGAAACTGGGAATGTGGCTATTTATTGTTTCTGACGCCATCACCTTCTCGGCCGTAATTTTTGCTTATGGGTATTTGCGGCTCGCTGCCGCGGATTGGCCGCGACCCTTCGAGGCGCCGAGCATCGCCAACGCGACGGTAATGACTTTCGTGTTGCTCTCCAGCAGCGTGGCCATGGTTCTGGCCGTCAGAGCCTCAAGCCTGGGCAAGGTGAGCGGTACGGTCGGATGGCTGGCGGCGACGGCACTGGGCGGGATTGCTTTTGACATTCTGCATATTCGCGAGTGGCTGGGCCTTATCGGGGAGGGTGTCCGTCCTTTTCACAACCCCTGGGGCACGCCGATGTTCGGGGCTGCATTCTTTACCATGACCGGGCTCCACATGCTGCACGTCACCATTGGGGTTGTATATCTGCTGGTCATCGCCGTCGGCTTTGGGCGGAAAAAATTCTCCGCCACGGATGTCGAGGTGAGCGGCCTGTACTGGCACTTCGTCGATTTGGTATGGATGTTCATTTTCCCGCTGGTTTACTTGCTGTCAGCGAAAACCGCCTAGGATATAGGATAAAAGATAGGAAAGGATCAAGACATGGAGCACGCGGAAACTGCTGGAAACAAAATCATCTTCTCCGTGTGGTTTGGTTTGCTCGGGTTGACGGTTCTCGAAGTAATTCTCGCCTATCAGGAATTGCCCTTGCAGACCA
>JBKQLO010000199.1:0-22313 GCA_052147055.1 Terriglobales bacterium
AATTAAGAGTCCCGAGGTAATGTCAAACTCATTCGTCTCGGCCAGTAGCTCGCTTTAGACCCTCGCCAACCTGCGTTTCATCGTTCGCCTTGCGGCGTGCGATGCTGCGATTGTTGCTCGGGCTCCGGGCTAACCGCCAACCGGATAAACCAGTTCAACGCCTCGGGACTCTATCTTGCCTTTGACATGATGTTCCTGTTCGCCTCGACCAGCGCCTAGCTATAAGACCCTCGCTCACCCTCTCCGCTTTTCATCTCGCGATGCCGCAGAGTGACTTCGCTTGCGCCCCGGACTCCGCACCAACCGGGTAAACTTTAGAACGTGTCAAAGAACGATTGCCTTTGTACGCTTTCTATTTTCAGAGTCAATCAAAAATCGCATCCTGTAACCGCTGTAGATGCACGCAGGTGCAGTCACTTCACAAGCCGGTGACCAGATTTGGTGCAGGTCGATTTTGTGGCATCGTTGCAATGCCGAAAGCAAGCCCGATTTATTCGGCTCTTTGTCTTCTCGCGTGACTACGAAGACGAACTCGCAAATGTGGAAATCGGCCACAAACCGCGACAGAATGGCATTTTCACGACACACCTTGCCAGTAGTTAAGCTACAATGTTGCCCGCTGGCCAGGCTCGGTCGAGGCCAAGGGAGGACGTATGCAGAGCACCATTCGAGGTCCGCATAACGTTTCGAGAATGCGACCAATCTTCGCGAGAGTTCTGGCCTCAGCGATTGTTCTTGCGTCCACCGCCATGACGGTTTCTTCGGCGCAAGCCCAGACTTTCACGGTGCTCTACACCTTCACCGACGAACCTCAGGGATGGCAGCCCGAGGCCGCTCCCATCCTCGACAACGCCGGAAATCTCTATGGAACCACCCAATTCGGCGGTACCGCTGGCGGCTTCGGCACCGTGTACAAACTGGATACCAGCGGCAACGAAACCGTGCTGTATAGCTTCGCGGGTGAGCCGGATGGAGAAGATCCCGAAGCAGGGCTGGTTCGCGATCACGCTGGCAATCTGTACGGCAGTACTCTCTACGGCGGTACTGCGGGTGGCTACGGCACAGTCTTCAAGCTGGATAAAGCCGGCGAATTGACCCTCCTGCACAGTTTCGCCTCCAATCCCGATGGCGCCGATCCGCACGGGAGCTTGATTAGCGACCCCCACGGAAATGGCTACGGCACCACCCAATACGGCGGAGCGGCGGGCGGTTACGGTACCGTGTTCGAACTGCATGCGGAGGGACAATTCACTGCGCTCTATAGCTTTGCCGGAACTCCCGACGGCGAAGATCCGGAGGCGGGGCTGATCAGAGACGAGACTGGCAATCTTTACGGAACCACCGTCTACGGCGGCACCGCGGGTGGCTACGGAACCGTTTTCAGACTCGGCAAGAGCGGCAAACTCACTCTACTTCACAGCTTTGCCGGCACCCCCGACGGCGAAAATCCCTATGCCGGATTAGCCGCAGACTCCGCCGGAAACGCCTACGGCACCACCAAGTACGGCGGCGCCGCCGGCGGCTTCGGCGCCGTTTTCAAACTGGACAAGATGGGCAGATTCACTTTGCTTCACAGCTTCTCCGGGACCCCGGACGGGGAGAATCCCCTGGCTGGCGTGATCGTGGATCCCGCCGGAAACATCTATGGAACCACTTACTATGGCGGGACCTTCGGCTATGGAACGGTCTTCGAAATCGACCACACCGGCAACTTCACCATCCTCCACAACTTCAACGCCTCGCCCGATGGAGCGAATCCCGTGGGCGGTCTGACCCGCGACGCGGCCGGAAACCTCTACGGCGCCACCAGCGACGGCGGCGATCTCAGTTGCGGCTTTTTCGGTTGCGGCGTCATCTTTAAGGTGACGCCGTAAACTGTCGGCTCCCACGTTTCGAGACGCGCTCGGGCCCACCCCACCGCTTATCGCCCAGAAGTTTTACTTGACTCTCGAACCGGTTCCAGGCTCCATACTGAAACCGTGACTGCCGCTAAGACAAATCTCCGTTCGGGCGAACTGGCTCGCGTCACCGGAGTGAGCGTGGACACCATCCGCCACTACGAGCGGCTCGGGATTCTCCCGAAAGCGCAGCGGACGCCTTCCGGCTATCGCCTGTACGCCCCGGACGCTGTCGAACGGGTGCAACTCGCAAGGCGCGCTATTCAGCTCGGCTTCTCGCTGGGGGAACTTGCGGAAATACTTCATACGCGCGACAACGGTGGTGCGCCCTGTCATCGAGTGCTCGCTCTCGCCGAAGGCAAACTACGCTCGCTCGGACAGCAAATCGACGAACTCCGGCGAACCCAAACTTACATCCGCCGGCTCGTTCGCGACTGGCGTCGAAAGCTGAAGCACACCCCGCAAGGCCACAAGGCAATGCTTCTGCACTCGCTCGCGGACCGGCCGAAGTCCACGTCTGGATCAAACAATTTGAAAAGGAGATCACGATGAACCGTTTCGTAATCGCACTTGCATTGCTGCTCGCGTCGCCAACTCTCGCCCAAGAGGCAAAGCCTGACGACACCATGAAGGATTGCCCGATGCACGATCAGCACGCTGCTCACCATGCCGTCGTCGAGAGTCATGGCGATCAGGCGATGGGATTCCCGCACGACAAGACCACTCACCATTTCCGCCTGCTGTCAGACGGCGGTGCGATTGAAGTCGTCGCGAACGATCCCAACGACAAAGCGAACATTGGCGCGATTCGCACGCACCTGTCGCATATTGCAATGATGTTTGCGGATGGCGATTTCTCCACACCCATGTTCGTGCACGACGGCGTGCCTCCGGGGGTGACGACGATGAAGCTGCTGAAGTCAGCGATCCACTATACGTACGGAGAAATGCAGTCAGGCGCTGCGGTGCGGATAAAGTCCGACGATCCGGTCGCGCTCGCCGCGATACACGACTTCATTCGTTTCCAGATCACGGATCACCAGACGGGTGACAGTCTTGAAGTGGCGAAGAGATAGGAACGCTTAGCACACCGCCGGGCGCCCCACGTTTCGCGCCTTTCGAAACGTGGGATTCCCGAGGCGTCTACCCTCCGACATGAACTCCCCCCCGCACCAGCCACCCAATCACCGCCGCACCGCCAACGATCCACGCCGAATTAATTCGAAACCGCAGCAGCAACCCAGCGCTCACCAACATAATCGCCAACGTGATCCAGTCCACAATGGCCGCTCGTCCCAGTTGCCACGCCACTACAGCCATCAGAGCCAGTGACCCAACCACTACCCCGTCCAATATTGCTCCTGCCAACGGAGAGCGCCGGATCCTTGGAAGCATGCGTCCACTCAAAGCGACGAATACAAATCCCGGTACAAAGATGCCCACCGTCGCAACCACCGCACCCGGTATCCCCGCCACCAGATACCCAATGAAAGTTGCAGTGGTGAACACCGGGCCGGGAGTGAATTGCCCCACGGCCACCGCATCGATGAGTTGCCTTTCCGTAAGCCAATGCAGATGGTGAATGAATTCCGCCCTGAGAAACGCCAGCAGCACGTATCCGCTCCCGAACACGACCGACCCGATTTTCAAGAACGAAAGAAATAACCGAAGCAGGCTGACTGGAGCAGCCGCTACGGCGGCCGATCCCACGAGCAACGCCAATTTTCCTGAGACCGGAATCGCCGGCGGCGCGACCGCGGGTCGCTTCTTAACCCATAACGCCACACCTGATGCAGCCCCGGCAATTGCAAGAACCGCGAGCGGAGCCACTCCGGCCGCGCTAAGAACAATCGCAACCACTCCGATGAATGCCAGCAGTCTGGTTTTCGTGGCCGTGCGGGCAAGACTCCACAAGGCCTGCACAATCACCCCAATCACAGCAGCTTTTATGGCGTAAAGAATGCCTGCGACTTGCGGCAGCGATCCGAAGCGAACATACGCGGCAGCGATCAGCGCAACCATAACCGCCGCCGGAATGATGAAGCAACAGCCTGCCACCAGAAGCCCCGCCCCGCCACGCTTCGCATGACCAATAAAGATCGCCACTTCGGTCGAACTGGGGCCGGGAATCAAGTTCGCCGCTCCCAGACGGTCCAGGAAATCTGCTTCCGTGATCCATTGCCGCTTCCGAACAAACTCGTCCCGCATCATGGCGATGTGCGCCGCAGGCCCGCCAAAAGCAATCGTACCCAGCTTCAAGAAGACGAGCGCAAGTTCACCCAGCGAAGGTTCGGCTTGCAAAACTTGGATTTGCGGAGCATGACGACCCGATGGGACGGCCCGGTTAGTGAGATCTCCGCGCATCGAGAGACAGAGTACCGGAACCGGCGATCAGGAGGAATATCAGTCCGAGCAACATGCAATAGTCCGTGCGAGCCTCGTGCATCGTCGCCCAAAACCCTGCTTTTGAGAGCATCGGAACCTTCGTGGTTCCAATCGCCACCAGAATGTCGATCAGCAGCGGTATCGAAGCCAGCCGCGTGAGCAGTCCTAAAATCAGCAGTGTCCCGCAGACGACTTCCACCACTCCGACAAAGGGCCCAAAGAACTGCGGAGCCGGGATGCCGATCTTCGCGAATCGTCCGGCTCCAAGCGCCGCCGGAAACAGGAATTTCTGGATGCCTTCAGAAAGGAATACCCAACCGACCATGAGCCGGACAAGAACCACCGCGGCAGTGGCGCTACTGCTCGGTATTCGAGAGGCACCCATCGCAGTCTAAACCGTCTGAACCCTATTTCCGGCTGGCCTTTCGCGCCATCTTCTTGGGCGGGATGGGATACTCGCCATCGTCGTCGTAGTATTTCCGCGGTCCTTTGTCGGATTTCACTCCCGGGATCGGCTTATCGCCCTCCGAACTGTAGGTGGGTTCGTCAGCTGCGGCCAGCAGCGGCGTCGTGGTGGTGTACATCTCTTGATTAAACTTTCCACCCGACAGTGTCTTGGCCACGGCAAACACGCCAAAAGGCTGGCTATTCGCATACGAGACACTAAGATAATCGGCCACCATGTATCCCGAAAAAGTGTTCGGCAACCAACTAAGGCTCATCGGTCCGGCCAGGACCTTCCCAGCCGTCCAGGTCTTGCCTCCGTTTTGAGACGTCGTGAAACCCACGTAGAGCTGGCAGCTCGAAAAGCTGCAGTTGGTGTTGGAGTAAGCGTAAGTCGTGACGGTCAGGTGCGCCGACGCCCCGGCCGTGGTGGGATCTATGCCCAACCCAGGAATAAATAAGTCCACGGCGCTGCTCACCGGCACCACGGGCAGGCGGGCCGGAGCCGTCCACGTAGTCCCGTTGCTGGAGGTGCTCAGCACCAGGTCATTGGCCTTGCAGCTGGCGCGGAAACGGCAGTCCGACCAGATCACGTAAATGTTGCCCGCGCCATCGACTTGCGCTGCCGGCAAACCCGCGCTCCGCAGACCGCCCGCTTCTCCGTGTTCCGTAACCTCGGAAATATTCACCGAGCTACTCCAACTGGCCCCGCCGTTGCTCGAACCAAAAGCCGACAGGCCGCCCGTGTTCAAGTTCACAATCGGAACCACTACGTTACCGCTGGGTTGCACCAGGGGCTGGCCCCCGATGCCGAAAAGGGTGTCGGCCGTGTTCTGGGCAGCGCCCCATGTCTGTCCCCCGTCCGTGGACGTGCTCATGAACACCAGGTCGCCGTCCGCCGGACTGTCAAACTCCACGTAGCAGTGTCCATAGAACTTGCTGCTACCGGTGTTGTCACACACAATCCAGTTCTTGTCGGCATCGATCGTGTCGGTCACCAGGATGGGCGCGCCCCAATGGATTCCATCCGCGGAGCGGCTGACCGCCACATAATCATCGTTTCCTATGGGAAGCGTGCAGATCAGCCACTCGCCGTGGGCCGCGTCATACGCCACGGCGGCATCACTGGCCGCGGAAAAGCTCCCGCCTTGATAATTGACCGTCAGGCCCGGCAAAGAGCCGCTGGTCCAGGTCTTCCCGCCATCAGTCGACGTGGAAAAACCAATGTCGGAACCCCCGCCGCTATAAATGCGACCCACCTGAAATGCGCTCACGATCGTGGAGCCCCACGCAAACGTGCCCGGCTCAACCTCCGTCGCGTGCTGGGCGTCGGGGTCCGTGAAGTTGTCGGTGCTGATCTGCGTCAACTTGAATTGCGCGCTGGCGGGAATCGCCATCGCCACAAAAACTGTCAGGACTAGCAACCAACTCAGGAAGAAAAAGCTATTTCTGGGAGTGAAGAACCCCACGATCCGTCGAGTCATTAGGAATGTGTCCTTACACTGGGAGTTAACGCCGCCGAGCCGTTGCTGGGCGGAATGGGGAGGGCATTCGCAGGCGGCAACGATGCGCGGTAGTAGCCAGCGCGTAGCGAACATACAACGCGGTCTCACGCGTGTCAATGTGCAGTTTTTTGCAGCTTAATGCAGCCGGAATCTTGCCACGACAACCGCTCCCGTTGTGTCCCCGCCAAGTCACTTCGCAGACCCAATCTCCTTGACTACACTGTCCTCGGGGGTGCCCCATGGCAACTTTCAATGCCGGTGGAAGGATCATCAACGTCAATCCCAACCCGTTTCTGCGCCTCATCGCCCTGGCCGTGGCCGCGTTTTTGCTGATCATCGTGCTCTTTGCCTCGGTCACTCGCGTCGAATCCGGTCATGTCGGCGTGCTCACACTCTTCGGACGCGTTACCGGCGAGGTCTTGCCCGAGGGCATGCATCTCATCAATCCCTTCAAGACCAATAACGAAATGTCCATCCGAACCCAGGAGATCAAGGAATCAGCCAGCGTCCCCTCCAGCGAAGGCCTGGTCATGAATCTCGACACTTCGTTGATCTACCATCTCGATCCTGAAAAGGCCTCGGACGTCTACCAGAAGATTGGCCCCAGCTACGAGACGGTACTGATCGAGCCCAACCTGCGCGCCGCCATCCGCGAAGCCACCGCTTCCCACACCGCCAATGCGCTGTACACCGGAGAACGCGAAATGGTAGCCAAGCAAATCCACGATCAGATGGCCGGTATTTTGGGAATTCGCGGAGTCCTGGTTGAGAGCATTCTGCTGCGCGACATTCAACTTCCGTTGACTTTGAAGTCCTCCATTGAAGCCAAGCAGCAAGCCGAGCAGGACGCCCTGGCCATGAACTTCAAGCTGCAAAAAGAAACTCAGGAAGCCCAGCGCAAACGCATCGAAGCTCAGGGCATCCGCGACTTCCAGCAGATTGTTGCCCAGGGCATCAGTCCGCAACTCCTGGAGTGGAAAGGCATCGAGGCCACAGAAAATCTTGCGAAAAGCCCGAATAGCAAAGTGGTTGTGATCGGAAACAGCAAGAATGGCTTGCCGCTGATTCTCGGACAATAGCGTGTGGCGCGGGCGCCCTCGCCCGCGTTAACGCTCGCTGATACCATGATCCCGTGCCGCCCCTGCTCGACGTCCGCAATCTGACCATCTCATTTCCCGGCCAGGGCCAAACTTCCCTGACTGCCGTCCGCGATCTCAGCTTCACCATCGCTCCCCGTGAAGTGCTCGGCCTGGTCGGCGAATCCGGCTCCGGCAAGTCCCTGACCGCTCTCGCCCTGATGCGGCTGCTCCCGCCCGCAGCCCAAGCCACCGGCGAAGCCTTCTTCTCAAACGGCGCCCGCAGCGACCTGCTGCACCTTCCCGGCGAACAAATGCGCAGTCTTCGCGGTTCGCACATTGCCATGATCTTCCAGGAACCCATGACCGCGCTCAATCCGGTCATGCGTGTCGGCGACCAGATTGCCGAAGCCGTCCGCGCCCATACTCCGATCGCAAAATCCGCCGCCTGGGACCGCGCCGTCGAGGCCATGAACGACGTTGCCATTCCCGACGCCTCCCGCCGCGCCCGTGACTATCCTCATCAACTTTCCGGCGGCATGCGCCAACGCATCATGATTGCCATGGCCATCGTCAATCGCCCCCAGCTGCTGATTGCCGATGAGCCTACCACCGCTCTCGATGTCACCATCCAAGCGCAAATCCTAGAACTGCTCTCCCAGTTGCGCGAGAAATTTGGCCTGGCCATGCTTTTCATCTCTCACGATCTCGCGGTCGTCTCTCAGGTCGCCGGCCGCGTCGCCGTCATGTATGTTGGCAGCCTGATTGAGATCGGTTCCATGCCGGACATCTTTCGCTCCGCCGCTCACCCCTACACCCGCGGCCTCCTGAACGCCGTGCCCACCCTGAAAACCGACCGCACCCAACCCTTGCGAACCATCGACGGTGCTGTTCCGCCCATGCACGCCGTCCCTGCCGGATGCCCCTTCGAGCCCCGCTGCGACCTCCGCATTCCCGAATGTGCCCGCGCTCTGCCGCCGCTGCTCGAGGTCGCTCCCGGCCACTGGGCTCGCTGCCCAGTTCTGAATGGGGCTTGACCCTGAGCTTCGCCTGCTGTGCAAAATCTCCCAGAGGTCTATAATCGCCAATTCGCCCGGTGAAGAGTGCGCATCCTTCTAATAAGCGATATTCATAGCAATCTGGAAGCCTTGGAAGCCTGTTTGGCGGCAGCCCCTGCCCACGACTCGGTCGTGAACCTGGGCGATGTCGTCGGCTACTGCGCCAGTCCGAACGAAGTCATCGACCGCTCCCGCGCGTTGGGAAAGACCTTTGTGCGTGGGAACCATGACAAAGCCGTTTGTGGCCTTATGGATCTCAAGGACTTCAATCCCGTGGCTGCCCTGGCGGCGGACTGGACCCATGACCAACTCACTCCGGACAATCTTGCGTGGCTGCGGGCAATGCCTCAGGGCCCGGTGGAAGTCGAAGGCATTCCTGGCGTCCAGTTCGTGCATGGCTCGCCCATTGATGAAGACGACTACGTGGTCACGGTTCGTGACGCGGTCGAGCCTCTGCTGATGACCCCGGCACGCATCACTTTCTTTGGCCACACCCACCTGCAAGGACTGTTTGAAACCAATAATATCCAGCTCGAGGCTTTCCGTCCCAGCTACAAGACTGTGGGACAAACCGAGATCAGCGAATTTCCTCTCAAAAGGGAATTGCGCTATCTGGTGAATCCCGGATCCGTGGGGCAACCGCGCGATGGCGATTGGCGCGCCGGGTTCGCGGTCTTTGATACCGACGCCAGTCTCTTGACCTTTTGCCGGGTTCCTTACAACCTTCAGTCGGCGCAGGATCGCATTCTCGCCGCTAACCTGCCGCCGCGCCTCGCCACTCGCCTGGCCATGGGAAGATGAAGATCGCGCTCTCGAGAAACACACTGATGCCTAAACGCCTTTATTCACGACCTTCTTTACTGCTGATCTGCGTTTTGCTTCTCGCCGTCCTGGCCTACGCCGCCACCCCCGTCCACACTTTCCAGGAGGTCGCAATCTCGCCCGACGCCACCCGCGTCGCTTGGGTCGCTCCTGCCGAGAATGCCGCCGGCGAACTGATTGGCGGTTCGGCCATCTATCTTGCAGACCCCAACTCCCCCAACTCCAAACCGAGCCGTATTTCTGCCGTGGCCGGAGGAAACGCCGCAGCCAGCGAAGACTACATAGCCTGGTCGCCGGACAGCAAACAAATAGCCTTCATCTCTGACGTCGGCGCCGATGCCCAGGCCCAACTTTATGTGGCCCAGGTAAACAACGGTGTCTCCCGCAAGCTCACCACCCTCACCGGTGCCCTTGCCGATCCCGCCTGGTCGCCGGATGGAAGATCGATTGCCTTCCTGTTCACCGAAAATGCCCCTGGCAAAGCTGACCCGCTGCTGCCCATGCTTCCCGAAACCGGCGTCATCGCCGGCAAAATTTTCGAGCAGCGTCTCGCCGTGGTTGACGTCGCCTCCGGCAGGGTCAGCCAGCTTTCACCCGCAGACCTGTACGTCTATGAGTTCGACTGGTCGCCGGACAGCAAGAGTTTCGCCCTTCTCGCCGCACCCGGTGCCGGCGATGCCAACTGGTACGTTGCCCAGCTTTATACACTGTCCGTGGCCGCTCCTCAGCTGAAACCGATCTACAAGCCGCATTTCCAGATCGCCTGCCCGCGCTGGTCGCCCGACGGCAAGAATATTGCCTTCATCTCTGGACTCATGAGCGATGAAGGCTTTATCGGCGGCGACATTTTCGTTGCGCCTGCAAGCGGCGGCGCGGCCCACAACCTCACCCCGGAGATCGCCGCCTCTCCTGCGACCCTTTACTGGCGTACACCCGGTGAGATTCTATTCACCGAACACATTGACGGCGACGTTGGAATCTCCACCCTCGATCTTGCCGACGGCAAGGTCTCCACGGTGTGGACTTGGGCCGGCATCATCACCACCGATGAATTCCGCTCCGTCATTTCAGTGTCTCTCGCGTCCGACCGCCAGACTTCGGCCGTGATTCGCCACTCTTGGAAGCAGCCCCCGGAGATTTGGACCGGCCCGGTAGGTCAGTGGAAGCAGATGACCCACAGCAATCCAGCCTTGAGTCCGCCCTGGGGTGAAATCAAGAGTCTGCATTGGTCGAGCGACGGCATGAAAATTCAAGGCTGGCTCGTCTATCCCAAGGATTACGACCCCAGCCGCCGCTATCCCATGGTGGTCGTCCCTCACGGCGGCCCGGCGGGTACGGTGAACACTGGTTGGCCGGAGGTTTTCTTTAACACCCTGGAACTTTCCACCCACGGTTATTTTGTCCTCAACCCCAATCCGCGCGGCAGCTATGGACAAGGCGAGAAGTTCACGGAAGCCAACATCAAAGATTTTGGCTATGGCGACTTTCGCGACATTCTGGCCGGCGTCGACGAAGTCGTGAAGACCCTCCCCGTTGACGATAACCGCATCGGCATCACCGGCTGGAGCTACGGCGGGTACATGACCATGTGGGCGGTCACGCAAACCCATCGCTTCCGTGCCGCGGTTTCCGGCGCCGGCCTCGCCAACTGGCAAAGCTATTATGGCGAGAACGACATCGACGAATGGATGATTCCTTATTTCGGCGCATCGGTGTATGACGATCCCGCCGTCTACGCTCGCAGCGCGCCTATTACATTTATCAAGAACGCCAAGACGCCCACTCTGCTCCTGGTCGGCGAACGCGACGGCGAATGTCCCGCCCCCCAGTCCCGCGAATTCTGGCACGCACTGAAAACCCTCGGTGTTCCGACTGAACTGGTGATCTATCCCGGCGAAGGCCATGCCTTCCTTCAGCTCGAACACCAGCAGGACGTCATGGAACGAGTGCTGGCATGGTTCGACCATTACCTGAAAAACTGAGAACTGACAACCGAGAACCGGTTTTCTTCCCGATGTAAACTCTCTCCATGCCCTCACAGCCCGGAACCAGCAACCTGTTCCCTCCCCGCGGAGGCAGTCCTCCCGATCACTACCTGACTGCCTACAGCGACGGCGGCGCTCGCGGCAATCCCGGCCCGGCCGGTTACGGTGTTGTCATTCAGGATCAAGCTGGGAAGAAAATCGCCTCGCTAAGCGAGTACCTCGGCCACCAAACCAACAATTTCGCCGAGTATCAGGGGCTGATCGCGGCGCTGGAGTATGCGGTCAAGCATGGCCACAAAGCTCTGAGAGTAGTCAGCGATTCAGAGTTGCTGGTCCGCCAAATCAAAGGCATCTACAAAGTGAAGAACGCGGCGCTCAAAGACCTGCACGCCCGCGCCAAAGAACTGATTGCCCAGCTCGACTGGTTTTCTATCGGCCACGTCCTCCGCGGCCATAATCAGCAAGCCGATGAACTCGCCAACGCCGCCATGGACAAAGGCATGGGCCGTGTGGGCGCGGGCGTCCCAGCCCGTGCGACTCCTGCCCTCGAAAAGCAAGAATTCAACGGCATAGTCCACGACGGCAAAATCGAACTGCTCGATGGCAGCCTGCCCGATGGCACCCGAGTCCAGGTCCGCATAAAGCCTTAACCCAGTCCCAGGGTTTCCTTTGTGAACCTTTGCGTCCTTTGTGGTTGACGCCCCTTTCGTTCCGCCTACGGCGCCGCTTCACTCGTCTCGCTGCATCGCGCGCTCTCATTCCCCCGCACATCCACCGCCGCGACCGAATAAAAATATGTATGCCCAGCCATGACGTGCATATCGCGAAATGCTGGAGTCGTTACTATTCCTGAACTGATCTTCTTCGCCTCACCGCCCTCTTCGCGTCGATAGATGTTGTAACCCGCCAAATCCGCGTCCGTGTCCGGCGCCCAAATCAGATCGATGAACGGCTGCTGACCAACCCCTGAAAACACCGCCTGCAAACCCGATGGCACCGCCGGCGGAAAAACATCGTGAGCAAAGACTTTTACCGCCAGCGTGTCCGCACTCTCGAACTCGCTGTCCGGCTTGCCTTCCACATGCACGACCGTCACCACCGTCGCGCGATACCAATACGTTTTCTCCCATTCGAAATTGTGATCGATGAGTTGAAAACTCCCCCACGTCGCCTCGCCCGCCACGGCATCGGTGGTCGTTCCCTCAGCACGCCGATAAACCCGATAGAAGTGCCGGGCTCCGGTCGCCGGCGTTTCCTTCCAGCTCACCACCACCCCATCCGCCGTGACTTGCGCCTGAAAATCAGAAGGCGCCGCCGGAGCCGCCACCGCCGGCACCGAGACCACATTCGAAATCCCCGCATCCCGGTAGTTCCGGTTCAAAATGCTCACCGCATAGAAAATCTGGCGGTCCGGGTCGCTCCCCAGCAGTGACGCCGGTATCGCGTCAATAAACGTAGACTTACTCTGAGCAGGTGGTTGCGGCTGAGAAACCGGCAGCACTCCGCCGGCGCATCCGGGGTACATCGCGCCGGGGCTTCGGCAAACTACCACACCGCCGGTATGGTGGAGCGGAAGGTTGTCGGTAGTCTCGGTGGGCGCTGTCCAAGCCAGATAAACCCGGTCTCCCTTGCGTACGGCCCGCAGATCGGTGACCGGCTGCGGCAAATCCAGCGAAGGCGGCTTGGGAATGCCAGGAACCCCGCAAGCAGTCACGCCCGCGAGGGCCATAATGCACAGCCAGCCGGAATGGCGCAGGAGTCTCACTACTTGATCTAGTGTCAGATGGGAGAATCTACAAGATGTATCTCGACAGATCCTGGTCCTTAACAATATCCGCCAGCATGTGGCGCACATAATCCGCGTCGATCTTCACATGCTCACCCTTCTTATCCGGCGCGTCGAAGCTGATCTGGTCGAGCACTCGCTCCATAATCGTATGCAACCGCCGCGCGCCGATGTTCTCCGTGCCTTCATTCACGCGGAAAGCGAAGCGCGCAATCTCTTCCAGCGAATCAGTGGTGAACTCCAGCTTGACGCCTTCGGTCTCCAGCAGCGCCGTGTATTGCTTCACCAGCGAAGACTTGGGCTCCGTCAGGATGCGAATGAAATCTGCCATGGTCAGCGACTGCAACTCGACACGAATCGGAAACCGCCCTTGCAGTTCCGGGATCAAATCGCTGGGCTTCGAAACATGGAACGCTCCCGCCGCTATAAACAAAATATGGTCGGTGCGCACCATGCCGTAGCGCGTGTTCACCGTCGTCCCTTCCACAATGGGAAGAATGTCGCGCTGCACGCCTTCGCGTGAAACGTCCGGCCCATGGCCGCTTTCCCGCCCCGCAATCTTGTCAATCTCATCCAGAAAAATGATGCCCGCGTCTTCCACCCGGTCAATCGCCGTCCGCGTAACCTGGTCCATATCAATCAGCCGCTGCTCTTCTTCCTGGATCAGGTACTCCAACGCCTCATTCACCTTCATCTTTCGCTTCTTGGTGCGCTGGCCGAAGATGTTGGGCAACATGTCTTTGATGTTGACGTCCATCTCCTCCACGCCCTGGTTGGAAATGATCTCGAACGACGGAAAATTTCTCTCCCTGACATCAATCTCCACCATGCGCTCGTCCAGCTTGCCCTCGCGCAACTGCTGCCGCAATTTCTCTCGCGTACGCGATTGCGAGTCCCCCCCCGAACTCGACCCCTCCAACACAAATCCAGCCGGCGAAGTTTCCTGCCGCGGAGCCGCAACCGGCGGCAGCAGGGTGTCCAGCAGCCGCTCCTCAGCATTCAGTTCAGCCTTATCGGTCACATCTTCCAGCTTCTCTTCGCGAACCATCTCAATCGCAATCTCCACCAGATCACGGATCATCGACTCCACATCGCGCCCCACATAGCCCACTTCCGTGAACTTCGAAGCTTCCACTTTCAGAAACGGCGAATTCGCCAGCTTGGCCAGGCGGCGGGCGATTTCCGTCTTACCCACGCCGGTCGGGCCAATCATGATGATGTTCTTGGGAATCACTTCTTCCGAGAGTTCGGGCGTCAGCTTCTGCCGCCGCATGCGGTTGCGCAAAGCGATCGCCACCGCTCGCTTGGCGTCTTTTTGTCCGATGACATGCTTATCCAACTCAGCCACGATCTCGCGCGGCGTGAGTTCATCCAGCGAAACCTGCTCTTCTTCGACAGTTCCAGGAAGATAAATTGCCATATTCAAATCCTTATTTGTTGGCAACCACCGGGGTAAGCCAACGACTAACGACGGGTTCCTACAACTCCTCGATCGTCACCTTGTCATTCGTATAGATGCACATCTTGCCGGCAATCTTCATGGCTTCTTCGGCAATCTGCCGCGCCGAAAGCTGCGTCTGCTCCGCCAAAGCCTGCGCTGCCGCTTGCGCGTAGGGCCCGCCGCTGCCGATCGCCGCAATCCCTCCGTCGGGCTCGATTACGTCACCTTGTCCGCTGAGCAGAAAAGTCTGCTCCTTATCTGCCACCAGCAACAGCGCTTCCAGATGCCGCAGGAACTTGTCGGTCCGCCAATCCTTGGCCAGTTCCACCGCCGCGCGGCCCACATTTCCGTGATACTGTTCCAGCTTCGCTTCAAAGCGGCTGAACAGCGTAAACGCATCCGCCGTCGAACCGGCAAATCCTGCCAGGATCTTATCCTGATACAGCCGCCGGATCTTCTTCGCCGTATGCTTGATAACCGCTTCACCCAAAGTCACCTGTCCGTCCCCGGCCAGAACCACACTGCCGTTCCGGCGGACGCACAACACCGTAGTCGAGCGGATCAGTCGCTTGCTTTTCATAAGCGCAATTCTTGATTATAGCAGCGGAGATCGACCCCAATGCCGTGTTACCCGCAATGAGCATGAAGAGTCCGAGTGAAGTCCTTTGTGAACCTTCGTGTCCTTTGTGGTTATCGATTTCCGCCGTCACTACCAGAATTTCGCAGGAGGCAAAATGGCAGAAGTCACTCTCTACAAGCCGGACGCGACCGTCCGCTACCCCAACGCCACCAATACCGTTGTACAAAACGGCGTGCTTTCATTCTCCCTGGAGAAGGACTCCATCCATCCCAATCCCCAGAAGATCCAGACCAACGTGCCGTTTCTGGTGGTGGAGGACCAAGGAAGCTAGGGCGAAGGCCTGGTAGCGCCGGCGTCTCGTCGGGCCGTCGGCGAGGGCATCTTACCCTCGCGCCGCCGTGTCGTTTTGAGCCGCGGCACTCAGTTCACCACAATGTCCGCAATCCTCATCGCATCCGCGCAAGCCCGCACATCGTGCGTCCGAATGATGTGCGCGCCTTTCAAGACCAACGCCGTCTCAGCTGCGATCGTGCCCAGCAGCCGCTCTTCCAGCGGCGCGTCTTTCCCATTCCGCGCCAGCACCCGCCCGATAAACGACTTTCGTGACACACCTACCAGCAATGGATAGCGCAGCCCGTGCAACTCATCCAATCGCTTCAGTAACGGATAATTCTGCTCCAAGCTCTTGCCGAATCCAAAGCCCGGATCCAGCACGATCCGTTCCCGCTTCACTCCCGCCATCAGCGCAATGTCCACCCAATCGCGCAGTTCCCGCCTCACCAGCATTACGATGTCGGACACTGCCGGCAAATTGCGCCACTCCTCCGGCCGCCCGCGCATGTGCATCATCACCGCTCCACACTTCAGCGCCGCCAGCGTCTTCACCATCTGTTTGTCCCAACGGAACCCGCTCACGTCATTCACGATCTCGGCCCCAGCCTCGGCCGCCGCCCGCGCCACCCCGGCCTTGTACGTGTCGATTGAAATCACGGCCCTTGGATTTTTCTGCTTCAACGCCGTGATCACAGGAATCACTCGCTCTAACTCTTCTCTTTCGCTGATCGGCTGGTTCTCCGCCGATGGTGTTGCAGACGTTGCATCCGTCGCGATTCGCACTGCCGCGCCCGGCCGCGTGGATTCGCCGCCTACGTCAATGATGTCGGCGCCCTCGTCCAACAGTTGCAGCGCGTGTTCTACCGCTCGTTCGGGAGCGAAATACAATCCCCCGTCGGAAAAAGAGTCCGGAGTCACGTTGACCACACCCATGATCAACGTGCGCTTACCCAACTGGAGTGAGCGAGAGCCGATGTTCCACTCGAAGACCGGACGCATGTCGCCGATTCTAAACCCTGGCCGGGTTTCAGGGAGGGCATGAGTTTACTCATGCCGAAAGCTCGAAATCGGGAAGGGCACGAGTTCCACTCGTGCCGAGAGCTTGAAATCGGGAAGGGCACGAGTTCCACTCGTGCCGAAATCTGCGCAAAATGACTCCGGCTTTAGCCCTGAGGGACTTTGCCACCGGATTACCCTCTCGGCATCCTCTTGGCCTGCCGCACACTCGCCGTCCTCGCACCAGCCGGGCCCGTGCCCGTCGGTGGCTTGCGCATCCCGTTTAGCAGGTCTTTCAATACGACCGCATTATTCCGCTCGGCGTTTCGGGAAGCGAACAACAATGTCAACCTTTTCCGGCCGTGAGCCAGCCGATAAAGCTCGCTCAACGCTTCCACCGCCTCAGGCCGCGCCAACTCTTTGAGGTATCTCTTACGAAAAACCACCCAGGCGCCCGGACTGGCATGGAACCACTTACGCAGAGCATCGGAGGGCGCCAGATCGCGCAACCACGCGTCCAGCGCCGCCTGCCGCTTGCTTAACCCACGGGGCCACAGCCGGTCCACCAGCACCCGCTTGCCATCCGCAAGCGCCGCTTTTTCGTAAACTCGTTTGACCGCAACTGACATACGCTTTTGCTCTAATATTGTACTTCCGCGCCATGGTCGTTGCTTTGAGCATGGCATGCCAAGGAGTCAAATTCTGAAATCTGAAATCTGCAACCTGAAATCGGCTCTGCAAATTGCTATCGCCGCTATTCTGCTCACCGCTCTCACCGCCTGCGATATCCAACGCCGCAAGAGTGACGCCGAACTCGGCCTCAACCCTCAACAAGCCGCAGGCCGCCGCATCTACGACAACTACTGCGACCGCTGCCATGCTCCCTATTCCTCCCGCGGACGCCAGGGTCCCAGCATGAAAGGCGTTTTCCAGCGGAAATACCTGCCCATGAGCGGCATGCCCGCTAACGACGACCGCGTCACCGACATTATCCGCCTCGGCCGCAACAAGATGCCCTCCTACGGCCAGGTGTTTGACCAGCAGCAGATCAGCGACCTGCTGGCCTATCTCCACACTCTCTAAGGCCCCCCGCAAGCGGGCCAACGTACAATAACGAGGGTGAGTGCAGCCGCCACAACTCCCGCTCCGCACAATGCTTCGGCTCAACCTCAGCGGTTTACCTTGTGGCAACGATTCCTGTTGTGGCTGATCACCTGGGCCGGCTTTCTGGTGATCCGCCTGATCGGGCCAACCTTGCGCCTGGCCGTTTCCTTCGAGGACGGCGCTCCTGCATCGCTCGACACCCGCCCTATGGTGCTTTCCTTCTGGCACGACTGCATCTTTCCCGCAACCTACGTCTGGCGGAATCTGCAAATCAGAGTGCTGAGCAGCGATAGTTTTGATGGCGAATACACCGGGCGCATCATCCGCAAGTTCGGTTTCGTGAAAATACGCGGCTCCAGCAGCCGCGGCGCAGTGCGGGCGGTGCTTGGCATGCGTCGCGAAATCGAGCAAGGCGCGACCGTTGCTTTCACCATCGATGGCCCAAAGGGTCCGCGCCACGTAGCCAAGCCCGGGCCGGTCCTGCTCGCCGGCTCAACCGGCGCCCCCATGGTCGCATTTCACATCGCAGTGCAGCACGGCTGGACCCTGAATACCTGGGACCGCTCCGTGATCCCGAAACCGTTTTCGCGCGCGCTGATGCGAATCAGTAAGCAAGTTAGCGTCCCGGCCCACAGCGGCGAAGCCCGGCGGGACGCCTATCTCGGAGAACTCCAAGCCTCGCTCGAACGCGTGCGCGCCTTCGCCGAAGCCAACCTACAAAAAGCCGGCAGCGCTGAATTCCCTTTTGATAAGAACTAACCCTGTGACCTCTGTGCTCCCCGTGGTTCCGTTTTTCTCTGCGCCGCCTTTCCTCCCGCATCGGCAGCCACTCGCTCCCTCATATACAATTTTTATGTCCCATGCCCGCCACCCTTCTCGACGGCAATAAAATCGCCGCTGAAATTCGTGCCGAAGTCACCGCCGAAGTGAAGGCGATGACGGCCGCCGGCGTCCGCCCCGGCCTCGCAGTCGTTCTCGTCGGACACAATCCGGCCTCGGAAATCTATGTCCGCGGCAAAGTCAAGAGTTCCGAGCAACTCGGCATCTACAGCGAACAACACACCCCCCTGGAAACGGCTTCTACCGCACAACTCCTTAACCTGATCGCCGACTTGAACCGCCGCAATGAAATCGACGGCATCCTGGTGCAGCTCCCCTTACCGTCCCAGGTGGACTCCAAGAAGATCCTGATGGCCGTCGATCCCGCCAAAGATGTAGACGGCTTCCACCCCATGAACGTCGGCCTTCTTTCGACTCAAAGACCCGGTCTGGTCCCGTGTACACCCGCCGGCATCATCGAAATCCTCAATCGTAGCCACATTGCGATTGCCGGCCGCGAGGCAGTCGTCGTCGGACGCAGTGACATCGTAGGCAAGCCCGTGGCCATGCTGCTCCTCAACGCCAATGCCACGGTCACGGTTTGCCACTCCAAGACTCGCGATCTCCCTGGCGTCTGCCGCCGCGCTGACATTCTGGTCGCCGCCATCGGCCGCGCCGGAATGATTACTCGCGATTATGTGAAACCGGGAGCCACCGTCATCGACGTCGGCATGAACAAAGTGACCGACCGCGCGGAGTTCGACCGCCTCTTCGCTGGCAATGCGAAGCGGGAAGAGACTTTTCGCACCAAAGGCGCGGTGCTGGCCGGGGATGTTCATCCTGAAGTCATCGCAGTGGCAGGCGCCATCACTCCCGTTCCCGGCGGCGTGGGCCCGCTGACCATCGCCATGCTCATGGCCAACACCGTGCGCGCGGCCAGGCTGCGGCGAGGAGTGCCGGCGTCCTCAGGAGCACGCTAACCTTTGTGTACCTTTGTGCCCTTTGTGGTTACTTGCTTTTCTCTGCGCACTCCGCGCATCCTTTGCGTACTTTGCGTTTCAAGCTTTTGACTTTGACGGAGCCCAAGTGCTGAAACTAGGACTCACCGGCGGCATCGCCGCCGGCAAATCGGTGGTAGGTGAAATGTTGGTTGCGCTCGGCGCCCATCTGATCCAAGCCGATGCCATTTCCCATGAACTCATGCAGCCCGGCGAATCCGTTTATCAGGAAGTCGTCCGCGCCTTTGGCGCCGGAATCCTCAACCCCGACGGGACCGTGAATCGCGCGCGCCTGGCCGAAGCTGCCTTCGGTGGCGCCAATCGGCCCTCCAGAATTCAAGAATTGAACCAAATCGTCCATCCTGCCGTAGTCAAAAAGCAGGACGAATGGATGGAATCCATAGGCCGCCGTGATCCCAAAGCCATCGCCATCGTGGAAGCAGCGTTAATCCTCGAAGCCGGCGCCGCCAAACATTTCGATCGTCTGCTGGTGGTGACTTGCCGTCCCGAACAGCGCGTCGAACGCTGGGCAGCGCGCACAAAAGTAGATCTGGAGACCGCCCGCCTGGAAGTGGCCCGTCGCATGGCAGCTCAACTCCCCGATGAAGAAAAAATCAAAGCCGCCGATTCCGTTATCGACAACTCCGGCTCCCTCGATGAAACCAAAGCCAAGGTCAGCGCCCTTTACCCAAAGCTCCGTGCGCAAGCCGAATGAAAGAATTTACAATCAGTGTAGGTCCGTGCAAATCCGTGGCTAAAGGTTCTTAATTCTATGCGCCTGTTGCGCCCTATCGTTTTCGCACTATTTTTCGCGGGTGCGTTTTTCTATTTCACTACTTACCGCCCAGCCGATGGAACCCTCACCAGTTGGTTCAGTCGCCCTGCCAAGGTCGAAATCACCGAAGCCGCCAGCAACAACGACAATTCGCTCGATGCCGAAGAGCAAAACAACATCGAGGTTTATCGCAAGAACATTGCCTCAGTCGTAAACGTCAAGTCCCGCGCCGTGACTTTCGACTTCTTCTACGGCCTGGTTCCCGAAGAAGGTCAGGGATCCGGTTTCATCATCGACAAAGCCGGCCACGTGCTTACCAACTACCACGTCATCGCCGAAGCCCGGCAGGTCGAGGTCGTGCTGCACAATCGCAAATCCTACAAGGCCACCATCGTGGGCACCGACCGCTCCCACGACCTCGCCGTGCTGCTGATCAAGGCGCCGGACTTGCAGCCCATGACCCTTGGCGATTCCACTCACTTGCAAGTCGGCCAGAAGGTTTACGCCATCGGCAACCCCTTCGGCCTCGCCGGAACTCTAACTCGTGGAATCGTCAGTTCCATCCGTTCCGTGCAGGAACCCGACGGCACCGCCATCGACGAAGCCATTCAAACCGACGCCGCCATCAACCCCGGCAATTCCGGCGGCCCGCTCCTGAACTGGCACGGCGAGGTCATCGGCATCAATACCCTGATCGCTTCGAGCGTCGGCCAGAGCGCCGGCATCGGCTTCGCCATTCCCATCAACACCGCCAAGGCCGTGCTGAACGACCTCGTCACCCTGGGCCGGGTGCGGCGTCCGGCGCTCGGCGTGCGCACCATCCCCATCAACTCTGATCTCGCTGATCAAATGAGTCTCGCCGCCGACTACGGCTTATTGATCGTCCAGGTAGTCGCTGGAGGCTCCGCCGACCGCGCCGGGCTGAAGGGCGGCACCGAGCGCGCCTATCTCGCTAACGTGCCCATCATGGTGGGTGGCGATCTGATCATCGCCATCGACGGCGAAAAGATTGAAGACCAGCAAGACCTCGCCCAGATGATGAACAAACACCGCGCCGGCGACGTAGTTCGCGTCACCATATTCCGCGCCAAGAAAAAGATGGATGTCCAGGTAACCCTGGGCGAAGCCAAAGAACAGGTCTAGAAACCTCTTACCGCCGAGGTCGCAGAGATCGCCGAGCAGAGGGGGATCAACATCTTTGAACTCCCCTGTGACTCTCTGTGTCCTCTGTGGTTGCAAGCCCTTGTTTTCTCGGCGCCCGCTGCGATCTCGGCGGTGAAAAACCTTTGACTTCCGCCAACCGCCAAGCTACTCTTAAACCGCTGCCTATGACTGCTGTCCGCTAGTCCACCGTTCTTGGTTTCATAACCCGGCGCCGCAGTGTGCGCCGCCATCTCCCAACGCAATACCAAAATTCAAAGAGGACATTCCCATGGACTTCG
This sequence comes from Terriglobales bacterium, assembly GCA_052147055.1. Lineage (GTDB taxonomy): Bacteria > Acidobacteriota > Terriglobia > Terriglobales > Acidobacteriaceae > JABCZH01. Next base: position 21,448 of record JBKQLO010000199.1, read on the forward strand.
TGGACCAAGCGCTCGCCCGCCGGCTGGAGTCGGCCGAAGAAATGCCGCAAGTGCACTACGCTCATCTTTATCACAAGCTCAAACCCGAGATCGGCGCCGCCGTTGAACCCATCTGCGGCGGCCACATGATTTTTGCCGGCCTCAATTCCCCCATCGGCCGCACCGTCGGCATGGGCTTCGACGGCTCAGCCACCGCCGCTGACCTCGACCGCATGGAGCAGTTCTACCGCTCCCACAACGCCCCTTCGCAAATCGACGTTTGCCCGCTCACCGACCCGCCACTGTTCGAGATGCTCAAACAGCGCGCCTATGGGATGGCCGAGCTAAACAACGTTCTGTTCCGCCGTATCGACAAAGACAAAGAGGAGCCGGTCTCCGCGCCCGCCGGAACCACCATTCGCCAAGGCCACGCCGCAGAGGCGAATGCCTTCTCGCACATCGTCGTTCGCAGCTTCTTCCCCAACGGCGACGCCCCCGAAGGCTTTGCGGAAATGATCGCGCCCATTTACCAGGCCGAGGGAGCAATCCTGTTCACCGCCGAAGTTGACGGCGCGCCGGTCGCCTGTGCCGCCGGCCTGATCATTCCCGAACATCGCATCGTCGCCCTGTTCGGCGCCGGTACCCTAACCGAATTTCGCGGGCGTGGCCTGCAAACTGCCCTACTCCGTCGCCGTATGGAGACCGCCCGCAAAGCCGGCTGCGAGTTCGCCGTGATCGTTACTCTCGGAGGCACCACCTCAATGCGCAATGCCCAGCGTCTCGGCTTCCAGGTCGCCTACAGCAAGGCCACGCTGATGAAAAACACTTAGAAACCAAACTTACCGCCGAGCTCGCAGAGATCGCCGAGAAACGAAGATCAAAAGATC
>JBKQLO010000200.1:0-15113 GCA_052147055.1 Terriglobales bacterium
GATTTTCTTGCATGAATTCACGGAACACTTTATTCATGGCATCAACTGCTTTCTTAAATAAGGCTTGCTGTTGCGGCGTGTTTATTCCAGGCGGAACTTCGCCAGAGGGCGCGAGAATAATATCGGGAAAAATAGTGATTCCGCCTATTTGGGCTTCGTGCGCTGCCACATGAGAACGCAGGAAATAGCTAAAGACTTTTGCTTCTGGCCACGATAGGGTAATAGCCGTGTGCTGAACAACGGTCATGGGGCCGATCTTTTGATCGGTCTGACCGAAAGTTAATTTCACATCCCAGAGGGTTGGTTCAAGTTGTACGTTGTTTGCGTAGCGGGAGGTAAAGTCATCTGTCCTTCTAATATCGAGGGTGGCGTTAGGCTGTGCTGAAGCGTCATTTTCTGGAGCCATAATTCTTTATTCCCCTGTCCGAGTTGAAATGTGCCGTTGAGTGAATTTCCTATGTCTGTGCTGTAAGTAACTCCGACGGTATTCCCAATACCTTGCCGAGTCTTCTCTTCGGTAACTAAATTAACGTGTCCGGTTCGAAAACCGGATATCGTCGAGTTCGGTTGCGGCAGCACGGAACTTACGGAATCACGATCTGCCCTAAATATGATCTTTACACCTACTGCCGTAAGAACTGCGTCCAGCGTATCGAGGGTCGGATTGCCGATCTCCGATGTAGCTCGGTATAAGCTTTCGCGTGTGACTCCGGCAGACCTCGCCACTCTCGCCATCTGTCGTGCTTGCGCAACATTTCTGAGGGCTTTGCGAAACATCTCTGGGGAGTCGGTAATAGCAGCCGTGAGATAGCTTGCGGCGGTCTCAGGGTTTGTCAGCTTCTCAAGACGCCACGGGTTGTACTCGCGTGTTCTCTTAGGCATTGTAGTCTCTCCAGAATTCCTTTGCCTTTTTGATGTTAGCGGACTGTTTCTTCTTTGTCCCCTTTGGGCCGCCTAAAAGTAATATTGCGAATTCCCCGTCTGTCCCAAAATAGATCCGATACCCAGGGCCGTCATCAATTCTCAACTCGGAAACACCCTCCCCAACAGGTTCACAATCGCCAAGGTTTCCATCTTCTACTCTGTCAAGCCTATTCGATACCACGCCATAAGCACGTCTGTCATTAACCTCAAGATCATCAAGCCATTCGCGGCAGGGTACGCGACCTCCACTCGTCTCGTAGAAGAGAAATTGTCTTGGGATTGCTTCCACGCATCATTACGGGGACTCGTATGTGTCTTTTAATTCACACACACAAGCCTAGCACCGCCTCCGCGATGTTTCAAGAGCGGCCCCTACACTGCCGTAACTGTGATATAAAAGCAAGGCGGAAGCGGAGGGAGTCGAACCCTCAGAACCCTTTGCGGAGTTTTCAGATTATAAGTCTGGTGGGCCTACCGATGCCCGACGCTTCCGATATGTGAATTATAATTCACACTCTCACGCCAGAACATCGTAGGTCAAACAAACAACAATGGTTTAACTTCGCCCTGTCACGGCATCCCCAGATTCTCACCCCAAATCGGTTGTGTCAAGTGAATAATACCGGTTCATAATTGGGCACTCCCATCCCTTATAGTCTTGACTCAAATTGAGATTAAGGGCTATTTTTCCATTATATTCAATTACTTGTAGTTGGCACTGTTGCTTACTATGCAAACCGGACAGATTACGGCGACCGAAGTCCCACCGCACTACCCAGACGACGCTTTCCAAAAACTGCTGTTGCAGTTTTCCGAAGCGACGGCCGACGGTACGCCCTCCGGTTCCGTCATTCAACTGTTCTGCCGCAGCACCCGCGAGTTCTTCCACGTTGATGGCACATATTTCTGGCGGGTGAATCCGCCAGATGAGTTGATCGCCGCCGAAGCCGATGGTTTGCTGGCGGAAAACTTTCGGGGTCGCCGCTTGAAAGCTCAGGAGAGTGCGGTCGCCATCGAGGCGGTCCGGCAGCGCAGGACAGTTTATGTGAATCGTGTGGATCCCAACCGCTATCCCATGGCCGGAGAGTTTCACGCCAAGTCGATGATGGCGGCGCCGCTAGTGGTGGCGAACGAAGTGATCGGCGCGGCGGTTTTCCTGAGTGCATCAGACCCGGATTTCTTCCACGACGACCTGGCTGCGAAGGCCACCATTCTGGCCGGCCAACTGGGCAGCCTGCTCGAAGCCAACCGTTTGACCCAGCTGTCCCGCGAAGAGCATCGCCGGGCGGAAATTCTAACCGAGGTGGCGCAGGCAGTTCATGGCATGCCCGACACCTCGACCGTGGCCGAGGCAGTCGCCGCCCATCTGCGGATGCTGCTGAACACCCGGCTGATTTGCATCCTCTTGCGCGAGGGAGCTACGGTGCAATTGCACGCCGTGGCGGCGGAATCTCCGCAACTGGCCGCTTCGGTGCGCGCCCGTTACGATCGCAAGGGGTTACAGTTCGCCGCCGATCTTACCGCCCGAGCTCTGGCCGCAGGCGAGGTCATTGCCGTGTCGATCGACCCCTTCACCCAGGCTCTTGGGGAGTTGGTCCCTGCCGGAATGTTGCTGGCAGTTCCCATCCGCACTTCCCGCGCCCAAGGCGCCATTCTGGTTTATCCGCGGCAACAGGGTGCCTTCCGGACGGAGGAAAAATCCTTGTTGGCAGCGGTGGCGGGCTTCGGCGCAGTGGCCATCGCGAACGCCGAGCTTTGCGGGACCGCGCGCGCCCAAGCTCGGGAGTTGCAGCAACTGCTCGACATTTCGTCGGAACTGGGATCGATTGGCGATCTTGACCAGTTCATGCAACGCTTCGCCCTGCGTGCCGCAGGTCTTCTCGGTTTCGGCCGCGCCTTTCTCGGCTTGCTCGAAGACGGCGTATTTCGAGTTCGCTGGGGAGCCGAGGGCGGTAGAACCGAGCGCGTAGAACTCGTCTTGCCGGAAGGTCCCACCACTCGCGCCCTGATTAACCGCGAGGTCTTTTGGTGCGACGACGCCACCCAGATTCCGGGAGCTGATCGCGAGGCCCTTGCCCGGTTCAATATCAAGCAAATGCTGACTGTGCCCTTGCTCGATACCCGCGGCGAAGTGCTGGGCATGTTCGGGGTCCTCGACCGGCTGGATCGCACTGGCATCTCGCAGGCGGACATTCGTTCCGCCCGGATTCTGGCCGCGCAAGTCGCGGTGGCGCTGGAGTCCACCCGCAACCTTCATCTCTCAGAGCAACACCGTCGCCGCGCCGAGTCCTTGATGGGGCTGGCCCTCGAACTGAATTCCCAGCTTCAGCTTCCCGAGTTTGCCAGGAGCTTTGTCACTCGGGCTGCGGACCTGATGGAAGCTCCCATGGCCGCCCTGGCGGTGAAGCAAAATCAGGGACTGGAAATCGTGGCGCTGCACGGGACTTCGATTTCCAACGGGCGACAGGATGGTTTGCTGCATCGCCTGGAAGATGCCCTTACCAACACCCTGACCCGTAGCGCAGAGGCGGTGGTGTGTGGCAGCGCCGCCGAGCTTCTGGGCAGCGAAATCAGTTCTGCATTGGGCTGGAACGATTGCAGCCTGGTCCGACTCCAGGGCTCGTCCGCGGATCTCGTAGGTGTGCTGTGTCTCGCCAACCGGCAAAAACCTCTGGAGCGCAGCGACCAGCAATTGCTGCAAGCCGTCGCCGCCCATGCCTCCATTGCCCTGGAAAACGCCCGGCTCTTCACCCGCATGCACCAGGCCAACCGGCACTGGATTGAGATCTTCGATGCCATCACCGATTTCATTGTGGCGCACGACCCAGCGGACAAGGTGTTGCGCGTGAACCGCTCCCTGGCCGACTTCATCGGAGTTCAGCCCCAGGAACTCATCGGCGTCAACATGAGCGGCCTGATGGTCACCGACGATGAAACCCCGCTCCATTCCTGTCCCTTCTGCCGTTCTCCTATGGACGACACCGCCGCAGATGAATATGTGCTCCCGGTGCTCGACCGCACCTACATTGTCGCCACTTCACGGGTGCACAGCGCCACTAGCGAAGGCCTGCAAATCATTCACGTCCTGAAAGACATCACTGACCGCCGTGAGGCCGAGCGCCGCTACCGGGAATTGTTCGACAACATTCAGGAAGGCGTATTCTTCGCCACTCCCGAGGGACGCTTTGTCGAAGTCAACGACGCGCTGGTTCGGATGCTCGGATACACCAGCCGCGAGGAGCTTTTGCAGGCGGACATCCGCGCCCAAGTCTGCTTTTCGCCCGAGCACTACGAAGAGTTTACGCGCCAGATGCAGGAACATGGCGCGGTAAGGAACCAGGAGCAAACTCTGCGCCGCCCTGACGGGGCAGCGGTACACGTTCTGGTCAACGCCTTTGCCGTGCGCGACGCGCAACGTCGCACCGTGCAGTACCGCGGCGTCATGCTCGACATTAGCGGCCTCAAGACCTTCCAGTCGGAACTGCATCGCGAACGCGATTTCTCCGGAAAGATACTCAACCACACCCAGAGCCTGATCCTGGTGGCGGATACCAGCGGTCTGATCAGCTATGCCAACCGCCGCTGGTATGAAATGGGTTACCAGCAGCATCAACTCCTGGGACGGCCTCTGGAAGACCTGATTGCCCAGCCCCGGCGGCAGGCCCTGGCCGACGCTTTCGCCGACACATTGACCGGGCAGCAAGTCGACAACCTTGAGCTGCAAATCGTGCGCGGCCAGGAGGTAGGACGTTTCTCGGTCAATCTGAGCCCCATGCGCGACGAACAGGGAACCGTCACTAGCATTGTCGTGGTCATGAGCGACATCACCGATGCGGCCACCCTGCAAGCCAAACTGATGCACGCCGAAAAGATGGCAGCAGTGGGCCAGTTGGTTTCGGGCGTCGCGCACGAGGTCAATAATCCTCTGACCGCGATTCTCGGCTTTGCCGACTTACTGATGGAAAATCCGGAAGTGCCCGACGCGGCGCGCAAAGACCTGCGCGTGATCCTCCAGGAGGCGCAGCGCACCAAGCAAATCGTGCAGAACCTGCTGAGCTTCGCGCGCCAGATGCCGCCGCAAAAGAGTCCGGTGCAGCTGAACGCCATTCTCCATCGAACGGTGCAATTGCGTGCCTACGATTTCCGCAGCCGCGGCGCAGAGGTCATCGAGCATCTCGACGAGAGTCTCCAACAGGTGATCGGCGATTCGCATCAACTGCAACAAGTGTTTCTCAACATTCTCAATAACGCGTACGACGCGGTACACGATACCGGGCGGCCTCCGCGCATCGAGATCAGGACTGCCAATCGCGGCAACTCGGTGGAAATAACGTTTCGGGACAACGGTCAGGGCATCTCGTCTCCCGACCGCATCTTCGACCCGTTCTTCACCACCAAAGACGTGGGTAAGGGCACCGGCCTCGGCCTCAGCATCTGCTATGGCATCGTGCATGAACACGGCGGCGAGATTGCTTGCCTCAACAATCCCGATGATGAGGGGGCGACATTTACCGTGCGCCTGCCGGCTCTGGCGATTGGCGCGGTGACGGGAGTGACTCGGCCATGAGCGTGCCCGCAATCAAGCCCGCCTTTTTGCCGGTGCTGCTCATTGAAGATGAGCCGGCCGTGATGGCCTATGTCCGCGCCGCTTTGGAGCGTAACGGCTACAGCGTGGTCTGCACCGAATCTGGAGCCGAAGGCCTGCGTCTGCTGGCTTCGGAGAGATTTCTGGGTGTGGTCTCCGATATGCGCACGCCCGGTGGAGTGGACGGAGCCGATGTCCATGCCTGGTTGGCGGGGAATTGTCCCGAACTTGCCCACCGGATTGTTTTCATCACCGGAGACATAGCCAACGAAGAAACCGTGGCCACGCTGCGCAAAACCGGCGCGCCCTGCGTGGAGAAACCATTTCGAGTGCAGCAGTTCATTTCAGTCGTGGAAAAGACGATGGGGAAAGCGCAGTGAGCGAAGACTTAAGAATCCGGCTTTTAATCGTGGATGACGAACCCAGCATCCGCAAACTCTGCATGACCGTCGGCGAAGCCCTGGGTTTTACCTGCCTCGAGGCCAATAGCGGCGAGACCGCACTCGCCTTGCTCGAAGAGCAGCCCGCCCACATGGTCCTGACCGACATGGTCATGCCCAACATGTCCGGCATCGAATTCCTGGAAAGAGTGAAAAAGCTGCTTCCGCGCACCGAAGTCGCGGTGATGACCGGCCACGGTTCGGTCGAAACCGCTGTCCAGGCCATGAAACTCGGAGCCTACGATTACATCGGCAAACCCTTTTCGCCGCTCGAAGAACTGCGCCTCTTCCTGCGCCGCATGGCCGAGAAAGTCCGCCTGGTCGAAGAGAACCAGTTTCTACGCGAGCGCGTGGACACAGAAACCGACCTGCACGGTATCGTCGGGTCCTCCACCAAAATTCAAGACGTGTTACGCATCGTTTCGCGATTGAAAGACACCCGCACGCCGGTCTTGATCGCCGGCGAAAGTGGTACCGGCAAAGAACTGGTGGCCCGCGCCATTCATTTCCGTGGATCGTTCGCCAGCCGTCCGTTCGTGGCGGTGGATTGCGGCTCCCTGGTTCCGACTCTTATCGAAAGCGAATTATTCGGCTACGAAAAAGGGGCATTCACGGGCGCGCTAAGATCGAAGACCGGTCTTTTCCAATCGGCCAACGGTGGAACGATTTTTCTGGATGAAATCGGCGAGCTGCCCCTGGAGATGCAGGCCAAATTGCTGCGAGTCTTGCAGGAAAAAGAAGTTCGCCCGGTCGGCAGCAATGTAAGAACAAAAGTTGACGTGCGCGTGATCGCGGCCACCAACCGCGACCTCGAAGCGGAATACCGCAACGGAACCTTCCGCAAAGACCTGTATTTCCGGCTCAACGTTGTGACTGTGCACCTGCCATCGCTGCGCGAACGCCGTTCCGATATTCCCATGCTGGTGCATTGGTTTTTGGACCGTTACGCGGAGGGTAGTTCGATGCAGGTAACCAACTCCGCCATGAAATGCCTCCTGCAATACGACTGGCCGGGCAACGTCCGCGAACTGGAGAACTGCGTGGAGCGCGCGGTCGCGCTGGGTGACCGGCGGACAATTGACATCGGCGACCTGCCGCCGACGATTGCCTCTGCTTCACCGATCCCGGACACCGGCGGAGCCGCCATTCAGAGCGGACTTTCCTCCACCGATCTCGAAGACATCGAACGCGCCACCATCGAGCGCGTATTTGAGCAAGTGAAAGGCGACAAAGTCATGGCCGGCAAGATGCTCGGCATCAGCCGCGCCACCCTCTACCGCAAGCTGAAACGCTACAACATCGGCGGCAGACATGAATTGCCGGCCGGCAGCTCGGCGTTGCAGTAGGGGTGTCGATCACATTGGCGATTGGGCCAGGATCACGGGCAAGCCTGAAGTAATCCCAAAGTAAGGTTTGCCGACAATCCCGACAATAGGCGGATAGACGGCCTTCTGAGCGGACGGGACATTCCCCTATGCTACCCGCCTCACGCGTCAAAACACATAGGGAATCAGCGCCTTGACACGCGCCTTGTAAGCGGGATATTCGTCGGGAAAGCCGCGCTGAAGGAGGCGTTCCTCCTGGTTCAGTTTTATCCAGAACCCTGCCGCGAACGACGCCAGCCCCACGAACGCAACCAGCAAGCCCGCGGCAACAGCCGTTCCTAGGCCCATCAGCAGATGCCCTGTGTAAATGGGATGGCGCACAAACCTGTAGGGGCCGGATTCCACCAGCTTGTGTCCTTGCTTCAACTCGACGTCCCGGCTCCATTCGGCGCCCAGCACCTTGCGCGACCAGATGGCCACGAACAGCCCCAGCGCACAGATGGCCACGGCGACCGAATCCGAAGAGCCTGTACGCCGCATCGCGACCGGGCCAAACGGGTGCACCCAGGCTGCCACGAACAGGACGAAGCCCAGCCATACCGGCATCCGGGCCAGCCTAGCCGCAAAATTCTGCGGTTCTGCCGGGGTCTTGACGGAGCGGGCGCTGATATTCCAGTACACGACGAGCGCAACCCAGCAGGCAAGAATGAAGATTCCGGTTGGCATAGCGCCGATGGTATCGTGGGAGCGAGTCGCACGGCAATTACCAGACCAGACGTCCCCGGGACGGCATCGCCGATGACCGAGCCGATTCTTGATGTTCGATCAAACGATTTGTGCAGTCATGGAACCTGCTTTCGGTTGGCTTAAACCAGATTGTTGACGGTGACGGGCAACCCGGAACTAATTCTGCTTAAGTTAGCGGTTATGGGTTGACCCCCTGAGACGCCATATCAATCTGAGACACTGACCCTCCGAGACTGGCTTACGCCAAAAACAGAACTCCATCCCATCTCATTGCCAACTCTACACTTAGCCGCAAGCTCCACGGGCCCCAGTTTGGCCGTGCCCGTGCACTCTCCTTCTCCGCGATGCGGTCCGGGTCCTGGAGTCCACGCTAACCGGCAGACTCGGGAACCCCGGCCTGCATTGGCATTTGCTCTGGGGGAATCGGTGTCCAAGCCAGCCGTAGCGGCCGCGCCAACTCGCGAAAGCTCCACCACCAAACTGGCCAAGTTCTTTCCCAATGCCACACCGGTGCGGATCCCGGTGCGCCTCACTCGCCTGGGCGATGCTACCAGCACCACCAGCGAGAGCACCGTAATTGAATTTGGCACGCCGCAGGAAGTGCTCTTCGCGTCGACCTTGCCACTGGAATTCGCTGACAAGCTACGCTTAAGGAACTCCGACGGCACTCTCGACACCGAGGCCTGCGTGGTCGCACTGCAATGTAACGGAGGAAACCGGGCGGTGGCCGCCCGCTTTACGCGGGAAGTCGCCAACTGGATCGTGAAACCATGACATCACCTTCAAATGATCTCGCCACCGAGTGGAAAGACGCGCTCCAGCTTTACCCTTTGTACGCGGCCTTGGCCCGGGAATTCGTGATTGAACTGCCCGCCTGCAACGATCTCGAAGCCGGCCAGAACACGCCGCCCCAGGAATCTGTCGAACAGGCCCGCCAGTGGTTCCTCGACATGGATCAGCGCATCCAGGTCTATCAACTCCGCCAGTTCCTTCAGACCAGCAGCCTGGCCGACGAGGAAGCTCTGCGCCATCTTCTGCTGCATCACTTGCGCAAGCCTCAGCATTCCGATTCCGACCGCGACAAGGTCGACTTTCTTCTGGTGCAGTATTTCTCGCTCGCCGCGCCCTCGCGCTTGGAAGATGGCGACGTAGACGTGCAATATGTCGCGCAGACACTGGAGCCGGTCCTGGGCACCGCGGACGTCACCATACCCGACTGGCTCTCGCCGCTCGCCGACCTGATGACCGAGGCCAATGCCTGCAAGAGTCTGAGCGAACTGCTCAGCAGTAAAGTTCTGGAAAAGAGCCGCAAGCTCAAGACTTCGTCAGAAGAAAACTATTACACTCCCGCCGCCATGGTGTCTTTCACCCGCTTCAGTTTCCTGATGCGGCGGGTGTTTTTCCGCCTGATGCATGGCGACCTGAACGCCATTTCCGACGGCCTCCGGGAACTCGAATCTCGTGGCGTTGACATGCTCGATTGTCGCCGCGCGCAATTCTCTGCCGAAGAGCCCATTGCACGCCTGCGCATGATCTGCCAATCGTGGAAAGTGATGTTCCACGCCGAATACTCGTCGGGTCAGCCGCTGCGCATGCTGGTGGATCTGCGCAACGTGATCGACCATGCTCTGGAAAAGAACCAGAAGGGAAGTGCGCAGCCAGCGGCCACTCGTGCGAAAGCGGCTGCGGCGGGCGCTCAATCCCCTGCCGCTTCCTCCGACGCGCCGGAATTCGAAGTCTCCCATCACACTGCCGATTGGGGCGAAGCCGGCCCCGGAAGCAGCGACGACAGCAGCTCATAAGGCCGCAACTGACATCGAGAAGAAATTGTGGATCAACCCACCGTACTGATCATTTCCGATGACCCGTATTTCCCCGTCGTCATTACCAGCCGCTGGCAATCCGAACGCAAGATGCCCGCATTCACCCTGATGAGCAGTGACGTCTGCCTCGACTTCGATCCCAACAATTTTCAACTAGCCATCGCCGGGCGCATCCGCCCGCAGGCATTGGCCGTCGTCATGGAAGCCATGGACGCCGCCGGCAAGCGCGTACTGTTCGTCTCCGACGATGCCCGCGCCATTCAATCCGTTCGCGACCGCTGGCCCGGAGTGGTGGTGGTTCGCCAGCAGGAAAACTGGCTGGAGACGCTGGTATTGGTGGCCGGCGAAGTGCTGCATCGCGCTGCCGCGGAGTCTCACGCCCGCCGCGCCGAGCGCGAGAACACGCTCCTGGAGCGGCAAGCCACCCTCGGCCGCTACATACTCGAAATGCAGCACACGCTGAACAATACCTTGACCTCGATGCTGGGCAACTCCGAGTTGCTGTTGCTGGAACCCGGATCGCTTTCCGCAGAAGCGCGCTCGCAAATCGAAACCGTCCGCAACATGGCGCTGCGTATGCACGAAATCCTCCAGCGATTTTCCTCCCTCGAAAAAGAACTTCGCGTGGTCGAACGGCAATCCGGCAAGGAAGTCAAAGCCAGCGCCCACGCCGCCGTCTGACGTGACGCCCATCACACACCACCGCAACTCCCATCACAGACCAATTCAACCAATGCTTCTAAACATGGGGATGCCATAAAAACCCTGGGGCCGCTGCACGATAGATGTGGGAGGTGCAGCGGCTCTCTGTGGTCGTAATCCGTGGAGGGCTGCGTGACTGACTGGCAACAGGAAACTCGCAGCCTTCCTTCGTTCGCCCTTTCCGTGCTCGGCAACCCGTTCACAACTTTTTACTTGTTTTTACTCGGAATTGGCGCCTCCGCTCCCCGCTTCGACTATGTTGCATCCGGACTGGTCCTGGCCCGGACTCAAGGAGGCAGTGATGAACATCAAACCCATTTGCGCCTATCTCATCGTGGGCAGCTTGCTTGTCGTCATGCAGTCGCCTCATGCGCTCGCGCAGCAGAATTCAGACGCATCGAAGACCAACGTTCAACAAGCTCCCCCGGAGCGCGATGGCCAGCACGACTTTGACTTCGAAATTGGCCCCTGGAAAACTCATCTTTCCCGCCTCCAGCATCCTTTAACCGGCTCCCACGCCTGGGTCGAGTATGAAGGTACGACCGTAGTCCGCAAGATTTGGAATGGTCGGGCCAATCTGGTTGAACTCGAAGTCACCGGCCCAGCCGGGCACATTGAAGGCTTGAGTCTGCGCCTGTATAACCCCACAGCGCGGCAGTGGAGCCTCAATTTCGCCAGCAGCCGCGGCGGCGTTCTGACCCAGCCCACGCTTGGCGAATTCAAGCATGGACGCGGCGAGTTTTACGATCAGGAAAAATTCAACGACCGCACCATCCTGGTTCGATTCGTCATCTCCGATATCACCGCCAATTCCTGCCACTTCGAACAGGCATTCTCCGATGACGGCGGCAAGACTTGGGAAGTCAATTGGATCGCAACCGATACCCGGGTCACGGATACCCATGTCAACGAAGACTCCGCGCAATCGACCTCCGGATCGGCGCAAGCCAGCCTTGCCGCCGCTGCGTCCGCGCCAGATGGGCAGCATGATTTCGATTTCGAAATCGGCCATTGGGATATTCCCTTGCAGCGCCTCGTCGACCGCCTCGCCAATTCCCATACTTGGGTCAAGTTCGACGGCACATCCGTCACTCGTAAAGTCTGGAACGGACGTTCCCAGATCGAGGAGTTTGAGGCCGACAGCCCCAGCGGCCATATCGAAGGCTTGACCCTGCGCTTGTACGAACCGGAAACCCATCAGTGGCGCCTCTATTGGGCCAACAGCAAGACCGGCGTTCTCGAGCCGCCCCAAATCGGCCAGTTCAAGAACGGCGTCGGCGAGTTCTATGCACAGGACACCTGGAAAGGCAAAATGGTCATCGTCCGCTTCCTCTGGACCAACACCACCACCAACAAGCCTCACTTCGAGCAGTCTTTCTCCGACGATGGCGGCAAAACCTGGGAAGTCAACTGGATTACCGATCAAACACGGGTGCCGGACGAGGCCGACAAGCCGCACTGACTTGAAAAGCATGTTCGTGACAAAAATTTGACAAAACTCTTCGCCCGGCTTCGGGTTACTCTCAAGAACGATAACTTGGGGGACAGCTTTTTGTAGCTCAACAAAAGGAGATACAAAATGAAGCGCCCAATCTGGCTGACCGTCATCTTTTTGCTCCTGGCCGCCTTTTCACCCGCGCAAACCACTCCCGCGGCCGACGTCGCCGTGGCCTATTCTCCTCTTTATATTATTAAGGGCTTTACCATCTGGAATAACGGCGGCAGTGCCTCGGTCGCTGTCAACGCCAACCCTTGGTTCGGTGTGGCTGGCGATTTCGGAGGCTACGTCGGCCATATTCCGCAGATTTTGGCGGGAGAAACCTACATGGTCGGCCCGCGCTTTTCCTACCGCAAGCTGGACAACGTCGTGCCCTTCGCCCAGGCCCTGTTCGGCGGGTCGCATTTCTCCGAGTCGACCGGAGGTATCACCGGCGGAGGCAACGAATTTACCTTTGCCGTCGGAGGCGGAGCCGACATTGGCCTCGGCGCCAGCCGGAAATTCGCTCTGCGCCTGGGTGGCGATTATGTTGGCATCCGCTCCAGCGGTTCCACCACGCCTTCGTTACGCCTCTCCGCCGGAATCGTCTACCGCATCGGGAGCAGGTAGCGTCCCATCCGCTGGCGCACGTTTACGATTTTGCCTCGTCCGTCTTCTTGATCTGTCGGATCACAATGGCTTTGATCCCCGATCGCTGATACATTTCGCCCGTGACCTCTACGTAGCTTCCGACCAGCGGCATCAGCTTCTCTCGTTCCGACGTGTCTGGAATCGAATCGGAAATCGGCGTATAGATGACCCCTTCTTTGGTGACAATGACCAACGGCGACCCCGCGCGGGCGCACATCAACGCGCAGTCATTGCTGGGTTTGAGCGCCTCGTTGAATTTCATCAGGCACGCCAGATCACGCACGTAGCCGTGAAACGTCAGCTTCACACTCTGGTTCGGCTTCAGATCTGCGCCCTGATCCTGGGATGACGTTTGCCCATGCCCCGACACTCCGAGCACGCTTAAAGCCAGGATTCCGATAATCATCTTGGTTCTCATGTCACTCTCCCTTGTGAGTCACAATAGCATCTTCCGTTCGTGCCAGGGCGCCAGGCTCCTAATCCTGTTCCCCCAGAGTTTGGACGTACGTTTTGCCGTACGGATAGAACAGTTCCTTTGCGCCCTTGCTGCCACGCAGCTTTGAGTTCGGGCGTGGCGATATCCCAATCCGGCCGGCATTTCTTCGTAACCGCGCGCAGGTCCTGGCGGAGATCTTCTTGCGACGTTGGGGAGTACCGTGGAAGGGCCCGGCTTCAGCCGGGCCGCTGCGATCCGCATAACATGGGGCTTTAGCCTTGGAGGACCTAAAACCCGGCTTTTCCCGAATTCCTGTCAATAGCCAGATAGTAAACGATTCCCCCCAACCCTCTGAATCCGCTCCAAATATAAACTTCAAAACCGTGTCTCACTTACCCCCTGCCAAATGCTATTCTAAAGATATAGAGCATAACTCACAGGCGCGGCGCGCAGCCGCGCCTTTTCTATGTGGAGAAACAACCTTGAAAACTTCCGGTATGGACATTCGCAACCACAAAAAGCGCGGGCAATGGGCCGAACTCCGTTTCATGACCAAAGCCACCGAACTCGGCTTTCAAGCCGCCAAGCCCCTGGGCGACGCCGCTCCCTACGACGTCGTCCTCGACGTCGGCGGACGCTTCATCAGCATCCAGATCAAATCCAGTTTCTACTCGGCCAGCAACATGAAGCCCGGCAACTTCGTAGCCAGCCTGTTCCACGGCAACGGCCCCAACCGCACCTACCAGCAATCCGACTTCGACTACTTGGCCGCCTACTACATTCCCAAAGATATCTGGTACATCATCCCCTCAGCCCAGGCCGCCGGCCGATTCGCCATCCGCGCCTGCCCCGGCGACAAACAAAACCAGTGGGAACCCTACCGCGAAGCCTGGCATCTCCTTCAAGACCGCGCCCCCGCCCCACTCCAAAAGCCCGGACGCTTCGACCTCTACGGCATCATCGAAGACTACTCCCCGCCACCCCGAGTAAGAAGATAGGGTGGCCCATTCTAACCTCGCGCTGGGTGCCCCGCTCCTTCGCGTTCTTTGCGAAGGGGCGGGCAAGTTGACCAGGGGGGGCCATCACAGCACCGACTGGGGATCACGCAGAAACGGATTCACCACTTCGATTCCGTCCAGCTTTTGCCCGGCCTGAAGATCTTCCGTAAGCAGGTAGCGGCACAAGGCCGCTTTGGCCGCCGCCACAATCAGTGCGTCCCAGTACGAGAGCCCGTAGCGGTCTTGCAGCCTCCATCCCCGTTCCAACAAAGCCGCATCCGCGACCACCGGATTCCACGTCAGCAGATCGCGAACTTCCGCCCGTGCCTCTTCGCGGGCAGCCGGCCGTTTCCGCACCGCGTTGACGTAAAACTCCCCCAGAACCTGAAAGCTGACGCGTCCCCGGCGGTTCTTCCACAACTCCGCCCGCCAGTTTCTCGCAGCCTCTTGTTTGCGGGGATTGGCTTCGTCCACCGCGTAGAGCAGCACATTCGAATCCACAAACACCGGCGAATCGGTCCCGGACGGAACCCGCAGATCAGCGATGCCCGGCGCGGTCATGGGCCTCCTCGCGCGTCAGGTAGCGGCCATCGCTGTCGAGAAAGGGCTTGCGCCCCAAAGCCCTCCGCATGGCTTTTTCGTAACCGTCCTGCGCGGACATGCGCTCCTTCAGAATCTCCCCCAGCAAGCGCGACATGCTGGTGTCCCGGCGCGCCGCCTCAATACGCGCCCACCGCGCGACTTCTTCTTCCAAGGTCACGGTGACATTACGCAGTCGAGTGCTGTTAGAAGACACGAAAACAGTGTAACACGAAGTCAGTGTACTTTAAAAAGACGCCCATATGCCGCATTTGACCCTTGTCATCCTGAGGCGGCGGATCCTTCGCAACGCGAAGGATCCCCAACGAAGGACCTATGCATTTTGGTGCCACGCACGACTGCCGATCCTGGCGCTACCCTCGATTCCTTGTCATTCCGAGGAGCACCGCGACGAGGAATCTGCTG
>JBKQLO010000201.1:0-32203 GCA_052147055.1 Terriglobales bacterium
CCGCGCGATGCCGAAGCCTATGACCTGTGGGCTGCGCAGGGTGTAGCCAAGGACCGCATCTTCGAGTTCGGACTGAAAGACAATTTTTGGCAGATGGGCGACACCGGCCCCTGCGGCCCTTGCAGCGAGATTCACTACGACATGGGCGCGATTGCTTCCGACCAAGGCCACACCGATTGTGCGTTTGCCTGCGACTGCGGACGCTATGTCGAGATCTGGAACCTGGTCTTCATGCAGTTCGACCGTGATACGAGCGGCAAATTGAACCTGTTGCCTAAGCCGTCGATTGATACCGGCATGGGGTTGGAGCGTCTGGCGGCGGTTTTGCAGGGGGTGATCTCGAATTACGACACGGATCTGTTCACACCGCTGATTGCGCGTGCGGCCGAGCTAACGGGAACATCGCTCAAAAAGGAATTAGACGAGGAAGCTCATGCGAAGGGAGCAGCGTCTCTACGTGTGATCGCGGACCACTCACGAGCGGCAACCTTTCTTATCGCAGATGGAGTCGTTCCCGCAAATGAAGGTCGCGGATATGTTTTGAAAAAAATCCTTCGTCGAGCCATTACTCATGGTCGTCTGTTGGGGCAGAAAGGAACGTTTCTGTACAACATGCCCTACAAAGTCTGCGAAGTGATGAAAGATGCGTATCCAGAATTGAACGAGGCGGTCCACGTTATATCGCACAAGATCTTGGGCGAAGAGGCCAGGTTTGCGCATACGTTTGATGCGGGGCTGTCCAAGATGGAGCACCTGTACCAAGAAGCGAGGCTACGTTGGCCGAAGGACGTTTTTAACCAATTAGTCGAGGTGGGCCACACGACGAAACTCAAGGCCGAAGAATTGATAACCGACTACCTTAAGCGAGTGAGTTTGGACGAGGAGGTAAGTCTATCGGAGACGATAAAGGCAGCTCTGGGGGATAGGGTAGGAAACGCGGTTGTTGAAAGCATAGTCAGGAAATTTCCCGCACCAATATTGGATGGAAAATCCGCCTTCCAACTGTACGACACTTTCGGCATGCCGCTTGACTTCATGCAAGATGCAGCACGTGACCAAGGTATCGAATTTGATCAAGCGGGCTTCGACGCGGCGATGGCCGAGCAGCGCTCCCGCGCCCGCGCCTCCTGGAAAGGCGCAGCCAAGCAGACTGCCAATCCCGCTTATCAGCAGCTTCCGAAGTCAACATTTGAAGGCTACCGCCAAACTCGCTCCGACGACTGCGAAGTACTGGCGATCATCAAGAACGGACAGGGCGCGCGGGAACTCAAGCCCGGCGACGAAGGCGAAGTTATCCTCGATCACACACCGTTCTACGCTGAATCCGGCGGGCAGGTCGGCGATCGGGGATGGTTCTACTCCGCCGATCACAACACCATCGTCGCCGAAGTGAAAGGCTGCTACTCGCCGCTTCAGGGTGTGCGGGCGCACCAGGTCCTCATGAAATCCCCACCCAACGAAAACCGCGTTGGGTGGGCCACCCTCAAGATCGGCGACAAAGTCGATGCCGTGGTCAATGCCGACATTCGCCTCGCCACCATGCGTAACCACACCGCTACGCACCTGCTCCACGCCGGACTGCGCGAAGTACTGGGAAAGCACGTGAAGCAGGCGGGATCGCTGGTCGCACCCAATCATCTGCGCTTTGACTTCTCGCATTTCACCGCAGTTGAAGACGAAGAATTGCAGGACATCGAGGACATTATCAACAAAGAAGTCCTGCGCAACGAGAAAGTCGAGGTCATCGAGAACGTGCCCATCGATGTTGCCGTCAACGAATATCACGCCATGGCATTGTTCGGCGAAAAGTATGGCGACAGAGTTCGCGTCATCAAGATCGGCGACTTCTCGACCGAGCTTTGCGGCGGCACGCACACCCTTGCCACCGGCGAAATTGGCCTGATCAAGATTCTGAAAGAAGGCAGCGTGTCGTCGGGCGTGCGGAGAGTGGAGGCCATTACCGGCGAAGGGTCGTTACAGCATTTCCGCAAAGATCACCAACTCGAAAGCGTGGTAGCGGCGCTGGCCACACATGCTGAGACGACTTCTCCCGCAGAAGCCCTCAAACTCGAACTCGACAAGAAAGACACCGAAATCAAGCGCCTGGCCCGCGAACTCGACCAGGTGCGCATGAAATCAGCTTCTTCTACTGTCGGTTCAATCAACGACAAGATCAAAGACGTCCGCGGCGTCAAGGTCCTGGCCCATCGCGTGGACAACCTGGAGCGCGCTCAGATGCGCACGCTAGTCGATCAACTTCGCGACAAGTTGGGCTCTGGGGTGGTCGTCCTCGGTTCGACCAGCAACGGCAATGTGTCTTTGATTGTCGGCGTCACCAAAGATCTCACCAGCCGCATCCAGGCGGGCAAAGTCATTGGTCCTGTTGCCCAGAAAGTCGGCGGCAAAGGCGGCGGCCGGCCCGATCTGGCAGAGGCCGGCGGCAAAGATCCAGCAGCGCTGGATGCCGCGCTGGATGCCACTTATGGCGTGGTCGAAGGATTACTGGCTTAGTTCGTCTGGGGCGGACACTCTTGTCCGGCGCTTTTGATGTTGCTCTTGCCATAATCCCTTCTGCTTTCGCCTAATCACACTCAACAATGGGCGGGCAAGAGTGTGCGTCCCACACCCGCCCATCGATAAGCCAACATCGTTTGACATAGCTACCGGAAACCGCCATCATTCATCCACGCAAGCCCAGTTCCCGGTTCCCCGTGAGGAGCATCTGATGAAAGATCGTATCCGGTTCATCACCCATCAGGGCAAGAAGATCTTATTCGTGGATTGTTCGCACTGCACGGCCGAGGAATTGGAGAAAATTTCCCGCTTCGTTCCCGGCTACGTGACCGCCGAGCCCAAGGAATCGGTGCTCATCCTGGCGGATTTCACGGGAGCGCACTTTGACCGCAAGGCCGTCGAACAGATGAAGCAAGGCACAGTTTACGACCGTCCCTACCTGAAGCGTTCAGCCTGGTTTGGGACCGATACCCTGCCCCATGTGTTCTACGAGCACCTCAAGAATTTTTCGCAGCGCGACTTGCCGACTTTCAAGACGCGCGAAGAGGCGCTCGACTGGCTGGTGAAGGAGTAGGAAAGTCGTCTCCGCAGGTCCACTCTGTTATTTTGATGTTTCCGCGAACAAACGAGTGAGCTTGTCGAAAGCACGTTCGGCCTGCGCGTGATTGTAGACATGACCGCCGGGCACGGTCCATCCGTGCAAAGCGCCTTCGTAGGTTTCGCTTTGGTAGTGGCCTCCCCAAGCTTTCAGCGCCTCCTCGAATTTTGCGATCGATTCGGCGGGCATACTCTTGTCATCGACCGCATGACCGAAGTAGAGGCGAGCCTTGATGCGCGCCAGTTCGCGATGTGGACTGGTGGGTTGGTCGGTATAGAGACGGCCTCCGTGAAAGGACGCTGCGGCGGCAATGCGGTCGGGACGAGCAACGGCGGCACGCATGGCCATGGATCCGGAGAAACAGAAGCCGACCACTCCCATCGGGCCTGGATCTACACCATCATTGGGAGCGAGAAAGTTCACGTAGGCGGATGCGTCGCGCTCAATGGCGTCCGGAGTCAGTGGCGCGGATAGTTCCCCCAGCCGCTTCGTGGTACGTTCGTCCCCAAACTTGAGCGGAAAATCGAAGACCGGAAGCTTACTGGTGCGGTAGAACAGGTTCGGAACCAGTACCGCATATTCCTGCTCCGCCAAGCGGCGAGCCATGCCGAGGTTTGCCGGGCGAATCCCGGCAATGTCGGTGAAGTACAGAACCCCAGGGTAGCGCTTGTCTGAGTCAGGAATGAAAAGAGTGCCCTCGGCGGTCCCATCAGGCGTGGGTATGGCAACGGACTGTTCGATCAATGGAGCTCCGCTTTCGTTATGGATGAGGATTTCAAGCCGAACTTTGGATTTCTCTGCGCGTTAGCAAGATTCAAATTGTCAACTGCGCCATTTCAACGTGACGGGTCCAGTCATGGGATGTTTCATCTCCCCGGTGCGCTTGGCCTCAAGATGCGCGGCCTTTAGCGCAAAGTACCACTTCGCAGGACGGTCGGCGTCGTCGATCAGCATCAGATGAGGGTTGTGCTTCAACCCTTCCGATTGCTTTTCCATAGTCTGCCGGTCTTGCTCCACGAATTTTGCGAACACAAACTTCAGCAATCCAGTGCCGAACGGCACCCAGCGAAACAGGTTCCAGCAGGCAACGACGTCGATCCGGCAATGATTGCGAGTGATGGGCGTAACCGTGGTCAAGCTGGCAAACCAATACTTCCCCGCCTGGATGGTTTCATAGCGCAGGTTGGGCAGCACGAAGTCGATGGTCGTGGTAATGGCTTCGGCGTCGGCGTACATTCGCAGCAGCTTATAGGGCGCGCTGTTTGAACTGGGCGTGTGCGCGCTCATGCGGAAGCCCATCGGGATCGGCTCAAAACTCTTATGCTTCTCGTGGATGCTGTGACGTGAGCGCCACCACCACGCTTGATGGACAAATGGCCCATGCGCCGGGTCCATCAGGCCGATGATGCCGTGGTCCACGCTACAGGGCAGTTCGGCAGTCAGATGCGCGATTTTGTGCTTGCTGCTGAAAGTCGGGACACGTGGCGCCGGAATCGTCGGCTCGGCGGTCCTGGTGAATCCTGCACCCGACGGCGGCGGATCAGGGATGAAGACCCAAACATAGTTGTCCTGCTCTTCGCAGGCATAGGCCCCGGCGTAGATGCGGTCGAACCTGAGATCATGGTCTGCGGTCAGCGAAGGAATAAGCTGGCACTGGCCGCTGTGGGCGTCGAACCTCCAGCCGTGATAACTGCATTCAAGCTGCTGGCCGTCGAACTGGCCGTGCGAAAGTGGCATGCCGCGGTGCGGACAGGCATCGCGCAGGGCGAAGGGTTTGCCCTGGCGATCGCGACCGAGGACCAAGGGAGTTTCCAGCAGCATCGCCTTGTGGAGGCGGCTGCGGGTGAGCGCGCCGCTGGCCATCGCCCGATACCAAAAGCCGAACAGCATCAGGAAGTCAGTCGTTTGCCGCGAGTTCTCCAATTCCGCCATGGTAACTGGGCAGCGTAACATAGTCGGGGAGGGCCAGCGTGTCCCTCGCCAAGTTAAGGCCGCGGGATTGAGTTGGGCAGAAACTCAGGGTTACTGACCAGTTAAGACTCTATCTTTCAGCAGCTTGCGCAGATTACCACCGTGGTTCTATGCCCCTTCGATAGATTGCCCTGCCCCTCCCCACAGCCTATAATCGACCTACTCTGGTAAGGGTTCTTCGTCAGGTTCTGTGCAGGTAGGCGTGGAGGAGTGTTGTGTGTCCACACGCCGATGTCGATACCGACTATGCGAAAGCACCTGCAACTCGCCCTGATGGCACCCGTAATCGCGACCTTCCTTTCTCTCACGCCATGGGTTTGGGCCGAAGCCGCTTCCGACAACACCGTGATCACTTCCACCACCGATAACGACGGGCGGACCATCTACGTGAACGAATCTGTGCCCGCGGCCAGCAAGCGGTCGCAAACCCCAGCCCGGCAGAGTTCGCTGGTGTTCTGGAGTCCGACGGAACACCGCTGGAAGCCGGTTCCTTCCGCCAACGTGCGGGCAGCCCGCTCGGCAGCGGAAGAAGTGAACCACCTGCTGGCCTCGACCGAAGGGTTGTCGCCGGCTTTGCGGCCGGTTCGAGGCCGGGCTTTCTCGCAGCAGGAAATTGATGCCGCTATTGACCAGGCGGCGGCGCGCCACAACGTGGATCCCAGCCTGGTGCGGGCGGTGATCAAAGTGGAGTCGAATTTTAACCCTAATGCCGTCTCCCGCAAGGGCGCCATGGGGTTGATGCAACTGATGCCGCAAACCGCGCGCCAGCTGAACGTGTCCAATCCTTTCGATCCGGAGCAGAACGTGGACGCCGGCGTCCGCCAACTGAAGCAGTTGATGGAGAACTACGGCGGCGATGTGAAGCTGACGCTGGCGGCTTATAACGCCGGGCCGGGAGCGGTAGCTCGTAGCGCTGGCGTACCGCATTATGCGGAGACCCGCAAGTATGTGAAACGCATCACGCAACTCTATTACGGCGGAACAGATTCGACCGGGGACCGCACCCTGGGCAGTTCGTTTCATGAACCGATCCAGGTAGAGCGAGATTCCCGAGGAGTGCTGCACATCAGCAACACCGAGTAAGAACGAACGCATCTCACAGCAAGACCAGGTTCGGAACGACGATTACGGGCTGGTAGGTTGATAAACAAATCTTCAGGCAGACGTGGGCGGCTGGGGTTGGCGGCTGCACCGCTAACGGTGTTGCTGCTGCTGCTGCCGGTCTATGCCCGCACGCACAGACCCGAAACCTGGGCCCGGTCTCAATTCGCCGCAGCACAACGCTTGCACCAATCGCTCGAGGCGAGACCCGCGCAGCAACTCACCCGCACCGACTACGACCGCGTAATCAACGCTTACCGCGTGGTCTATTTGGAAGCTCCGTCCTCGACCCGGGCCGACCCCAGCGTGGTCGCCGTCGCCCAATTGAAAGAGGAAATGGGCCGGCGGTTTGAGGACGACGATATTCTGCGCGCCGCCATCGAACAGTACGAGTTCCTGCGCCGCCAATATCCCGGCAGCAAGGCGCGCTTTGGGGCGCTGTTCCGCATCGGCGAAATCTATAAAGACGACCTGCACGAGCAGACACGCGCCGACGCAACCTTCCGGGATTTTCTGCAGCACTATCCCCGCAACCAGTTCGCTGAGCAGGCCCGGAGGGCGTTGGCGGAACCGGTAGAGAAAGCAAGTCTAAGAACGCCGCTGAAAAAGCCTACTGCACCCGAGGCAAAGGACCAGGACGATGCCGACGATGATAAGCCGGTGGCCGATAATGCCGGCAAAGATGATGGGACGGCTGAGGCGCAAACCGGCAAACCTGTGCGGGTCACAGGGATCCGGCACTGGTCAACGCCGGCCTACAGCCGCATTGCGGTTGATCTGGATGGGGGAGTAAAGTTCGAATCGCAACGCATCGACGGGCCTGATCGCATCTTTTTCGATTTGTTGGATACTCGGCTCGATCCCCAGCTTCTCGTAAAAAGCTTCGATGTAGATGACAGCTTTCTGAAGAAGATCCGCATCTCGCAATTCCAGCCCGGACGCACTCGCGTGGTGCTGGAGGTAAACCAGGTTTCCGACTTTCACGCCTCTTTGAAATCCGACCCGCCGCGCCTGGTCATTGATGTCCGTAACATAGATGTCCGCAACCAAGACGTGCGCAGCAAGAATGTGCAGAACAAGCCAGAGGCCGCGGCCCTCAAGGAAGATGCAGCTTCCACACCCGCAAGCGATAGAGCGGACGCTCAAGCGACGCTGGCGAAGAGTGTCGCGAAAGCAGAAGCACAGCCAGACCGGCCAGCGCCCTGCCGGAATGCGGATTCAGACTCTGAAGACTGCCCCGCCGTCAGCCATGAAAAGCCGGCAAAGAAAACCGTCGCGGTCAGCAGTACCGGCGTCAAGAAGACGATCGTGGACGCCGACGATGACGACAACCCTACGGTCGAGACCGTCGCCAGGCTCGATCCGCCGGAAATCAAGCCGGTCCGCAAGACAGCGGTTGCAGTCGCCGCCGCCGAGTTGCCGGCCAGCAAGAAAAGCAAACGGCCGGCTCCGGCGGATGATGTCGTCGCTCGCGAAGCGCAGCCCACGGCGAGCGGCGAGCGTTCGCTGACTCGCGCCCTGGGCCTGAAAATTGGCAAGATCGTCATTGACCCCGGCCATGGTGGCCATGACACGGGCACCATCGGCCCCAAAGGCCTGCAAGAAAAAGATCTGGTGCTTGACGTCAGCCGCCGCCTGGGCAAGTTGCTGACCACGCGGCTGGGAGCCGAGGTGGTCTACACTCGCAGCGATGATACTTTCATTCCCCTGGAAACGCGCACGGCCATCGCCAATCAGGAAGGCGCGGACCTGTTCGTTTCCGTCCACGCCAACTCCAGCTATGATCCCGACGCCCGCGGCGTGGAAACCTACTATCTGAATTTCACTTCGTCGCCGGACGCCCTCGAAGTTGCTGCCCGCGAAAACGCAGTCTCGGAGAAGACGATTCACGAACTGCAAGACCTGGTGAAGAAGATCGCGCTGAAGGAAAAGATCGAAGAATCGCAGGAGTTTGCCGGCGACGTGGAAAGTTCGCTGCACAGCGGCCTGGCAGCCAAGAACCCCGGCCTGCGGGACCGTGGGGTCAAGAAAGCTCCCTTCATCGTGTTGATCGGAGCGAATATGCCGTCGATTCTCGCGGAGATTTCCTTTGTCAGCAATCCCGGCGATGAGCGCAAGCTCCGCACCCCCGACTACCGCCAGCGCATTGCCGAATCGCTCTATCGAGGGATCGCCAAGTATGTCAGCGGTTTGAGCGGCGTGAAAGTCGCCAGTAGGATCGAAAAGGGTGAGGGACAGTAGGGTCTCGCTTGGCTGGAAACTTTCTCCGTTCCCCGGTAGTCTAATCCCAGAGAATTAGCGTGTCTCCATGCGGCTTTCCAGGTTCCATTTCGTGCTCGTGCTTGTGCTCGCGACTCCGCTGTTTGCGGAGACCCATGCCCCCGCCGCACCTATGCTGCCGCATGAGTTTGGAGGATGGCAGATCTCCGGCGTAGTCCGCGCCAGCAGGGATCCCGCCGTCGCCGACCCGGTGAACGCCGCTGTGCTCAAGGAATATGGCTTCAACGATTTCGAGTCTGCAAGCTATATTCGTGACGATGGCCGCAAACTGACGCTCAAGGCGGCGCGCTTTGCTGACACCAGCGACGCCTATGGCGCTTTCACCTTCTACAAAACCCCGCCCATGCTAGGGGAGAAGATTGGCGATCAGGCGGGTTCGCTCAATGAGCGCGTCTTGTTTTATCGCGGCAATATTCTCATTGACGCTGTCTTTCAGAAGCTCTCGGCGATGTCCGCCGCCGAGTTGCGGGAACTGGCCAGCGCTCTGCCGTTGGCTACGGGCAGCACCCAGGGCCTGCCCGGGTTGCCGGCGTATCTGCCTTCCCAGGCGTATGTAAAGAATTCGGCCAAATACGTATTGGGGCCGCTCGCACTCGAGAAAGTGAACGCTCCCATTTCATGGCAGTTGGCTGATTTCAACGCCGGTGCGGAAATTGTGCTGGGAAGATATGCCAGTTCCGGCGGCCAAGCAACGCTGATGCTGATCTCTTATCCCACGCCGCAAATTGCTGGCGATCACTTGCGGAAAATCGAAGCCGCACAATCGCAGGCCGCAGCACCCGCCGCCATCTTCTCCCGGCGCACCGGGCCGATCGTGGTGGTGGTCAGCGGGGCTCTCTCGCAAAGCGAAGCCAAGTCGCTGCTGGCTTCAGTGAACTACGAAGCCGACGTCACCTGGAACGAGAACACGTACTTCGACAAAAGAAACAACATCGGTAATCTGGTTTGGAACGCCCTGGTGCTTTGCGGCATCCTCATGGTCTTCGCGCTGGTCGTCGGTATCGCCTTTGGCGGTCTGCGCGTGCTGGTACAACGCATCATTCCCGAAAAGGTATTTCACCGCGAACAGCAGATGGAATTTATCTCGCTGCAACTGGCCGAAAGCCCTCCCAAATCCAGAACTGAAACGTAAGTGCATCAATCAAAGCAGTTTAGGTTCTCCAACCTACCGTCCGTCTCACAATGAGGCAGTGGAAAATACCTGTTAACCTATTTTTTAAGTGCTTGAAAATAAAGCTATTTATTTCCTAGAAATTGCTTGACACCCCCCTTTTTCGGCTCATAAGATTTCGCCAGAAAGTTTTGACGGTCAAATCTCCGTTGGAACTATTCTCCCTTGAAAGAAGAGGCCGCCTGTTGCCAGGTGGCCTTTTCGTTTACGCAGGAGTTTGGGCCCAATTCGTGATCTGCGGAAACGATCCTCGCTTGTAGTTCGTATCTGCTGATAGTGGAAGTGGGTGAGCGCTAGGAGGAACCATGTTCTGCGACAAGTGCGGCAGCGCCATACAAGCAGACCAGCGTTTCTGCGGCAAGTGCGGAAAGGAATTCGCAGCCGGTGCGGGGGTCGGGTTTCCGCGGCGCAGCCGAGTGCGTGAACACATTCGCCTGCTGGGCATTCTGTGGCTGGCACTCTCCGCGTTTAACGCGGTCGGCGCGGTCATCCTCTACGTCCTCGCCAACACTTTGTTCCGTCACATGGCCGAGATCGGTGGCCCCGCGGCGGCTACTGCCTGGCTGCGTCCCTTCCTCGGCGTAATCGCCCTGATCATCGCGGGGAAAGCGGCACTCGGATTCGCCACCGGCTGGGGATTGTTGCAGCGCGAACCTTGGGCCCGCATGCTAACTATCGTTCTTGCTTTTCTGGCGCTGTTTAACATCCCGTTCGGAACTGCACTCGGCATCTACACTTTGTGGGTACTGTTGCCAGCCGAGTCCGACGCAGAGTATCGGGAACAGACACACGCGATTGAAGCAGCATAACGGGAGGGTACGACTTCAGTCGTGCCGAAGAATACTTTCCCCAACTTGTCATTCCGAATCCGCTTTAGCGGTGAGGAATCTGCATTTTCCCCACTTGATCAGCCCGGCATCCTACACCCCGCGAAACGGACGAAAGAACTCCCGCAAATCCTGCGCCAATAATTCCGGCTCCTCCCACGCGGCAAAGTGGCCGCCTCGCGGCATCTCTGTCCATCGCTGTATGTTGTAGACACGCTCTGCCCAGCATCGCGGTGGCATCGGCTCTTCTTTGAGAAATCGGGCGACTCCGCAGGGAACTTTAATTCGCTCACCCTTCGCGAAGTGCAGCGGAGCTTTCGCGCTCTCCAGGTACAGCCGCATGGAAGAGCCAATCGTTTCCGTCAGCCAGTACAAACTGACGTGCGCCAGCAGTTCATCCTTCGTAAACCGCCGCTCGACGTCGCCATCGCAATCCGCCCAATCGCGATACTTGTCGATGAGCCACGCCGCCAGCCCCATGGGCGAATCATTGAGGGCGGCGGCAATGGTCTGCGGTTCATTTCGCTGCACGTGCCAGTAAGCACCTTTTTGATCGATCCAACGCTCAGCGGCGGCCAGGAAGGCTTTCTCCTCATCATTCACCGGCGCCGCCTCATCCACGAACGGGAAATACGATCCTGGAATGTAATTCAAATGGAGTGCGACCACGCGCTGCGGATATTTCCACGCCAGCACGGTGGACACGTTGGCGCCGAAATCTCCGCCCTGCGCCACAAATTTCTCGTATCCCAATTGCTGCATCAGTTCAGCCCAGACCCCGGCGATCTTGAACGTGTTCCAGCCCGGCGTGCTGGGTCTGCCTGAAAAACCAAAACCGGGAAGCGAAGGCACAATCACATCGAAGGCGTCGTCGGGATCTCCGCCAAACTGTTGCGGATTCGCCAGCAGCGGAATGAGCTTGAGCATTTCCAGAAACGACCCCGGCCAGCCGTGCGTAATGATGATCGGCAGAGGCCGCTTCCCTGCCCCGCGCACATGAATGAAGTGGACCTTGAGCCCCTGAATCTCGGCCTGGAAGTGCGGCAAACGGCCCCAGTCCTGTTCGTGCCGCCGCCAGTCGAAGCGGTTCAGCCAGTAGTCGCGAAGCGAGCGCAGGTATTCGACCTCGAAGCCATAGGTCCATCCGGAGCTAACAATCTCATCCGGGAAGCGCGTGCGGGCCAGACGCTCTCGCAGGTCGGTTAACTGGGCTTCCGGGACGTTAATCTTGAACGGGGAAATGGGCATGGTGAAATTATACGGATCACCTGAGTCGGAAAAACAATCGCGAGATTCGCGAGGCCTCAGGAAGCGTAGCGGCGTGGTTAGACGCGTTCGCGCGCCTGTGGAAGCGTTGCCATGAGGTCGGACGCGGTAACGCCCGCGTCTGCGAGGCGACCGCTGATTTGAGCACACAACTGCTCAAAGCAGAACATCTCGTCCTCCAATTGCGCGGCTGACTTATGCGTGAAGTGTTCCATGTAATCTTTCATGTAAAATTATACCCAGGCCGACGTAGCTCAGTTGGTAGAGCAGCCGATTCGTAATCGGCAGGTCAGCGGTTCAACTCCGCTCGTCGGCTCCACTCTAACCCCAAGCCTTGGGCTAGTTTACAGATTTCGGCATGGCGCCGGAATCGAGGTTTACTGTCCGATCACTGTCCCGAAGGTTCTGAGCTGTTATTTCTTGGCTCAACTTTTCCATCCCTGAGTCGGCATCAGCTGAGGTGCTTTTTATGTAATACGTGCTAGTTGTGCTGACGTTCGAGTGCCGCAGGATCTTCTTAATCGAGTCGGGCAATACACCCAGTCGATAGAGATTCGAGCCGAGCCCACGGCGGCAGGCATGGAAACCTTTCCATTCAGGAATACGATCATCGCGCAGGTACTGGTGATCCTGGCTGAGATGCGCCAAGCCTTCACTCTTCCCGCAGTGCACGCAGACGTTGAGTGCAGGTAGAATGGCGCGGTTCAGCATATTGTTCAGGTTTGCCCGATGCCCGGCCTCATTCTTAAATATGGGGTCGGTCTGCTGGGGCTCGCCAGCTCTCAGACGATGAAACTCTAAGCGGTCGGCAAGCTGCTTAATTACCTTCACGGGTGCGCAGCTCGCCGCCGTCTTCGGTAACAGAACCTTGCCGTTCCAGACACCGCGGTTGACGTAGAGTTTGCCATCGTGAAGATCCCCCCATTCGAGGCCTTCGATCTCTCCGCGCCGCAATCCGGTGAAGGCAGCCACGGCAAAGACCGTTGCTACAGGTTCCGGTAGGACGGCGAGAATGCGATCGATCTCTTCCAGGTTATAAACACGGGTTTGGGCGGCTGGGGCTGCGTGCGGGCTTACCAAGGTGTCAGCTACGGGATTAGAACCGTCGTAGTAGCCAACTCGCTTAGCCTCACTGAATCCGGCTGAGACCGTGGCTTTGATGCGCAAGAGCGTGTTCTTGGCGAGCTTTCCCTTGCTAAGCCGGTTCACTTCATCCAGCCATTGTTGTACATGTTCGCAACGGACATCCCGAAGTGAGCCACGGTAGCCCTTGCTGGCCGGCTTCAGATGTTGCTGCCACGCGATTTTGCACCCCTTCCAGGTGCTCGGCCGCCGATTCTGCTGGACCCATGGAAGAAAGTAGTCTTCCATAAAAGCGGGGACACTCACGCAGTGAGCCGGCGTAACCGGGCTGTCGTTGATGTCGCGCATGATCTGTTCAGCAGCCTTGACGATGTCATCCGGGGGAGTTTGGCAGCGATATCCTTTCGGTATCGGGCCAATCTCGCGGGTGCGCCGTTTCCGTTCAATGTTGCCATTGACGTTGACCCGTTCCCAGTATCTGACGTAATAGTTGGAGCCGATCGTGATGATCGATCCTTGCTGTGTTCGTTTTCGCATTCTTGTTTCCTCGTTCTCCGGCCCCATGTAAGTCGGTCGCACATCTGCGGGCGGGGCCAGGATACCCGCAAAACTCAAGCTTTAGGGCGGAACTAGGTGCCCACTGTCCACCGCCATCGTCAGGAACTTCTTGCTCAGGGATGGTTCAGCTTCCATGAGATATTCCTTCCAACCAAGACCTTTGAATCGTGGGGGTCGTTTTGGATAATTCCTCAGTGCTAGTTTGGCCTTCTCAATTTTGTTGTTGTACGCGCGTTGTCGCTCAGCGGCCTTCGTTGCGTCTCCCGCACAATGACGGGAACAGAACACACTAGGACGATGTGTTTTTCGGATGAACCAAAAATCCTGGCCATTATGTTGCTTTCGATTTCGGCAAGGACCGCCGAGGAGAGCGAACTGATGGTTGTTCAAAAGGCGGGTGAACTGAAGCAATGCTTCATTCCAAGGCGTGGGGTAATCAATCGAGAAAGTTCCGTTGGGCAGAACACTGACATGAATGCGTTTTGTGTATCGCTCCAAAGCGTGACGGTCCTTCGGGTCCAGCCGTATAGCCGCGATATTGCGGGAACCAGCTCCGCGCCACTCTTGGTGTGCGTGCAATAGCCGTCTGAACTGGCGCGCGTCGTCCGGACCGTGGCGCTTACCCTCCCATGTTGTTTCACTGAAGTCATTCGCCAGTCCAACACATGCTGTGAGGTTTTCGCTCTCTTCCTCGGGCGTGAACACAAACTGAGCCATTGCCTTAATCCGTTTATATCGTCTTACGTTGATTGATTTATTGTGCGACGGTATATCTTGCGCTCAAAGCGACAGTCTGTCAAGGTCTTTTTATGGCAGACAAAAAGCGTGGCCGGCCGCGGTGCCGAAACAGAATGAAGCGGCGGCTGACCTTCAGGATCCCCGACTCGCTCTACAAAGAACTTCGACGCAGGGCTGCGGCTGAACGGCGCAACGTCCCGAACCTTCTGCGCGTTCTCATCGAAACCCACACAGCACGAGCTGCCGATAGCGCCACGACAGGTCACCGTAAAGGCTTGAGCCGATGAGCCCGCAACTGGCCGAAGTCCTGCGAATGTCCCCAACATCGGGGTTTGAGCAGAAAGCTGGTCCCGCGGTCCAGGTTCTGGACACAGATGGATTGGCTGCGAAGCTGGACCTTATGCCGTCATGGATCCGGTCGCATGTGCAACCTCGCTGCCCGAAGGAAGAGCGAATCCCCCACGTGCGCTTTGGCCGCTATGTTCGTTTTCTTTGGGGCTCGCCTGAGCTGACTGCATGGCTGGAATCCCGGAAGGCAGAGTAATGGAAGCAAACGACATCGGCATTTTGCCTGAAGGGCATCGGAATGACGGCCTGACCAGGCTTGCCGGCTCACTGCGACGAAAGGGAAAGGCCTCCGCCGAGATCGAAGCCGAATTACTTCGAGCCAACGATCGCCGCTGCCGGCCGCCACTGCCAGAACTGGAAGTTTCCAAAATAGCTAGGAGTGTCGCCTCGTATCCACCAGGCGGTCCAGATCCCCTTGAACATGCTTGGGAAGGGATTCAAGGTTCATCGAACTCGAAGTATGATCTCTTTCTTGCCCTGGCTAAAGAACTGCAGCGCGCCCGTCCAGACCAAGCAATTGCTCTTCCTCTTGAGCGTATCGCTGATCTGATGCATTGCGACTGGACCCTAGTTCGGCGGTACCGAAGAGAAGCTATCGCCAGCGCGGAGCTTGCCCCCGTCGATGAATACATTGCACATCGCAGGGCTGCCACCTTCCGAGTCCCGCTAGGGAGCCAAAGTCCCACTAAGCCCAGTAGTGGTTTAGTGGGACACAGCCCTAGTGGGACAGCCCTAGTGGGACAGCCCTAGTGGGACAACAGGCGGTGCGCCCTAGTGGGACAGAGCAACAGCTCAAGCGGCTCGCTGATCGCGGGTGGAGACTGTTTCCGTGTCAGCCCAAAAGCAAAGAGCCTCTCATCCGGTGGTCAAAGTGCGCCACAGCAAATATTGATCAACTGATGACTTGGCTGCACACATTTGCAGACTGCAACTGGGGGATCGCCTGCGGGCCGGCGTCACGGCTCCTTGTCATAGATGTTGACGGCTATATAGGCCTGGAATCCTTCGCGCATCTGTGTGGCCAGGCAGGAGTGGACTGGCAGGAAATCGCGGACAACACTCTTGGCGTGAAGACTGGCAAGGGGAGTCAGCTTTACTTCACCTATCCAGCAACCAACATCAGGAACTCCGCTGGGAAGCTGGGACCGGAACTGGATGTCCGTGGTGACGGTGGCTACGTCATCTGTCCGCCGTCCGTACACGAGACCGGTGAACCATATCACTGGCTGGGCGGTGACGAGAATAAACCAGTCGCACCGGCGCCGGGCTGGTTGATCGAGCAGATTCGTGAAAAAGGTGACGACATGGCCCGCACGGGTCGCCTAACCGTCGGTGTAGCGACGGCCTGAGCCAAAAATGCAATGCCAAGCAAAGAAACGTAGTGGTGGACGATGTGGTGCGAATGCGCTACGGGGCCGGCGGCGTTGCCTCTTACATAGCGGTAGAGCCAAGGAAATCGGGTCACGCGGTGGATTGGGACGGCGACGAAGACTGCGAAACCTAGAAACGCTTAAGCAGTTCGCTCCACCAGTTACGGCTGCGGAACTGCGGGACCTGCTGGCAGAGTCCATATCTGACCTCAGGGGTGGAAAGTTGGATAGCAAGTTGGCCACTGCGATCTTCTACGGGGCGAGTCCGCTGCTGAAGTCGATCGAAGTCGGCTCCTTGGAAGCTAGGGTGACGGCGTTGGAGGAAAAGTACGCACGAAAGGGGGAGCGCCATGCGACTGCCCGGTCGAATTGAAAAACTGGAAAACCAGTCGGGCGACAACGAAGTCGTCCTGGAGATGCAGGATGGTTCGATATTCCGCTACGACGGCACGGTCTTAGAATTCTTTGCCGAAGCGTGCCGGCAGGGTGGTTCCGGCGAATTGGTCCGGAAGTCAAAGCTGGCAGTCGGCGGGGATCGCATCGCCGAATTTGTTGCCGCAGTGTTCTCCCACGAACCGGGAGAAGCGGAGGTCATTCACTGATATGCGGACACCAACAGGACACTCCGCAGGTTGTCGTCAGTGCTCTCAGCGCCTTGCGTTGAGTAGTGGTTACACCAATATCAGTTCACAAAAGGAGATGGGAAATTGAAAACGACTGAGTTGACGTTAGACGAAGCACGGGCAGTCCGCGACGCTTCTGCGCGGCACCGCGATGAACTGCGTGAGCGAAGCAACGAACTTACTGCGGCCGTTGATGACATCGCCGGACAACTGAAACGTGGATGCGCAGTAGCCGATGTGAATGCAATCGGGGCGGAAAAGTACGAAGTGGACCGGGCGCTTCTGGAAGCTGAAGGCAAATTGGAGCACACCGAACGTGAACTGGCAGCCGTCACCGCGTCAGCACAACACGAGCGTCTCCACATGCTGGTGGACCGTGCGCAAGCTGAGCGCCTTGCATTCATCGAACACTTCCGCGCCGCGGCTTTGGCCTTGGGGAATTACTGCCAAGCTGTGGGCGAAGCGCTGGTGATTGGCACCCCTCTCATGGACAAGTTGGAATTGCGGCTTCCTATCGAAAACACGCTCATGGAAATTCTTGAGCAGCTCGAGCCGACCGCAGGCTGGTTGGCACCGCGGGTTTTCGAACAATGGCACGGCTGGGGCTACCAACTGAGTTTTTCAGTTGGCCCAGTCGTAAAAATCGAACTAGGAGAAAACTAATGGGACACAAACAGACACCGCAATACGTTGATCGCGACGGCGCAGTCGAGCAGCAAGCAGCCGTGAACGCCGAAGCTTTGCGCAGAGCACGACTGCGTAACGATCCAACAGCACCCGCCGACCTTGCGGGCACTGGCGGCGTAGACATCGCCGCTGGCATCGTCCGTGACGACGGCCTAGGACTACTCGGTGACCCATCGACATCGAAGGGTCTGCGGAAGATGGAGCACGACGTTCCCTTCCGCAAAGAAGAAGGCGAGTCGGCGGCGGATGCAACCTTGGCCTGGGGCGGGGGCATGACCACGGCGACTGTTGGCGAGAACGATATCCCATTCAGCGCAGACATGGCGCGCGTCGCCGGCGTCGGAGCGAGCGGTCCCTCGCGGGATCCCGGAAGCGCTTTCCCTCACGGCGCCAGCACGGAAGAGATTTTCGGGAGTCGCAAATGAACGCGTTCTACGCAAGTTCAATCGGCCCGCACACGGCACGAACGCCGGAAGGCTACCTGCTTTGTCTCGCGACTCCGATCTGCAGAACTGGCAGTCAACGATATCGCGGAAGCGAGATTGGATTGGACGATGATGGGATGGTCGTAGTCCACAGACCGGCCGGCGAAGTCTTATCCAAGGCGACGATTGCTTCTTTTGAAAGCAAACCCATCTGCTGCGATCATCCGCCTAGATTTTTGGACTCTGGCAATGCGCATATTTTCCAAAAGGGGCACGTGCGGAATGTCCGGCCGGGCCCGCCCCTGGAGGATGGTGAGCTGCCTTTGCTCGGCGATTTGGTGATAACCGACGCTACGCTCATCGAGCAAATTCTGCGTGGCGACCGAAGGGAATTGTCGGCGGGATACAGCACGGACTACATGATCGACGAAGACGGACAGATCAGCCAAACGAAAATCCGCGCGAACCACGTGGCCTGCGTCAATTCTGGTCGAGCGGGGAGCAACGTCAAAATTTCTGATAGCACAGAAGGTGAGGACCCCATGACTGCGGAAGAGAAAAAACAGCTTAGCGAACTTACTGCGGCAATCAACGGACTCGTAACAGCGATGAAGGACGAGCAACGGCCGACCACGACGGAGCGACGACGCCCGGCTGGCGAAATGTTGCGCGATGCGAAACGGATTGAACAGCGCATGGCGACTACCAATGAAGGTCCGGCTGCGTTGCACCAATTCATAACTTCGCAGGCGCTGCGCGACGAAACCCAGGCGGCTGGTGTCGCCTTCGAGGAACAGTCGCGACGTGCTGGCGTAGCAGCCCAACGCAGATGGGGATATGAAGCACGCGATTGCCGCCCATCATTGCGGCGTGCAACTGATGCGACGCCGGCACAGGATTTCGAGGAAGTGACGCGCCAGCGCCGAAAGGAGTTACTGGGCAGATGAGATTGAGTTGGCTGGCTGGTCCGTAGTCGCACGCTCCGGATCAGCTCGCCTGTGCGTTTCGGCGGACGGTTTCACCTCCTTTGACGGCACCGTCGAAACGCAACCGGAGGGGATGGCGGGCGCGGCCTGGCAGCGGACCCGTCGTCCTTCTCCGCAAGCTGGGACAACTGCTCAAGGAAATGGTGCGCGTTGGGCGCGGGTGATAGATTGGGGCCATGAAGACCCCAAGCGCACGCACACGGCCCGTTCGCGTCGGATTGCCGGGCACTCCGCGGAGCCGGCCGCTCAGAGAACTGGCAGCGGATCAGCTCAGCGCGGCATGCCGGAAAGAAGATTGTTCACATTGCACGTCGCTGCGTTGCGCATGTAAGTGCCACAGCATGGCGGCGTACAACAGAACCTGTCGCACCTGAGATCCGCCATGTACTTCGTATTGCTTCCGGCGGCTTTGGCGGCGCGACGGGCGGATTCGCCAACATGTTTAGACTTCCCCATACTTTCAGGGGAAGCCTGTTGCGGTCTGCTGCGTCCGGCTTTCTTTCCGCCGACTGCGCCGCCTTCCCGCTGGCGCTCCTTCGCTTCCGCTGCATAGAGGTGGTTCCAAGCTCATCCGTCCAGATCTGGACGGATTCGCCACGGGGACACCTTGAGGACATCGTGTGGTTTTGTGCGTGGCGGTTCAGTCACCTGCGGTGAGCACAGGTTCTGCCAACCGCCGTTCGGGAGGCGCGCCAAGGCTTGGTCCGTTACAGGCGCGGCTTGTCGATTCGCAGCGCTGTCACGTCTGTACTTCGCTGCTGCTGCGAGTGCGGGTGCCACGCGACGGTGATTCCTTGAGACTTAAATTATCCTCGCCCGATGATAATTTGCGCCGCTTGCCTTGCGGGCCCGGTGCTACAGTTTCAGAATGTCGTTCACATGGCCTGATCCGATCAGTCTCGTCGCCGATGTCATCGCGATTTTTGGCATCCCCACCCTTGTTGTATCGACATTGCAACTCTATCGGGAAGCCAAGAAAGCGAGAGAGCCACAAACCGTCAGCTTCGGATGCCTGGAGTTTTGCAACGTAGAGGACAATTGCGGTGTGAATTTAGTTCCCCTGGAAAGGATCACGGCAATCCCGCGGGTTGGAGATCGAGTCTTTCTGCCGGGCGAAACTCATGACTCGCAAAGTTACGGTAGCGGCTATTACGAAGTGCTCAAGGTTGTCTTTACTTATCACGAGGCACCGGAGATCGACCAACCGTGCCCCGCGCTACCGGCCAAAATCATCGTTGATGTCCGCGAACTGAGAAGGGAACAATTGCAAGACTAGTCGTACTTCGGGTTGCTTCTGGCGGCCTTGGCGGCGCGGTCGCGGGCTTTCGGTTCGCGCTTACCCCTTGGGAGAACTTTTCCACCAAGGGGTTTCTTCTTCCCGCGCCCACCTTCTTTGCCGCGCGATCCTTGTTGGCTCCCGTGTTCCCGCTGCCGTTCCTTCGCTTCCAGGCTTTTGATTTAGACGCTACCGCGATCCTGAAAGCGATATTGAAACCAACGATCCATGTTCTTAATCTCAGGCCAACTCTTCAGTGCTTTCGCAATGAGTATTTCTAAGCCATGCTCTGAGGTCTCTCTCGGTACGATCGTGTTAAGAATGCTTCCTGATCTCTCTCCCAGTTCGATTGTCCAAAAACATTTCGAGTCTAGATCCGAAGCCAATGTGTTGTAGGCTGCCAGACCGTCATCAGAAAAGAGATCGAATTTGTAGAACTTGGCAGCATCGACCTTGGACATGTCCGGGTTGTAGACCAAGGGAATTTTTCTGCCGAACTTTTCCAGGCCAATTTGATGTTCTAGACTTTCGTCTTTAGACAGCATCTCCGATTTGAATTCTTCGAGTCCTAGGACGTTTTGATTGTTGCGCGGCGGAGAGACGTTCTTGCAGATGTCGCACACAAATGTTAGGGGCCACTTCAACGCGGGGTCATCCGGCAACATGATGGGCGCACGGCACAGCTCCATAATTGGAAATGGCATAGCGCAGCAACCAACGAATACTCGCCGCCACGATAGCCTTGATGGGTTCTTCATGATTGGTTTTTCGTGACGCCCAGATCGGCCAATCTCGGGCTTACCCTTTACCGTTGGTCGAGCGCCACGACGAACGCTCCGGGGTTGATGCTAGTAAGTCACGGTGCACGTGTCAAACCTGATTCCCCGATCACTGTCCGTTAAGGTGTCCTGTAACTTACAAATGAGGTGCATTCACATGCTGTGGGGTGTGGTGATGCAACTGAAAATGCTTGGGGTTACGTGGCGTCGCGTCCCTGGCGAGAATTCGTAATCGGCAGGTCAGCGGTTCAACTCCGCTCGTCGGCTCCATGTTCCGCTACCCCTTCGCTTCGATTTTTCGTGGTGGAACATTCTGATTCAGCCGGAAGAAGTTCTTTGGATCATAGTGCGACTTCACCGCGACCATGCGATCCCAGCGTTCGTGGTAAGCCTCAGGCACGCGGTCCTGCTCATCGCCGCTCATGAAGTTCACGTAGACACCCGGCTTCATGGCTGGACGAAGCTTCTGAAAGAGTCCGCGGACCCAGGAGATGTGGTCCGCATCGGCAGAAGCCTCTGACCAGTTGCCAATCAGGTTCATGATGAAAGGAGCGCTGCGATCGCCGAATGCGGTCTCGTCGGCTGCAACTTGCCCGGCTGCGCCGCCCAAATAAGCCAGCTCAATCTGGGTTTCCGCCGAAGGGATTGTCGCAACCGCCGACACCATGCAATCAATGGTGGCGTCGTCGAGTTGGGGAAAATACCCCGACTTGGTGTAATAGCGCCGGCCATGCGGGAAAGCGGCATCGGCCATCGTCTGCAAATCGAGAAACGACATACCTTTGCAGTTCACCGAGTCGGGGCTGCACAGGGAAAGTGCAGGCTTGAAATATTGCTGGAAAGCATCCGGATCACCGGTCCACAGCAGCCAACTCGCCGCCACTGGCCGCCCGCGCAGCGCCACCGGTACGTTCTCTGTATTCGGAGCAAGGCGGAGATCAACATTCCATTTCAAGTCGAACGGCGCGTCGGCCATGAAGTCTCGCCAGCGTTCAAGCAGCCGGCGAATATCAGCCTCGGGGCACAGTCCTTCCGCGAGCACCACCGAAGTAAGCGGATGCAGTTTCACCTCGAATTCTGTCACCACTCCGAAGTTGCCGCCGCCTCCACGCAAGGCCCAAAACAAATCCGGATTCTCCTTTGAGTTGGCGCGTACGACGGATCCGTCCGCCGTCACCAGCGTGAACCCTTCGACGTTATCGCATGACAATCCGAACCGCCGGGTGAGCCATCCCGTCCCTCCGCCCAAAACCAGTCCTGAGGCGCCAGTGTGAGAGACCACGCCGGAGGGAAAGACTAATCCCGTTTTTTGAGTTGCGGCGTCAATCGACCCCAAGAGACACCCTCCGGCGAACCGCGCCCGACGGCGCTCGGGATCAACCGTGACCTGGCGCATTCTCGATAGATCGATCACCAATCCGCCCTCACAGGTGCTGAAACCTGCGAGGCTATGCCCACCACAACGCACGGCGGTGAGAACCCCGGCCTCAGAGCCGGCCCGGACCGCGCTTCGCACATCGCTTACATCGGCGCAGCGTGCGATTAACCCGGGCCTGCGCGCAAACATGCCATTCCAAATGGCACGCGCGTCTTCGTAGCCGCGCTCTCCAGGGCGCAGCAAATCACCTTTGAATCGCCGGTGGAGCGAAGAGTAAACATCCTTGCTGGCTTGGTCCATTTCGTCATTTCCTCGCGCAATGTCCTTGTATACCAGACATCACGGCCGCCGGCTTCGCAAGTACAAGAGCGAGATCATACCTAGGAAAACAGAAAATGCCGGGACCGACCATTGCAGGCCATCTACGAAAAAGGTTGTACCCGAGATCGCAAGCAGCAATAGAATGCCCACCACCGTAAAAAACGGGTGCGCCCGCAAGCGCATGGGCAAACTCGAGAGCCGCTCGCGCGTGATTGCCTTGCGAAAACGAAGATGGGTGCTGAGAATCACCAGCCACACGAAAAGCATTCCGGCAACCGCGGTCCCATAAAGCATGAGGAAAGCATTCTTCGGAGCAAATATGGCCAGCAGAATGGCTGCGATGATCCCCGCGGTTGAAGCCAGCAGCGCGCGATGCGGCACGCCGTTGCGGCTCACCTTGCCCATCCATCTGGGTCCATAACCTTCCAGCCCCAGAGAGAAAAGCATTCGAGTAGAAAGGTAAAGATTGGTGTTCACGCTCGAAAGCGCCGCCGTGAGCACGACGAAGTTCATGATCGCTGCGGCGAAGGGTATGTGCGCCGTAGCAAATGCGGTCACAAAAGGACTACCAGAAAGCCCCGACGAACTGCTGGCCTGGTTCCAGGGAACCATGGTCACCATAATTGTTATCGCCAGCACGTAGAACAGAATGAGCCGCCACACAATACTTCGCATGGCATGCGGAATACTAACTTCCGGATTCTGCGCCTCTCCCGCAGTGACCGCGATAATTTCCACTCCCATGTAGCTCGTCACCGTAATGGTGAGCGACAACCATACGCCCTTCCATCCCGCCGGCAAGAATCCTCCGTGCTGAGTTAGATTGGCCAAGCCAATCGCGCTGCGGGAACCAACGCCACAAATCAAACCTAGTCCGACAATGATGAAGGCGACGATGGCGGCCACTTTGATCATTGCGAACCAATATTCAAACTCACCCAGGCGGTTCACCTGCATGGAATTGAGCGCCACCAGAGCGGCTGAAACCAGCACCACCCAAATCCATTGCGGAACATTCGGGAACCAAAAGGAAATGTAGATGCCGGCAGCCGTGACTTCAGCGCCGATGGCAATGATCTGTGCGACTCCATAGGTAGCGCGAACCGAAAAACCTGCCCAGGGATTGAGGTACTTCTCCGCGTAGACTCCGAATGCGCCGGCGACGGGATGGACCACTGCCATCTCCGCCAGCACATAGGACATGATCAGAGCAATCCCTGCACCCAGAAGATAAGAGAGAATGACGGCGGGTCCGGCCAGGCGAATGGTTACGCTGCTTCCCAAAAACAAGCCAACACCGATGGCGCCGCCAATGGCCATCATGGTTAGTTGCCTTTGGCTCAAGCGGCGGTGGAGACCTTCCACTTCCGGCATCGGAAGCTTATCGCCCAGAAGCGCGGCCCCTGTCGCTGAAGGTTCTTGATCAGTCATAACTGTGAAAACTGGCAGGTTGCAGGAGTTGAGCGCTGGTCAATCACGCGCTCGCCACTTCAGCCAACGCGCTTCCGAACCCGCCCACCTCTTCCACGGTGTTGTAGTGCACAAGCGAGGCTCGTACTGCGCCACTCTCTTTGGTAAGCCCCAATCTGTTCATCAGTCGCGGCGAATACATGTGGCCGTCGCGCACGCCTATATTTCTTTTCGCCAGTTCTTCTGTGACTTTGGCCGGTGAAATACCAGGAAGATTGAAGCAGAACGTAGGCGTCCGGTGCGCGATCTCCTCCTTCGCGGTAATGCCATACACAGTGGCCTTGAGGTTCGCCAGCGCATCCAGCATGGCGCGCGAAAGTTGCGCCTCGTAGCCACGGATGGCCTGCGTGGACGCCACCAACGCCGCGCGTCGTGAGGTTGCGGCCGGATTGATTCGCCGCCCGAGGTCTTCCAGGTAGCGCACGGCGGCATCCATGCCGGCTACGTTTTCGTAGATGAAGGTGCCAATTTCCAGCTTGGCGGGCGTGGTGTCAGGCACAAAATCCTCACGGAAGGTCGGCAGAGCGTTAAGTATTTCCAGACGGCCCCAAAGAAACCCCATGTGGGGAGAAAACATTTTATAACCTGAGCAAACCAGGTAATCGCAGTCGAAGGCCCGGACGTCGATGGTCCCGTGCGGGCCATAATGCACAGCATCGACAAACACCTCGGCTCCGGCAGCATGAGCGCGCTTGGAAACCTCGGCAATATCGAGAATCGATCCAATGGCGTTTGACGCCAGTGTGCAGGCCACGATCCGGGTTTGCGGGGAGAGCAACTTCTCCAGATCTTCGGGGTGAAGCCGACCATCACCTCTAAAATGCCACCATACAATCTTCGCCCCTTCACGCTCAAGAGCCAGCCAGACCGCAATGTTGGCTTCGTGGTCAAGATCGGTCACGATGATTTCGCGACGGTCCTTCAACGATTGCCCAATGGCAATGCTGATGAGCCGCATGAAAGAGGTCGCATTCATGCCAAACGAGATTTCGTCGTTGTGCCGGGCATTGACCAGGAGAGCCACGCTGGCGCGGGCTTGGGCGATAGCCTCGTCCACCTCCTGCGACTGCCTGTATCGCCCGCCTCGTTGAACATTGCGATGAAGCAGATGGTTGGCTACGGCGTTCAGCACAGCCTGAGGTGATTGCGCGCCCGCC
Organism: Terriglobales bacterium; assembly: GCA_052147055.1. Classification (GTDB taxonomy): domain Bacteria; phylum Acidobacteriota; class Terriglobia; order Terriglobales; family Acidobacteriaceae; genus JABCZH01. Next base: position 24,928 of record JBKQLO010000201.1, read on the forward strand.
GCATTGTCAAAGAAAATGAACCCGTCTTGTAGCGCAGGAAATGCCGCTCGAACCTCGTTTACAGGGAACTCTGCCATGGTCGGAATGATATACCTGTCACGGTTTCAGGTCCGTCAGAGCTAGTTGTCCGGAATTGTCAGCCGCTGCTGCGCGAGACTTTCGGGCGCTTGGGTTCGTGGCGCAGGCTGCGGCCTTCCACCAGATGGAATAACTCTTCGCCCAGGTTCTTGGCATGATCGCCGGCACGTTCGAAGGCCTGCGCCATCAGCAACAGGTTGGTGCTGTAGTCGAAATTGCGGTCTTTGTTCTGCAAATGGCGGCGGAAGACGCCGTGACATAAGTGGTCGATCTGGGTGTCGGTTTTCATCACCCAGTTAGCCGATTCCAGGTTGCGTTTCACGAACCCCTGATAGACATTCTCCAGCATCTTCTCCAGCACTTCCGCCATCGCGATCAGGTCGCGGCGGTCGTCCTTTTGTAGCCGTGACGACAAATGCTGTAGGCGCATGGCGATCGACCAAGTAAGGTCGCCGATGCGCTCCAGGTCAATGATGAACTTCAGGCAGGCCAGCAACTCACGCGCCTCCGGTTCGGTGACCTCCGTGATCGCGCTGGTGATCCGCTCGTCGATGGTGCGCTCCATCCGGTCAAGCTCCTTTTCGCAGTCCTTCACCGCGATGGACGCCATATTGGAGGAGTTCTCCAGGAAGTCGCGCAGGTTGAAGGCGGCGTCCTTGGCCACCAGGCAGGACTGTTCGACAAGTCCGGTCATCTCCTTGGTGGAATCGTGTTCGCGGACGGCCTTGCGCCGGGCTGCGGTCATCATCAGGAAATCATAGTCCCCCGAGTCGCATTTTCGCCGGGAACGATTATTAAAAATTGGTGAATGCCGTCGTCCCGGCCCGACCCGTTTCGCTGCCGAAACTGCAAAAACTTGCACCAGTCCCTATGCAAGTTGGCTTTTCGGGTTCTTTAGGGCTGTATTTCCACTTGCATACGCGCTTCCAGGTTGGGGATAATGCAGTCAGCAATCCCTACATCGTGAGATACAGTCGAGCAGATTTGCTCCGGATTTTACGGCTCACGGCGCGGCAGTTGACAGCATGGGAAAAAGCTGGACTGGTCGCCGCCGCGGAAAGCTATTCTTTCTTCGATCTCCTTCAAGTCAAGAAAGTGCGCGACCTGTGTGCCCACAAGGTACGCCCGGCGGTGATCCGGGAATCGCTGGCGGCGATGCAGAAGCAGGCAGCGGGAATGGAGAATCCGCTGCTCGAGGCGGGATCATTCAACGCCGGACGCCGGGTTGCGTTCCGTCACGAAGGCAAGGTCTTCGAGCCCATCGCCGGACAGTTTATGTTTGATTTTGCTCCCCGCGATAACGTGGTCACTCGCAATTCGATTTCGGTGGTCAACCCGGCAACCGAGCCCAAAGATGTATCTGAGCTTTTCGCCCGCGGAATCGCTTTGGAAGAAGATCCGAATACGCAGACGCAGGCGATTGCGGTTTATCAGGCGGTGCTGGAGCAGGACCCCGAGCACGCGGCCGCCAATATTAACCTGGGGACGCTCTACTACAACCGGCAGGATTACGCGCTGGCCGAGAAGCATTACCGCGTCGCCATAGGGATTGACCCGCGTTACGCCCTGGCATACTTCGATTTGGGCAATGTGCTCGACGAGACTGGGCGGGTGATGGATGCAATCCAGGCCTACAACACCGCTCTGCAGCTTGCGCCGACCTATGGCGACGCCCATTACAACGTGGCCCTTGCCTACGAGAAAATCAAACAACCCCGCAAGGCGCTACAGCACTGGCGCGCCTACGTGAAGCTCGATACCGTCGGACCCTGGGCGGTCCATGCCCGCAACCAGATCAAGCGCATTCTGCAAGCTGACGGGCTAAAACTGGTGCGCGCTTCTAACTGAATTCCCAACTGATTTCCGGCTTTCTGGGCCGATTTTCACGGAACCCCATCGGCATGGTTTGCGTATCCTTTGGCATGATGACCTTGTTGCGTCAAAAGCCGATGGTTCTGCTGTCCTGCCTCCTGGTCGCCAGCTTGCTGCTCGCTGAAGGCGCATTTGCCGAAGACCACGATTCCATGAGCTGCCCCGGCACGCTGCCGGCTACCCATGCGACCCTGGCAGCGGGTGATCAGAACAGCGTCGGCCATCTGCAACTCGGCCGCAAAGTTGAGGCCGGCGCGGAATTCAATATCGACGTCTGCGCTGCCGACGTTGTCTTGACGGGAAGCAGCGACGGTATGTTTCGAGTTACGGTAGATATAGGCCGCCCGGCACAGGAGCATACCGCAATCGATTACCTACAGACACTCGACGTTATGCCGCATGACGTGAAGCTGCGCCTGCACCTGTTTCACCATCTCCGGGCCAGGGTAACCATAGAAATTCCCTTCACTACCCCTGAACTTACCGCCAACCTGGGCCGTGGTGACCTGACTCTAGTAGCAGACCGGATTGGGGGCGACCGCAAGATCAACGTCGGCTACGGACGCGTCGACTTCCGGGGAAATGCCGACGCTTATGAATCGCTGAATGTAAACGTGGGGCTGGGCAGCATGCACGACAATCGCCCAGACGGGCAAAGCCACCACTTTATCGTCTCGCGGTCGATCGAGGGCACCGGCAAGGGATCGATTGAAATGAATGTCGGCATGGGCAGGGTGGACTTGAATCCCGGCCAAAGCAAGCCCATCTAGCGACTACAGCTTCCGAACTTTTCGCGCTGTTCTGAAGACGGTTCCAACCCTCCGGGGTGCTAAAATCCTTAGTTGCCACTTCTCTCGAAGGTGCTCCCTATATGCCGGAAACCATGCTGCAATCCACCGCCCCCTCGCCCCTAACCACTCTTACCGAAGACGAAATTCTTTTCCGCGACAACATTCGCCAGTTTGCGGAAGACAAAGTGCGTCCCCTGGTGAAGGAGATGGATGAGAAGGGCGTGTTCGAGAAGGACCTCATCCACCAATTCTTCCAGTTGGGACTGATGGGCATCGAGATTCCGGAACAATACGGAGGCAGCGGAGCGAAATTCTTCGAAGCCATCTTAGCTGTCGAAGAGCTATCCCGAGTGGATGCGTCCGCGGGCGTTGTGGTCGACGTGCAGAACACGCTGGTCAATAACGCCTTAATGCGCTGGACAACGGAAGAACAGAAGACGCGTTATCTGCCGCGCATGGCAGCCGACACTTGCGGCGCCTACGCGCTCAGCGAAGCCGGCTCCGGCTCGGACGCATTTGGACTGCAAACCAAAGCAGAACTCAAAGGCAGCGACTACGTTCTGAATGGGCGCAAGCTGTGGATCACCAACGGCAAAGAAGCCGGCGTCTTCATCTTGTTCGCGACCGTCGATCCCGCAGCCGGATACAAAGGCATCACCGCTTTCATCATCGAGAAAGAATTCCCCGGATTCACCGTCGGGAAGAAAGAAGACAAGCTGGGCATCCGCGCCTCTTCGACTTGTGAGTTGATCATCGAAGACTGCCGTGTGCCCAAGTCGAACGTGCTCGGAGAAGTGGGCAAGGGCTACAAAATCGCCATTGAGACTTTGAACGAAGGCCGGATCGGAATCGGCGCTCAGATGGCGGGCGTGGCGCGTGGCGCCTGGGAGTACGCGGCCAAGTACGCACAGGAACGCAAGCAATTCGGCAAACCGATTGCCGACTTTCAGGGCGTCCAGTTTCAGATTGCCCAGATGGCAACCGAGATCGAAGCCGCCCGCCTGATGGTCTACAACGCCGCCCGCATGAAAGATGCCGGCGTCCCGTTCGTGAAAGAGGCCGCCATGGCCAAGCTGTTCTGCTCGCAAGTCGCCGAGCGGGTCACGTCACTGGCGATCGAGATCTACGGCGGATATGGCTTCACCAAAGATTATCCCGTAGAGAAATATTGGCGCGATTCCAAGATCGGCAAGATCTACGAAGGCACGTCGAATATGCAGTTAGCGACGATCGCCAAGCTGGTGATGGGCAAGTAGAGCCGTAGTTTGCTACGTCTCAGCCCCGGCGCGCAGGCTTTGATCGCGACAATTCTCGAACCAAATGCTGGAAATCAGTAGGCGGCTCGCACACAATCGACACGCTCTCTCCCGAACGCGGATGGACAAACTGAAGACGCTCGGCGTGAAGAGCAACGCGAGCAATGAGCCGCTCTGACGCCTCCGCTGGGTGATATTTTCTGTCGCCGATCACCGGGTGGCCCATCGCCGAAAACTGTACCCGGATCTGGTTCTGCAAACCCGTCACCAGATCAACTCGGACCAGCGAAGCATCCACAAAAACCCGTTCGACGGAATATCGAAGTTCGGCGCGAGCCGCTTTGGGGTCTCGCTCCGTGCGCAACTGTTGATGCATTCCTTGACGTCGAAAATAGTGCACCAGCGTCCCTGCCTGAACTTCGAGACGGCCGCGCACGACCGCGAGGTACTGCCTTACCGGAGTATGGTCGAGAAACTGTCGTACCAGCGCATCCCGATCAGTACTGGTCTTGGCGAACAACAACGCCCCGGAGGCAAAACGATCGATGCGATGCACGATCAGGGCTCGTTGTTTATTCGATTCGAGGCTCGCCGCCAGCACCGACAAAGCTGACGGAGTGGCGGAGCCCTTAATCGGCACTGCCAGAAGTCCAGCGGGTTTGTTGAGAACGACTACGGCATCGTCCTCGTAAAGCACGGAAACCTCGCGGGAGAAACGGGGACGGCGCTGGTCTTTCTGGGCTGAGCTAGGGCGGGATGAAGCCCAACCCGACTTTCCTCTACGGCTGCGAGCCTTTTGCGGAAGCTTCTTCATTGGTTGGGTGCCTGGGGGGCAATCCATTATCAGACCATTCCCCTGATGGCCGCAAACTCCGCGAAGTATTCCAACATGCAGCTAGCAACTTTGCGAAGCAAGCGGTGGGAAAGAACCGGGCGATTTGCTCGGCGGCTAGGAAGACCGGCGAGATTTACTCCGCACATCACCTACAGACGTTCCTTAAGAATTCCTTCTACGTCCCGACGACCGTGAAGAATCGAAATGACCTGCAAGGGCTTTGTTTCTGGCCGGTAGACGATTAAGTAAGAATAGACTGGGAAGAACCTCACCGTCTCGTCGGTCAAGTCCGTGCGGGTATGGCCGGCGTTCGACATCTTCGCCAAGAAAATAATCCTGTCTTTAATGACCGATTCAACCCGGTCTGCCATCTCAGCGCTGCTTTGCTTCTTGATGTAGCGCCAGATTTGGACAAGCTCGAGCGCGGCCTCAGGCGCAAGGACGTAGCGCACCCTCATTCAGGCTTGGCTTTCAATTCCGCCAGGTAAGCATCCAGTCGATCCTCAGGAATCCCCTCGCCGCGGTCGAGTTGTTCAATCCCGCGGCGGATCTTCGCATTGTTCGCTTCCCGGTTTTCCAAGAGCCAGCGGTCTTGCTCCTCCTGGGTCTCAAGCAGGCGGAGCAAGACTTCCTCCACACTGCCGGATCCAGTCGCCTGGAGTTGTCTCTGGATTCTGGCCTGGATGGCCGCATCGCGGATCTCGATGTTCATCCTGTCTCCTGACGCCGAGTGATCCTACTCTACGTCAAATCCTAGCTGTTGGTCCCGAAATGTCAACCCAAGACCAAATGCGCGGCGGCGACTCTACCATCCCGCCGGCAAGTCACCTTCGTAACGCATACTGGTTACCTTTATTGTGCAGTCACTTGCACCTACACCCGCCACCAAGGCGTGATAAATCCAATCTAAGTTCTTTGCTGGGAATATGTTACAAATCTCCTGCCCGATGGCTCCTAAGCTGCACTTGGGGATACGCCTTCTGCTGTTTAGCGGCGCAGATCGGGGTGCCCATTGTTGAGTTGGACGTCAGACAACGCGCTTCTGGTACCTACCCAAAAGCCCAAAGCCAAGCATTCCATGCTTCCGGTGTTCGTCGTGCTGTTCCTCGTTTCCTATGGCCTGATGACCCTGCTGGTGGTGGAGCAAGGCCGCACGATCGAAAATCAACGTTCTCTGATCCAATCACTCTTCGATGACAGCTCGAAACTGGCCCAACTGAGAGTCAGAAACCAGCAAGCCCAAGCCCAGGCCCAGGCTGCGGCTAAAGCCCACTCCCAGGCGCAAACTCCGTCGACCCAGGACAAACCGCGAGCCCATGCCAAGAATGACCCTAGCGTCGGCAAGCTCCCGAAAGCTCCCAAACCGCCCACGGACACTGCCACCATGGAAGATGAGCGCAGAAGCGTAATGCGCATCTGAATTTCGGGCCAGGAAACCCCCATGAAGGTCCTGGCGACGTTGTTGTTAGTGCTGTCTCTCCCCGGTACCCGCCTGGCGCCGCCGCTGGCCCCTTCCGTCGACCATCTCGCTTCCCGCCAATCTGCCAATCGTGGGCAATGGTATCTTGCCGAAACCGGCCACGCCGTGTTCTGCTACGGTCCAGTCAGACTAGTGAAGGATTCCAATGGCGGATTCCAGCGCGTGGCTACGTTCTGCCGCGGTGATAAGACTATGGTGCCGCTGAAGGATTAACGCTCTATCCCTTTAGGTAACGTCGGTGTATCAAGTGCGCGCTCGTTTTTTGGGGGACGCTAAACCTGGGCAGTTCTATGGGCGGTATCGATCCAGTGTAGTCCCTCGTATGCCCAGTGGTCTGCAACGTTATCATGCGATCATCAGCGTGGTCTAAGCGGTCAATTATCGAGAGCGGGAGTGCCCTTTCGCGAGCCGGTTTCGGCCATGGCGGACGGGTGCTTTGGGGATGAAAACATCAGTCGGAAGTTTGAACCGAGCACTCAATTTCCGCACTTGTTCCAAGGTGAGACTCCGCTGCCCAGTCATGAACATCGAAACCGCGCTCTCCGAACCAAATTGAGGAATCAGGTCACGTTGCGTGAGGTTCTGCCGTTCCGTGAGAAACCGCACAACCGAAACTGGATCAGCCGCAGGAATTGAGTAATGCTCCTGTTCGTAACGTTCCACGAGCAAGGTCAGGAGTTCGATGGCTTCAACTTCAGAGATGGAAGGACTCTCTAGCGCCGTCAGCCGGAAGAGAGCCTCGGTATACATCTCAAGTTCCGAGTCATTGTGTATGACACGGGGAGCGCCGTTCGCAATCATTTTCGCCGGGTTAGCGAGAACTGTGCTCATCGATTTCCGTACCTCCTGTCCCAGTTACTGCGATTATCGTATTGCTTGTGCGTCAAAAAAGACCGTATGTAGATGTGCCCTTCGGTTCGCCTATCACTCATCGTCTTGGCGTAATGAATGACGGTGATGAGCC
>JBKQLO010000202.1:0-87086 GCA_052147055.1 Terriglobales bacterium
CCTTCGCGCGCTACGGGCTGGCGATGGAGTATTCCAAAGCTGGCGACGCGGAGCGGGCGATGGAAGAGTTCGGCAAGCTGCTGGAGACTCACCCCGACTATACTGCCGGATATTTCATGGCGGCACAGACGCTGGTGGCCGCTAATCGGCGCGAAGAAGCGAAAAAAATGTTGGTGGATGGAATTTCCTCCGCCGTGCGGACCGGCAACACACACGCGCAATCAGAAATGACGGCCATGCTGGACGAGTTGAAATCATAGAGTTGGGCAGTTCGCGGGCGTAACGTGGGAGGCACTAACCACTCAGGAGACTGTTATGGTCTTTGCTTCAGCATCCTGCCCATCGCCCACTCCATAAAGCCTGGGAAAAGCTGATACAACTTAATCGGAAAGTGCATATACCAGGGCACCACCACTTCCCGTTTTTGCTTCACATACCCACGCAGTACCGCTTGCGCAACGCGATCCGCGCTGATGCCGCGGACTGAACCCGGCCGGACTTGCTTCTGCTCTCCTCCCCGCAACGCGTTGGCGCCGAAATCGGTTCGCACGTAGCCCGGACAAACCGTCAGCACATGGATGGCGGACTTTCTCAGTTCGATCCGTGCCGCCTTACCCAACGCGTTCATCGCGAACTTGGTCGCGCTGTAGATGGCATGAAAGGGCAGCGGAACGTGCCCGGCGACGCTGGAGATATTGATGATCGCGCCTCCGCCTTGCTGCCTCATCACCGGAATCACGGCCTGCATGGCCTGGAGGGCTCCGAAAAAATTGGTATCGAAGGTTTCGCGATAAGCGGCCGGGTCGGCGCGAGCGACGGAATCGAGCAGACCATGACCGGCGTTGTTCACCCAGATGTCAACGCGTTGAAAGTGATGCAGCGTCAGGCCCAGCACACGATCAATTTCTTCGCGGTTGCGCACATCACAGGAAAGCGCCAGCGTGCGGTCGGCGTGTCCAATGCGCTGACGGGCGCTTTCGGCGCGCGCGGCATCGCGCGACAACACCACCACCCTGGCTCCTTCATCGGCAAAAAGTTTGGCGATGGCCTCGCCAATGCCCATCGAAGAACCGGTAATGACCGCAACTTTGCCGGAGAGAGTCATTTCGTGCTTTTATGCTTTCCGGCGGAGCGAGTCAAGGACCCTCGAACCCGATGCAGAGAACGCTCGCCACCTCTGGCGTACAATCCAGGGAATGCCCGCGCCTCTACGGCGCCTGATTTCCGGAGGCTGTACTTGAGTTCCCTTCTGCCGCTGTTTCCATTGGATGCGGTTCTGCTTCCCGGAGCACCCTTGCCGCTGCACGTTTTTGAGCCACGCTACAAAGAGATGATTGGAGAGTGCCTGGAGCGAAAACAGCCGTTCGGCGTGGTACGCGCCCAAGATGGAGAAGTTGCGGAGATTGGCTGCACCGCGGAAATCCTCAACGTAGTCAAGAAGTATGAGGACGGGCGCATGGACATCATCACTCGGGGCCGCCAGCGCTTTGAAGTCATGCAGGTCCATCCCGAACGGTCGTTCCTGCAAGCGGAGGTTTTCTACCTTCGCGATGATCCCGGTGCATCTACGCGGGAGGAAATCTCGCGGGCGCTGGAACTGCATGGCGAGATTATGAAATTGGCGGGATCAGAACCGGAGAGCGTATCCGACGTGAATGCACAGGAGCTGTCGTTTCACCTGGCGGGATCGTTGCCTCTCGATCTCGACTTCAAGCAGACGTTGCTGGGGATGAAATCCGAACCGGAGCGCCTGCAAGCCGTGATCATTTTCTTTGAAAACATCCTGCCCAATGTGCGCCGCACCCTGCACGTGCGCCGCAAGGCCGGCGGGAATGGCCATGCCAGCTAAGCGCGCGGCGTATAATCGAAAAAACGAAGTCGTTCTTCCTGAGGTTTTCTGATCATGAGTCTTCCGCGGACGCTCGGCGAATTGCAACAAAGTATGTTTTCCGAACCAGCCCTGCGGACGCGCCGGGTAAAGGACGAACTGCGCGACAACCTAGTGGTGAAACTGCGCCAAGGGGGAACGATTTTCCCGGGAATCGTCGGTTATGACGATACCGTGGTGCCGCAGATCGTCAATGCGATTCTTTCGCGGCATAATTTTATTCTGCTGGGGCTACGCGGACAAGCCAAGAGCCGCATTCTTCGCGCTCTCACCACCCTGCTCGACCCTCAAATGCCCTACGTGGCGGGATGCGAAATCCACGACAACCCTTATTCACCGATCTGCCGCCCTTGTCGCGACAAGATCGCGCAGCTCGGCGATACTACGCCGATCGCTTATCTGACGCCGGACGAACGCTACGTGGAAAAGCTTGCAACTCCGGATGTGACCATTGCCGATCTGATCGGCGACATCGATCCCATCAAGGCGGCGCGCGGCGGCCACGAACTTAGCAGCGAGATGACCGTTCACTACGGGCTGCTGCCACGGGCCAACCGCGGGATTTTTGCCATCAACGAACTACCCGACCTGGCGGGAAAAATTCAGGTCGGCTTGTTCAACATCATGCAAGAGGGCGATGTACAGATTAAGGGGTATCCCCTCCGGCTGCCGCTCGACGTTGCGCTAGTGTTCAGCGCGAACCCGGAGGACTACACGGCGCGAGGAAAAATCATCACGCCACTGAAAGACCGCATCGGCTCCGAGATTCGCACCCACTATCCCGCATCGGTGGAAGAAGGGATCGCGATCACCACCCAAGAAGCCTGGACTGAGCGCAACGGGCACAAGGTGCACGTTCCGAAGTATGTCCAGGAGGTCATCGAGCGGATCGCATTTGCCGCCCGCGAAGACAAGAAAGTCGACAAGCGGTCGGGCGTGAGCCAGCGTTTGCCGATTTCGTGCATGGAGAACGTGATTTCAAATGCCGAGCGGCGCGCGATCAAGCATGACGAGAAGCTCGTGGTGCCGCGCATTGGCGATGTGTACGCTGCCATGCCGGCGATCACCGGCAAACTTGAACTGGAATATGAAGGCGAGATGAAAGGCGCCGACTTCGTGGGCCGTGAACTGATTCGTACCGCCGTGGCCAAGGCTTACGACGGCTATTTCAAGGGTGTGGACATGCAGCAGGTGGTGCAATGGTTCGATCTGGGCGGGGAAATTCAGCTGGCGGATGCAGCCGGCGCAGGTGAGGCCTTGCCGTCACTGCGCGGCATTCAAGGCCTGATGGAAAAATTGGTGAAGCTGAACGTTGGGCCGAAAGACACGCCGGAGACGCAGGTCTCGGCGGCAGAGTTCATCCTCGAAGGTCTGCATGCGCACAAGCGCATCGGGCGGAATGAGGAACGCGTCTTCACCGCGGGAGAGAAGCAGCCGAAACCTGCGGAGAAGCATTTTGAGCGCGAAGATACGCCGCCGTACAGGCCGAGACGACCGTTTAACTAGCCGTGGGTCGTTCGTCGTCGGTCGTTGGCCAACCCCTCCTTGTTGAAAGCGGGTGGTTACGCGAACGACCAAGGACCGACGACCAACGACGGTTCTTATGAAGCGCATCCGCTACAGCAAATACGTTCCTGATCCCGCCGGTGAGATGAGCCTGGAGGACCTGCTCGGCGCCCTCTCTGACTTCCTGCTGCAGAGTGGTTTCCAGAATTATCTCTACGACGACTTCCCTGAAGGCGAACAAACTCTCGACGATCTTCGCCAGGCGATTGAGCAGGCATTGATGAACCGGGACTTGCTCGACGAGCAGATGCGGGAGCAGTTGCAACGAATGCAGATGGAAGGCAGGCTGGATGAGTTGATCGAGCAACTGATCGAGCGTATGCAGCAGGAAGATTACATCAGTATTGATCGTCCATTTGAAGATCAGCCGCACGATCCCGCGCAGCGCTCGAGTGTGGGCGGCCAGGTAGGCGAGGCGCAGCCGCAAGTGAAGTTTGAGATCACGGACAAGAGCCTGGATTTCCTGGGCTTCAAGACGCTGCGCGATCTTATGGGATCGCTGGGAAAATCAAACTTTGGCCGTCACGATACGCGCGATATGGCCACCGGAGTGGAGGCCAGCGGCGCTTCGCGAGTGTACGAATTCGGCGACACGCTGAACCTCGACATCACCGCAACGCTCTCCAGCGCCATTCAGCGCGAGGGCGTGCAGCTGCCGTTGAACATCGAATACTCCGATTTGCAAGTGCACCAGTGCGAGTACCAGTCGTCGTGTGCGACGGTGTTGATGCTGGATTGCTCGCACTCCATGATTCTTTATGGTGAGGACCGCTTCACGCCAGCAAAGAAAGTTGCGATGGCGCTCTCGCATCTGATTCGGACGCAGTATCCCGGGGATTCACTGTCGCTGATTCTGTTCCACGATTCGGCTGAAGAAGTGCCGCTGTCGCAACTAGCCCGAGTCAAGGTTGGGCCGTACTACACCAACACGCGCGAGGGGCTACGACTGGCGCAGAGGATTTTGCAGCGCCAGAGAAAAGACATGAAGCAGATTGTGATGATTACGGACGGAAAGCCGTCGGCACTGACACTTGAAGATGGCCGCATCTACAAGAACGCCTTTGGGCTCGATCCGCTGGTGGTGAGTCAGACGCTCGAAGAAGTTTCCAAGTGCAAGCGGGCGGGCGTGATGATCAACACGTTTATGCTGGCATCGGATTATGGCCTGGTGCAGTTCGTGCAGAAAGTCACCGAGATGTGCCGCGGCAAAGCGTACTTCACGACCCCATACACTCTGGGCCAGTACTTGCTGATGGATTACATGTCGCGGAAGACGAAGACGATACATTAGCATGCCGGCGAAAGCCCTGCCGAGGGCGTCTGCGCGGTTCGTGATGACTCCTAAGTTCCTTGCTTCTGGACTGCCAACTCCGCTCCCTGGAAGCCAATCTTGCTGTGGGTGCCGTCGCAGAATGGTTTATTGACGGATCCGCCACACCGGCACAACGAAAAAGCCGGTTTGCCCGTGAGGTCGTATTTGTTGCCGTTGACATCGACCAGTTCGATAGTGCCTTCGGGAGCTTCCACACGATAGGGTCCGTTGGGACGGACGGTGATCTTTACAGTAGCCATGAGGCCTCTTTTCTGAAGAAGGGTTCGACAGGAAAGATATCACGAGAAGCTGTCAGCTATCAGCCGTCGGCTTTCAGCCCACTATCGCCGGCACCGCTCCAAGCAAAGTCTCTTGGGACTCAAGCTGAGAGCTGAGAGCTGATGGCTGAGAGCTGAAAGCTACGTCACGCGGCCCGAACTTCTGCCTGCAAAGTGCGGTGATACAGCTTCAGATATTCGTCGGTCATGCGGCGGGCGGTGAAGCATTCGCGGGCGCGTTGGAAGGCGCGGGCTGCATAGCCGCGGCAGAGGTCGCGCTGCTCGTGTAATTGGCGAATCACGCCGGCGAGGCTGGCGGCGTCGTTCTCACGAAAGTAAATCGCGGCGTCGCCCCAAATCTCGCGAAACGAAGCAATGTCGTTGGCGACGATGGCGCAACGAGAGAACGCAGCTTCCAGCGCAGCCAGCCCGAAAGGCTCATAGCGCGAAGTAGCGACGAAGATCGCAGCCCGGCTGTAAAGCATGCGGAGCTGGGCTTCGGTCTGTGCCCCTTTCAAAGAAATGCTGGCGGGGTCGGCGGCCAGCTTGACATCGGCAGAAATGGGAATGCGCGGGACTGGGGCTGACTCGTCGCAGTTTACAATGCAAACCGGCAGCGGGTGAGCGTGTTGTGTCAGCAGCGATATCTGTTTGCCTGCATCCCGCAGCCGACCCACGGCGAGCACTGAATCGTTCTTACTCACGTAGGGATTGAACGATACCGGATTGCGGCCATTGTAAATTACAGCTTCACGCCGCGGCTGAGCGTAGCAATCGCGAATCGTATCCAGCATCCACAGTGAAGGCGCCACCACCATGCTGGCTTGCGACAAGCCGTCGGTGACCAGGTCACGATACCAGCGCAGCCAGCGGCTCTCCTCGGGCTCATGGCCGTGCACCGCCTGCCACCAACTGATCAGATCGCCGTGGGCGACCACGATGCGCGGAGTTTTAACCGGCAGGCCGCCATAGCACAAGTGATTCAGGTGCAGCAGGTCGGGCTTAAGCTCTCTGACCAGGCTGGTCAAATACTGGCAGGAGTCGACGAAATCGCGCTGGCCTTCCTGCATCCAGTCCAGACAGAAGGCAGTTGGCCGGTAGTCAAGGCCGGATAAATTGTCCATCCACGATGTTTGCTGCGGAAGCGGGATGTCCCCGAGGCTGACGAGAGTGACGCGAGCGCCACGGCTGATGAGTCCGGCGACCAGTTCCTGAGTGTAGGTCCACACCCCGCTCAGCGTGTCAGACGTCACAAGAACGTGCACTGGCCTGTCCTTTTCCAGGGGGAACGTGCGTTTTCGCCCGGACCGGACCTGGACACCCGAGCCGTCATATTCTAGTGCGAAATCGTCACCGGGGAAAGCACTTCGTGGAGCAGCGGGGCGTCCGGTGCAAAAGCTTGCACAATTTCTCCTTCGGATTGCATTCCGTGCTGCGATTTACAATGGACCATGCTTCGTATGATGTGTGTGACGGCGCATCCTGATGACGAGGCGGGCAATTTTGGCGGCTGTTTACAGCTCTATGCCGGCCGCGGAGTCGAAACCTGCGTAGTCTGCCTCACGCCCGGCCAAGCCGCGACCCATCGCCGGAGCGCCAAGAATGACCTGGAATTGGCTGACCTGAGGCGGGGGGAGTTCGCTGCTGCCTGCGCAATACTCAAGGTGAAGCACGGAATCGTGCTCGACTATCCCGACGGACAACTCCATCGGATGGAGGCCGACAAGGTGGCTCGTGACCTCACCTTAAAGATCCGGGAGTTTCGTCCCCAGGTTGTGCTCACGTTTGGGCCGGAGGGCGGAGTCACGGGCCACACCGATCACTCCATGGCTTCGATCTTTGCCACGCTTGCATTTCACTGGGCGGGACGGAGTAACCGCTATCCCGGCCAATTTAGCGACCGCATCCGCCCCCACCGGGCGCAAAAGCTGTACCACGCAACCGCAAACTTCACTCTGCCCGACCGGCAGCCGGTGACGCCGTCTTCGACGACGACCGTGATCGAGGTTGGTCAGTACCTCGAAACCAAGCTGCGGGCCTTCAAAGCACACACTACGCAGGCGCCGCTGTTCACCATGTTCGAATCCCGCATGCGACAGTATGGCGGCCAGGAGCGATTTCACCTGGCCGCGTCGATGAGTTCGAAACTGGTTCAGCCGGAGACAGACCTATTTGCGGGAGTTGAAGACCAGGAATAGCCGCACAGGGCGCAGCGAACGGCCAGAAATCTGCCCCTGCACTGAGCACTTTCCGCCTCACCGTGGCTTGATGATGTCGCTCAACACATCCGGCTTCGACGGCTCGCGCGCCAGATGAGGATACTTCTCTCCGCCGTGATAGTCGAGGTTGTAAGTCTTGAAATATTCCGTGTTCTCCACCAGCAGCGCCAGGGGTGCGGACGCGTCCCGGAGCGCATCGTGCAGGACATCGGCTGAGAAGCGGCGGCCGTTCACTGCAGCCACCTTCATTCCCGGACCAATACCGGCTTTCGCGGCAGGCATGCCTTCAATCGCGTCGATAATAGTACCGTCCTGCTTGAGCAGAAGCCCGATCGAGTAGGCTGCGTCGATCTGGTCGTGGTAGCGCTCTTCGATGCGGAAGAGTTCCGACGGCGTGTCGTCATAAACCAGCTTCCAGCCACTGCGTTCGATGCCCGAGAGTGGAGCACCGGGTCCGTGGTTGGTCAGGCGTTCCGTCCAGAATCCGCGCCAGTCATAGGCGGTGACCTGGTTCAGAGCGTTGACCACGTCGTCAAAAGTGTAAGTGTTTACCGCCGGCGGTCCGCTCTGCCCGCCATGGAAAAGATGGCAGAAATCGTCCATTGATTTCTTGCTGTGGGTTTGCTGGCGGAGGATGGTGTCTACCCACAGCCAGTTCAGAACGTCTTCATCGTAATAGTCGAGCTCGCGCCGCCAGGACTCCCACTGGTCGGGGGCGTCCTGCATGGCGGGCACACCGTCGGCAGTATCTTGCAGGTTGCGCCAGCTGCGTCCGGGGAGATGGTCAAGACGTGCAGCGATCAAGGCCAACGCATCGCGGTATTGCTCCGGGGTGCGGAGCCCACTGCGCGCACTGAGCAGGTCCCCGAGATACGAAGTGAGGCCCTCGTACACCCATAGCAGGTCGGTCTGCATGGGCTTTTCGTAGTCAGGAGTGGCCAGGTCTGCGGGTCGGCGGTATTTTCCATTCCACGAATGCACATACTCGTGAGTGAGCAGGCCGGCATTATAAATGCGATGCTCAGGATCAACCAGGCCGCGCTCATCGACGCGGCTGTCGTTCGATTCGTGATGTTCCAAACCGAAGTGCGCGACGTGGTCGCTGAGGCTATAGACAAAGTGGTAGTCGCGGAAATGCCGGGCGCCGAAAAGCTTGAATGCCTGATCGGTGAGGCTCTTGTAACTGTCGAGGACTTCGGCGGGCGCGTCAAGGGCAGCGGCGCTGTCGGCGGCGATGTCCATTTCCTGGGTTGGATTTTCCGCAAGTGGGACAATGCGCAAGTATTCGCCGGCGATCACGGGCGAATCCACCAGCGTGGTCAGAGAAGCCGGACTGAATTTGATTTCGGCGCCAGCCTGCGAAGCCACCGGCAGTGGCGTACCGAACTTCCATCCTGCGGGAAGCCGCACGCTGGCCAAATAGGTCAGTTCGTCGGAAGTCCAGTTGGCCGGATAGAGCAGAACCGTGTTCCAGTTCAGCACCGTCATCTTTTCGGTCGCTGACATGCCGCCGGTATAAATACCGCCGTCGCCTGCGGGCGCGGCGTAGTCCAGGGACACGTTCACCAGCGAGACTCCCTGAGGCACGTCGACGTGGAAGGTCCATCCGTCGAGCAGGTCGCGGCGCCACGTGAGGGGCTCTCCGTTGGCGGAGAATTTGACTCCGGTGAGTTCCTGAATCGGGCCGGTGGGACCGTGCTCACCGGGAATCCACTTGGGATAGTAGAGAGTCAAGGAACCTGGGGAGGCGGGAATCGTCAGCTGTGCGTGGATGATCTTGCGGGGCGCGTCACTGGCATCGACTGCAATGGTGATGGTTGGAGCAGCGGATTTCGCGGCGGAGGAGTTTTGCGCGAAGGCGGGAACACTCACGATCAAGAAGAACAACAGCCACGACCAGACACGGCCGGAACAATTCATTTGAATCTCCCTGGGTCTTTGCAGCAGTGAATCGAGAACTCCGAATATAACAGAAACGTTTCAATACTTACGGTTAAGTATTGTGATCCGATTCACGCCCAAGTTCGTGACCGTGGGTCGCTCTGCTATGATTTTGGCGTGTCGGCTCATCCCCAGCGCGGCAAATTCATTACTTTCGAAGGGCTCGACGGATGCGGCAAGAGCACGCAACTGGAGAAGCTGGCAGCGGTGTTGCGCGCGCAACATCTATCGGTGGTCGTGACCCGCGAGCCTGGCGGCACACCGACTGGAGAAAAGATTCGCCGCCTTCTGCTCGACACTGGCACTTCGGCGCTGGCTCCGCTGGCTGAACTGGCTCTGATGTTTGCCTCACGCGCCCAGCACATCAAAGAGGTCATCCAACCGGCGATCGGCGAGGGTCACATCGTATTGTGCGATCGCTTTACCGATTCGAGCGAGGCTTATCAGGGTGGTGGTCGAAGACTCGGCAGCGAACCGGTGCTGGCGCTGCACCGCGCCCTGTGTGGAGATATGCAGCCTGACCTCACCGTTCTGATGGACTCCGACCCGGTGATGAGCGTGGAGCGTGCCCGGCGCCGCAACAAAGCGAGCACGCCAGGACACAAGCGCTCGGAACACGATGAGAACCGTTTCGAGCAGGAGAGCCGCGCGTTTTTTGGTCGGGTGCGGAATGCGTATCTGGCAATTGCTCAGCGCGAGCCACAGCGGATGGTGGTGGTAAACGCGCGCGGAACGCCAGGAGAAACGCACAAGCATATCGTGGAGGTAGTGCGAAGAGAGTTGAAGATAGCCGTCAGCACGCAGCTGTCAGCACTCAGCCGTTCAGGTTCCAGGTGATCACGGTAGAATGTCGAATGCGCGAATGACGAAGAAGTGGCTGAGTGCTGAATGCTGAGTGCTGATTGCTCCCAACATGCCTTTCTCTGATTTCTATGGCAACTCGGACGTGGTGGCTCACTTACGCGAGATGCTTTCGCGCAAGCGCTTTCCCCAAGCTGTGATCCTCGCGGGCCCGGCGGGCTCCGGCAAGTACACGCTGGCGCTCATGCTGGCAAAGGCGATGAATTGCCTGGACCGAACTACCACCGCTGGCCTTCCCGACTTTTGTGGCCAGTGTTCCAATTGCGTGCGAATTGCCCAATCGGAAGATCTCGCAGCCCGTACTGCGGAAGCGGTGGAAGCGCGGGAAAACCTGCGCGAGGCTGACAAGAAAGAGACGCGGATGTTTGTGCAGACCCATCCCGACGTGCTGGTGATCCCTCCGGATCCGCCGCAGATGATGATCAAGGTTGACCAGGTGCGGCGCCTCATCGAGACCATCTATTACCGGCCCGGAGATGCCCAGGAACGGGTTTACATCTTCACCGATTCGGCTTTCATGAAGGAGGCTGCTAATTCTTTGCTGAAGGTGCTCGAAGAGCCACCCGAGTTCGCGACCATCTTCTTGCTGGCTGAGAATGCCGGCGAGCTGCTGCCCACCATCCGTTCGCGTTCTATGGTCGTCGGACTGAACGCGCTGCCCACGGAAGAGGTGGAACACTATCTTGCCAAACAGCGGCCCGACTGGAGTCCGAAACAGCGAGCCCTGGTTGCACGCCTGAGCGAGGGAGCGGTGGGCCGGGCGCGCAGCTTCGATCTGGTGGCGTACACTGCGGCCCGCCAGCACGCTCTGACCATTCTCAATTCTGCGTTGGGCGCCGCGGACCACAGTGAGCTGTTTAAAGTCACCGAAACTTACCGGGCCGGAGCCGAGGGCCGGGAGAAAACCGAGCGGCTTCTGCGAACGCTCTACTCGTTGCTGCAGGACTTGCTGTTCATCAACTCCGGAACGCCGGAGTCGGTACACAATACGGACATTGAAGGTGAGTTGCGGAAGCTGGCGGAAGCGGCCAGCTTTGACTGGATTGCCTCGGCGGCAGAGGGTCTGGCGGAAGTGGAGCGAGGCATGCGGCGAAATCTGTTGCGGTCGCTCTCGCTGGATGCGTTTGCCGTAGGCAGCACTTAGCACTTAGCACTTGGCAATTAGCATTTAGCACACAGCGGCTCCAGTGACGGCCTGCCCGACGAAACTCCCAAAACGACTAAATGCCAAGTGCTAATTGCTAACTGCTTGTGCACCCACCACATGAGCATTGTCATCCGGCGGCTCCTGTGCTAGGTTATTGGCAAGTTCACGCCTTCAAAAGCCCACAATCACCGTCGCGCCGTGTGATGTGGCCCGCGTTAACAGCGTGTCTACAGGTGGTGTTATGAAAGATGCGATTGATTCCATGCCAGCCGAGCGGACAATCGAACCCGAAAGCTTTGCCAACCGTAAGCTGATCCGGCCTTCCCTGAACCGCAACGATCACAACCATTCCGCGCCACCTTCCGGGGCGCGGCGTGCGGAGCGTCCAGAACGGGGTGACCGCGGCGGCGACCGCAACGGAGGCGGCGGCAGGAAGGCATCTCCACCCGAGCAGACCAATGCTGAGAACTTCTATTACCAAAAGCAGATGCAGTCGAAAACCCCCATGGTCATTGTGCTGCGCGATGGCGAACAGGTGCACGGGGTCATCGAGTGGTACGACAAGAGCTGCATCAAGGTAACCCGCAACGGCGCCGCTAACCTGATGATCTACAAGCCTTCGATCAAGTACATGTACAAGGAAGGCGAGAACGGAAAGTAGGATTTCGCCTTTCAGCTCTTCCGCTTTCTAACCTCAGCGGTGCGGTCGTCCTATTACCGATACCTCCCGGTTGACAATCGCCCATATCTTCCTTAGCATCAATAACTTGGTAGCATCGCAACCATCCCAACGCAGGAGTCGCTTGTGATTAAGCTCGACATCATCAACGAAGTGGTCAACAAAACCGGAATCACCAAGACCAAGGCCGAGTTGGCCGTGGAAACCGTGTTTGAAAGCATGAAGCGGTCGCTGACCAAGGGAGACCGCATCGAACTGCGCGGATTTGGCGTGTTCAACGTGCGGCCGCGCAAGACCGGCATCGGGCGCAATCCGCGCACCGGGGCCGAGGTTTCCATTCCGCCGGGCAAGGCGGTGCGCTTCAAACCAGGCAAGGAGTTGCAGTCCATCGACTGATTGGGATGCGCGGGTTTCCGCGTCCCGGCCCGCGATGGCAGCATCCAACTACTGCGGAAAATTTTGTCTCCTCGAATTTTGAATTTTCATGTCTGATCTTGTTCCTCCAGCGCCTGCGGAAACCGGTTTTGCGCCTCCCATGCAGGTGCTTTATGTTCCCCGACCCCGGCAGCGGTATTGGCTGCACATTCTTCTACTCCTGGTGACCGTGTTCACCACGCTGGTAGTGGGCTCGCGGATGGAATACAACTTCCAGCACAGCCGTCCGGCGTTCTCGCTGTCAGAGGATGATCTTCCGTTTTTTCCTGCGCGTTGGGCGTTGTCGCAACCGTCGCGGCTGCTTTTGGGATTGCCCTTCGCTGGCACGTTGCTGCTGATCCTGATGACGCACGAGATGGGGCATTATCTTTACTGCGTTTACTACGGGGTGAACGCGACGCTGCCGTTCTTCATTCCCGCGCCAACGCTGATCGGTACGCTGGGAGCCTTCATCCGCATCCGCTCGCCCATTCGCTCACGCACTGCGTTGTTTGACATCGGCATTGCTGGACCCATCGCAGGATTCGTGGTCGCCACGACCGTGCTGATTTTTGCTTTGCCACTGTCGAAACTGATGCCGGCAGCCGTAGTGGATCCGGATGTTCAGTTGGGATATCCGTTGATCTTCCGGGTGATGTCGGCCATGCTTCAGCGCACAGCTGGGCATGGAGGATCTTTGCCACTGCAGAACATGTATTTTCATCCCACCGCAATCGCGGCCTGGGTGGGAATGTTCGCCACCGCGCTGAATCTTCTTCCCGGCGGACAACTTGATGGCGGGCACATCGTGTTCTCCATCGCGCCCCGCGCCCACAAGCAGATTTCGCGGCTCACCATCCTGGCGCTGATTCCTATGGCGCTTTACTTCTGGGCGGGCTGGCTGGTGTGGGCGATTCTGCTGCGGATCAGCGGCATGCGGCATCCCATCGTCGCGGAGTGGCCGGAAGTGACGGGTGGAAGACGCTGGCTGGCGGTCTTTGCTGTGATCATGCTCGTCCTGACCCTGGCGCCGGCGCCGTTCGCCCACAGCTCGCTGCTGGAAGTATTTCGGGAGTTCCGTTCGGGACAGTAGCGACGAAATAAAATCAGTGACCTCAAAGGACACAAAGGTTCACAAAGGAATTTCAAAACTCGCGCGGGGCGAGGACGCCCGCGCCTACGTTCCTACTTCAAGCCATCCACCAAGAATAGCTCGGACAAAACCCGGTTGTAATTGTAGGCATAGGCTTTGCCGTCAGCTGAGATGTGAGGCGTGCGGATGAAATTGATTCCAGCCGGATCGGGAGGATTGAGTTCCTTCCAAAGTTGACGGTGTCCGGTGCTCAGTTCGACGCGATACACCAGCGCGGGCACGGCTGGGCGATAGACGTAAACGCTCTTGCCATCCCCGGTCCAGCCGAAAGCGACCTCTCCCGGATTCAAACCGGGCACCGGCTTGCCTTCGCCAGACTGAACGGAATAAACCTGCGAATTCCGGTCCGCGTCCAAACCCAGAAACGATTGGCCATCGGGAGAAACGAAGTGAGTATAGTTGACGACGCCAATGCCCTCGGCGGTCACCGGTCGAGGCTTGCCCTTCGGGGTGTCCATCAAGTAGATACGGCTGCCTTGACCTTGTTCGTTGCCGACGAACAGAACCTGCTTCCCGTTGGGCAGCCAGTTGCCCCAGTGATAGCCCATGGTTCCGAGATTCACGATTTGTGCCTGTCCGGTGCCGGCGGGTAGGAATATCAGATTGTTGAGGTCAGCTCCGGTAAGGCCCATTACCCACTTGGAATCGGCCGAGAGCGAATTGGAGTTGCCATCGGCGAGCCGGACCGGCGCCGAGCCATCCATCTTGCGCAGATAAATTCCTCCCTTGAGCCCGCCCGCTTCACCGGATTCATCGAATAGCAGCAGCTTGCCGTCGCTCGAAAGGTCGCGGATGGCGGAAAAGTCCGCCCAGGAAAGATCTTCCTCTTTGCTGGAGCCGGGAGGCAGCGCGATAATGCCGACCCTCCAGTCATCCTTTGCCAAAAGCACCTTGCCGGCGCGGGAAATGTCGAACAAATTAAGTATGCCGGGGATGCGATAAATCAATCTTTCCCGGCCACGCAGAGAAACCGCGCGCAAGGCGCGCGCACCTCCGCCAGGCGTGGCGGTAAACCAAATCTCTTCGCCGTTCGACGACCACGCCAGCCCCTGGGCGCTGTCGAACAGTGGCGTAAGCACTTTCTTACTACCGGCCAGATCAACCACTGCGATAAAACCGGGATCACCCCATAGCGATACGTGATCGATGAAAGCGATGGAATCGCCCTTCGGCGAAAACCGGGGATTGCCGATCCAGCCCACGGTTTCGTAAAGCACCTTACCTACGGGAAACTCCAGCCGGGTGCGCCCCGCGACCCGGCGAACGACCGCGATGTCTTTGCCATCTGGAGACCAATCGGCGAACTCAATATCATTCTCCACCGGACGGGGTGTGCCTCCGGAAAGCATGGTGCGCGCCAGCGTGCCGGAGATCGAGTACGCGCTATAAAAACGGGGCGTAAGCCGCACGGCGAGTTCACCGCTCGACGAAACTCCGAGAAGATCGGAATCCGGCAGACCGAGCGCCCGAGACTCGCCCCCTTCGATACGGGTGGAGAACAGCTCGATCGGTTTGCCTCGCCATGCCGCCGAATAGATGATAGTTTCCCCATCCGGCCCGAAACGCGCCGTTTGGATATCTCCCCGTGGGAAAGTGAGCTGCTTGAATGTCGGGAGTTCGCCGGCGGGTACGGTGAGGCGAGCAATGAAGAAAGCGGCCGCGGCGAGCACCAGCCCAGTGCAAATCGCAGCCACCGCAGAGACGTGCCGCCGGCTGGTCGAGGCGGCGAGCGGCGGCACTGCGGAGCTGGTGCTACCCGACCCGCTGAACGCCTCCAGCGCGAACGCCACGTCGCGGGCCGACTGAAAACGGTTGGCGGCATCCTTCTCCAGACAATGCTCGACGATGCGTGCCAGTCCTGGCGGGACATTCGGTTGGGCTTCAGTAAGCAGAAGCGGTTCAGCTTTCAGAATTGCGCTCATGGTGTCGGCAGCGGTATCGCCGTGAAAGGCGCGTTTGCCCGAGACCATCTCGTACAGGATTGCGCCCAGACTGAAGATGTCGGAACGTGGGTCGGCATTCTTTCCGCGAACCTGTTCGGGGGACATGTAGCCAACCGTACCCAGAACCAGGCCGGGTTCGGTCTGCAAAGCCATCGTGGGAGTATCCGCGCCGGATGTGGTTTTCTCCGGCTGCGCAAGCTTGGCCAAACCGAAATCGAGAATCTTGATCCGTCCGTCTTTGGTTAGGAAAACATTCTCCGGCTTGAGATCGCGATGAGTGATGCCTTGATCGTGTGCGGCGGCAAGCCCACGTGAGATTTGCAGGGCATAGTCGGTCGACTTGCGCGCGGGCACCGGGCTGGACTGGATGCGCTGGCGAAGCGTTTCTCCTTCGAGAAGCTCCGTCACCACATACAGAGATTCTTCGTGAGTGCCGATGTCGAAAATCGCGAGAATGTTGGGATGATTTAGGGCGGCGGTGGCGCGGGCCTCCTGCTCGAACCGGCGCAGACGCTCGGGATCACGCGAGAAAGCTGCGGGAAGAACTTTGATGGCCACGTCGCGGGCCAGACGGGCGTCGCGGGCGCGGTAAACTTCGCCCATGCCGCCAGCCCCGATCGGCGAGACGATTTCGTAGGGGCCGAGTTTGGTTCCGGCGGGAAGTGGCATTTGCGGATCGAATCGAGAACCTCTGCATTGTAGGTGGTCGGACTGCCGGATGGGAAGTGGACGGCTTCCTACCTTCTAGTCCTCCACCACGCGGGCGGTCATTGCATCTGCGGGTTCACCTCCGGCTAAACCCTGAGCCACAATGAGCCGGCGCGCCTCGACACGGATCTTCGGCAACTGCAATCCAAACAGTCCCGCGCCCCCGACCGCGGCCACGGCCCCCATAGCAACGGTGATCGGTGCTCCCAAGCGGTCGGCGAGTGCGCCGGCGAACAATGCACCGAAGGGGGCCATGCCCATGAACATCATCGAATACACCGCCATGACTCGCCCGCGCAGATGGTCGGGGACCATGGCCTGAATGAGCGTGTTGGAGGAAGACATCTGCAACATCATGAAGAATCCGACCGGCAGGAGGAGTCCGGTGGAGAGCCAGAAATTGCGAGAGAAGGAAAACAAAATCAGGCTGATGCCGAAACCGCCGCAAGAAAACGCCACCCAGCGTCCCAGCCCATGAACGCCGGTTTTGGCCGCGAGCGTAAGGGCTCCGAGCAAGGCTCCAACGCCGGTTGCACCCATTAGTATGCCCAGTTCGCGCGCGCCACCATGCAGGATGCGGTCAGCGAAGATGGGCATCAACACGGTGTAGGGCATCGCCACCAGGCTGACCAGTCCCAGGAGCAGCAGGATGGCGCGGATGGGTCCGGTCCGGCTCACGAAGCGGAAGCCTTCGATGATATGCGCCAGCGGCGAGACCTGGTCATCCGCATAGGACGGCGGGTGCACTCGCATCAGCCACAGACCCACGATGACGGCGATGTAGCTCACACCGTTGGCGAAGAAGCACCAGCCCTCCCCGATGCGGGCCACCAGAATTCCGGCAACTGCGGGGCCGATGATGCGTGCGCCATTGAACATGGAAGAGTTCAGCGCAATGGCGTTCATCAGGTCCCCCTTGCCCACCATATCGACCAGAAACGCCTGCCGGCCAGGGATGTCGAAGGCATTTACAACTCCCAGGAGAGCGGCCAGGACAAAGATGTGCCATACCTGGACCGCCCCAGTAAGGGTCAGTGCCGCAAGAATAAGGGCGAGAACCATGGAAGAGACTTGAGTCGTAATCACGACTCGTTGCCGGTTGTAATGGTCGGCCACAATGCCGCCGAGAGGAGCGACGAGAAACACGGGAAACTGGCTGGCAAATCCGACCGAACCGAGCAGCAGAGAAGAACCGGTCAAGCGATAAACCAGCCAAGCTTGAGCGACGGTTTGCATCCAGGTTCCGATCAGCGAGATAAGCTGGCCGCTGAAAAAAAGCTGGAAGTTGCGATGGCGCAGGGCGCGCAGCGTGGCGGACAATTGGATTTTTCCGCTCGGGGGGCTGGGGTTTTGGTTTGCTGGACGTTCCGTTCGGGATGGCACAGTTGGCTCTAGGAACTATCCTATCAGCCGGAAATGGAATATTCGGAACCGCCGGTGAAGAAGTAAAGTCTCGCCTAATGTGAGCCCGAAACCTAGTTGTTCTCCAAGAATCCACACCATTTTCGCCACTAGCACAATCGGGTCATTTGCAATCTGTCGGATTTTGCATACAATACTTTTAACCCCCGGACCCTCCTCCCGGTTTGGCATTATCCGCCACTGCGCACGTTCAGGCCCTGAGTGGGAATCTGGCCGAGTTTTGGAAGGAGTTTCGCCTGCGAGTTCAGTTACCAGAGTCACTTGGCGTAAGGCGAAACTCTTCATAACATGCAGATACCAGGTTCGTTGAGGCTCTCTTAATGCACGGGATAGCAGTCACCCTTCTTACCGAGGACAAAGAGCGGCTGCAGGCACTCCAGCAACGCCTGGAGAACGCCCAAATCGGCCGCAATGTCTTTGGCCATGTGGGCTTTCCCGCCAGCCAGACTGACCCGCTACTGCGCCAGATTCAGGACGTGCATGCCGAAGTTGTGCTGGTGGATATTGATCCCGAGAACGTGCAGCGGGCCATCCGGGCCATTGAGCTCATTCACGTCAACACCAATGATCTCGTGATCTTCGCAGTCGGGGCGATGAGTAATCCCGAAACCATCGTATCCGCTATGCGAGCCGGAGCGCGCGAGTACCTGGAGCGCAACGCCACCGCGGAAAGCATGGTCGAGGCCTTCACGCGCTTCGCGGCGTCGCGTGGCAAAGCGCGTACCTCCTCGGGCCGGGCGCGGGTTTTCGCAGTGACCAATGCCAAGGGCGGAGCGGGAGCGACGACGGTCGCGGTGAACACGGCTATTGCTTTGCAGGAAGTGCACACCGGGGTTCTGCTGGTAGACTTTGCGTCCCTGGGACACGCCTCACTTCATCTCAATGCTCGTCCCACTTTTGGACTTACGGATGCGTTGCAGAATCTGCATCGCATTGATACTTCCCTGCTGCAAGGTTTGATGACGCAGTGCAAGGACGGCCTGCAACTTTTGGCGGGACCGCAACAGCCTCATCTGGTGACGCCAACGGCGGCTGAACTGGCCCGTCTGTTCGATCTGCTGGTATCGCACTTCCGCTATGTGGTGGTCGATTGCTCGAACCGCATCGATGAAACCGCCCGCATGCTCTGTGATCTGGCCAATGCAGTGTTACTGGTGGCACAGACCGACGTGGTCTCGTTGTGGAGCGCAGGACGCATGCGCGCCTTTTTGGAGGAGGGCGCGGGACGCGACCGTGTCCGCCTGATTCTGAACCGCTACAAGAAGATTCCGGGATTCAGCGACGAAGATGTGGAGGCGGCGACCAACTGCAAGGTGCTGTGGAAGCTGCCCAACAATCACCAGGCGATTGCGCCAGCCATCGACAAAGGTACACCGGTCGCGTTGCAGGAAAGCCTGGACATTGGCCGTTCCTTCCGCGGGCTGGCAGCGTTACTGGCCGATGCCTCACCCACCTCGGAAGGCTCTTTGGACCTGGTCTATCAGCCGGACAAGTCGGAGACCAAGAAGAAAGCCGTGAGCCGCCTGTTGGTCTCACCCATGCGGGCTGGGCAGTAGCCCAGCATGCTTAGGTTGCGGCAGCGGTCTTCCCTTCGGGCTTCGCGCCCTCCAGCTTGGCGTAAATGGCAGGATTAGCACAAACCTCGTAATACCACTGGTCGGTCCAGTGTTGCAGCGAAAGATTGCGAGTCTCGACCTGGGGCACCCGGCTTCCCCGCACTACAATCTTGCGGAAGATGTCATTGCCCACCGGCACTAATCCGCTCCACAAGCGGAATTCTTCCTGGGTCTTGAGCTCGGGAAGTTCGAGCTTGCAAGGCTCCAGGGAAATTTCCTGTTCCAGCTTGTGAAACGCGGCCTCGCTCATGCGGATGCCGTTCACGTTGTACTTCAAAATGAAGTCCTCGGGGCTATCCTGGAGGTCGGCGTCGCTGACCGTCTGAAAGGCATAAACGTGGAAGGGAGTGTCGGCGCTCTTCATGGTTTTGCGCACGCGCTTGCTGCAAGAGGAAAGCCGGTCGCTCTCGTTGAGTGCGTCGGAAATCATGATTCGTTGCTCTCCGTCCATCAGATACATGGGCGGTGAATCCTGGTAGGAGATGCCCACCCCCAGTTCGATGCCGGGCAGTCCGGCTCGTTCCAACAGCTGATTGTACCCACGCACAATCTCGACGATTTCCCGCGCCAGCACCGCGGCGCGGCCCACGCCCAGCCCCGGTTCACCGTCGCGCTCAAGGAGGGCGAGAATGATGGCGTCACCTTCCAGAAAGACCTTGACGGCTCCGTACTTGGCCAAAAGTTTGTTCACCGGATCGTAGAAGTTCAGACTGAAATACGAAGCCGGATTCATGCCCCGCTCCAGCAGGGAGCGGGTGAGCCGGGAAGAGTCGCGGACGTCGGCTTTGATGATCACATGACGTACGACCTTTTCCTCGCCTGACTTTTGCTCATCCGGCAATAGGAACTCATAGAGCGTCCCATTCATGGCCGAGAGTTGCCGGATCTTCTCGTTGGCGACCAGGTTGATGCTATCGAGCGCGTTGTTGAGGGCCTCGAGTTGGCGCAGGTCGCGGTGATAGCGGATGAAATCGCGCAGGAAACGGCCGGCTTTCTTGGCCCGCTCTGCGCCGCGGCAACTGGCGACGCGGTCGATGGCGGAGTAGAGGCTGTCCGCAGAAAGCTTCCCATGTTCGGCGATCAACTTTTCGACGCGGACTTTCTCTTCCTTGGAGATCAACGCGTTTTTTAACTGCTGGGCGTTAATACGGGGTGAATATTCCGCCAGCAGCGGCACCACTTCATAAGAAGCGGTCACGTATTCCATGAGTTTTTCGCGCTCGACCAGATCTACCCAGGCGCCGAGGCGCTTTTTCTGAGCACGACCCTCCGGGGTGGAATCGTCAGGCACGCCCGCGGCCGCCAGTTCGTGGGCATTTTCCGGGACATTCAGCCAACCGTCGAACGTACGTTCGGGGTCCTGGCCCAGGTCCAAACTCATGGATTGCAAAAATTCGCACGTAATTCTGCGGACGTTCGAGAAACGATCAGGGTCCCGATCGAAGTTGCCCAGCATCACATACTGCTCGGCGTTCAGGTAGGTATCGCGGCCGTCATCGGTAAAGATCAACGGGTTGAGAAATAACTTGTACTGCTCGTCGTAGCTGTTGCCAAAGAAAGAACGGCGGGTGCGGGCCAGGGTCTCCTTCTCGATATCACGGAGCGTGCGCAACAGCTCCTGGCCGGTCTTGCGTAGAATGATTTTCTTTGCCACCTGGAAGCCCGCAGCCCGCTCCCGGTACTCCAATGCTTTCTGTTGCCGCACCCCCTCATAGCTTTTCAGCGTCATGCGGCAGCGTTCCAGAATCTGAGCGAATTGGGCATTGAGCTCGAAGCGCAAGAACTTAATAATCGCCGCCCGCGCCAGCAGGTCCAGCACCGGACTTCCCTCCGCCTTGGCACGGTTCAGGGCAGCCACGTGGATCTCCGCCAGCAATGGCTTCAAGTCGGAGAGCTCCACACGCTGCTGCGCCCGCGGGCTGGAGGCTGGCCGGATGATGTTCCCCTGGCTGTGGTGCGCTTCGGTCGCCAGCAGCCCTTCCACGTCTCCATGGCGCACCAGGAAACCCGTGATGTGCAGGCGCATCTGCTCCACGAACTTGGGGCTCAGGTGAACGTCATGCCGCAGATTGTCAACCCCGACCTGCAGACCTTCCAGCGAGAGGACAGGTGTAAAGCTGGTGAGTCGTGGCGGAACCGTCTCTTCCGCATGGTGTCCGAGTCTGAAGATAGGGATGCGCGGCATCGGGTCTCTAAATTACGGTTGCCGGGCCTGGCTCACCAGGCTGGCACGAAATTGGGGAACCACCAACGCCTGCTCTACGGTGGGCACATTCAGCGTGGCCAACTTGGCAGCCACGGTCTGTGCGTCGGAGGCCGCACCCGTGCTGTGGTACGCCCTCCATAAAAGCCTCATCGACAGCGGATCGGCGGAATCTTCCTGCAAGTGGGAGATCGCTTCTGCGTATTTTCTCTGGGCC
Organism: Terriglobales bacterium; assembly: GCA_052147055.1. Classification (GTDB taxonomy): domain Bacteria; phylum Acidobacteriota; class Terriglobia; order Terriglobales; family Acidobacteriaceae; genus JABCZH01. The sequence continues at coordinate 21,568 of JBKQLO010000202.1, forward strand.
ACCAAGGTGGCTCCTGCCGCCCCGTGATAGCAAAGCTGGATGACCTGGCTTCGGCTCGTCCCCGCCATGGCTTCCAGTTGACTCACTGCTTGGGCTGCGGAGTCGGGGTCTTCTCCCTCGGCTAAACGCGTGGCCTGAACCCGCAGAATGCGTGCCTGCTCCTCATTGCGGTCAGTGGCGGAGAGTTCGTGCGGCTCCTGCAACACATGCTGCGCGGCCTGAAGGTCCTTCATCGCCGATCTGCGATCCGGCTCGTACATGGCGAGGACTCGGTAGGCTTCGGCTTCCAGTCGAGCCAGTCCAGCCGCGTGCGCATGCTTGGCCACTTCCGCCAGCGCTTTTTCTGCCTGTCTATGATTGCCTTCTCGAATCCAAGTCAATGCGGACTGCAATTCGTATTGCACTTTGTCGCCTTGGTTGCCGGCAAACACCATAGCTCTGTCGTATTCTTCGCGCGCTTCTTGTTCCTTGCCCATCAGAGCCAGGGTATCGGCGATGCCCAGCTCCGAACCGAAGTTCGGATCCATGCGAACGCTGATGCGGTACTGCTCCAGAGCAGCATCGAACTTCCCATCCATGCGCAGAATTTCCCCGTAGGAGTCGTGGGGGTTAGGTTCATCAGGTACGAGGGCGACGTATCGATCCATGGCCGCCAAGGCCTTCTCGAAATCCCCGTCGAAAGCATAGGTGTATCCCAGGTCATTCAGCACCGCCGGATAGTTAGGCTGGATCCTCAACCCGTGCTCGAGCACCACCGCTGCCTGATGGTATCGCTCCTGCAAGGTCAGCCAATCGCCGGCCAGAAAAGCCAAGCGCGCGTCCCGCGGATACTTCGCAAGCAAATCGTTCATGGCTGCGATCGCCGGTAAGTAGTTATCTTCCTGCACCCCGGCCAGCCAGCGGATCAGCAACTGTTCTCCCGGACTTACCTCAGGCGCCAGTTGCTTGGCCCGTTGCCGCGCCTCTGCCTGCTCGGTCGGGTCCTTGCTGACCTTGGCGATCATGATGAAAGCTTGCGCGAACTTGGGATCAGCTTTGGTGGCGGCTCGCAGGAACTGAAGGGTCTCGTTGAGGCGGTATTGCTCGAAATTCTGCATCGCTGCTTCGAAGTCCGTGCGCGCCTGTGCGGAAGAAGTCGTGATCGGAACCTGAGCGCGGGTACCAACTTGTGCGGGCTGCTGCGCGCTGGTCTTAGCATCAGCGAACCCGAACGAGCACCACAGGAGGAGTAGAAAAATCCCGTAACAGCGACGCATTGGCCCCTCGGAAATGATTGATTTCTTTACTCGTTATGCGATGAGCGTAGCACGGCATCGAGGCCCGGGAAACGTTACCCAAGTTACCTGAGGAGAGGAATTTGGCCCCGGTTCGGGATTGATTCGCAAGGACTTGCGGAAGCTGTTTTTTCGCGTGCGGCGAGGGCGCTTGCCGCGGGCTTGACCGCAGCCCTACCCCTCAGATTTTCAGGAAAATGCGCTTGCGATAGAGCACCCACATCGCCGCCCAACACACGAGCACAAAGCAGATAGCGTACAGCAAAGACGCGTTCGCGGGGCTGGTAAGAGGTTCGAAGCGGTTTTGGTACAGCACCTCCTGCCACGACAAACCGGTGACGGTAGAGAAACGGTAGAGGCTGTGCGAGATCACTTCGGCCAACACGTAGGCCGCAATAGGGTTCATCCCGAATGCCAGGAAAAACGTGGTCCAACGGCCTCGCCAGTACTTGACGTCGAGGATCCAATAACACCACGCCAGGCAGAGCAATGCCAGTCCGGCGGTGAGGAGCGCAAAAGAACTGGTCCAGAGATTCTTGTTGATGGGAAACCAAAGATTCCAAAATTCCCCTGCCCCAATACCGGCCAGCCCAAAGAGCGCCATACCGGCAACTTTCGTGTTGCTCGTGCGAGTGCCGCGCAGCCAGGCCCCAGTGATCAGACCCAGCAGAGTGGTAGCAATCGCGGGAATGGTGCTGATGACGCCCTCCGGGTCGTGAGTGCCGTCATACAAGTGCCCGGCTAGCAATTTGCGGTCGAGCCAGGCCGCCAGGTTGCGGTCGGGATCGAGCAGCGGAATGCCGTGGGTGGGAACGCCGAGACCAGGCACGGGAACATAGCGCATCAGAATCCAATAGCCGGCAAGACACGCGGCGGTCGCGACGATCCAGCTCCGGCGGTTCGCCCAGAGTGCGAAGATGGCAGTGATGACATAGCAAATCGCGATCCGCTGCAGAATTCCGTAGATCCGCCACGATGACAAGGAATATTGATTGGGAAAGCCGTTCAGGAACAAACCCAGAGCGAACAGAATCACGCCGCGCAACAAAACGTGGCGCAGAAGCTGCCATCGCGACTCGCCCCGCTTCACCCGTGAATTGAACGAGAACGTCATCGCAACCCCGACCATGAACAAAAAGAAGGGGAAGATCAGGTCGGTCGGAGTCCAGCCGTTCCATTCTGCGTGTTGGAGTGGCCAGTACGAGTCCGGCCCATTGCCGGCGTTGTTGACCAGAATCATGGCGGCAATGGTCGCTCCGCGAAACAGATCGAGCGAAAGCAACCGTGTGGCCGATGCGCGGACGGGAATCGCGTCAGTGGGATCAGCGGTCATCAGTCATTGTCGTTGTTGCTTACGGCCGCGTATCCAACGGATGTTTAGCCCTTTCGAAGAATTCGTTCTGCAATTGCAAGCTGGCCTGGTCGGCCTTCACAGCGCGAATGGATTTGACGACGGCGTTCTTCCACGCGTCCATCTCGTATTTGCCGCGTTCGGTGGTGCCGAAGGATCCGTCCCCGGAATAGTGATTGGGAAAGCGGGCATACCACCAAATCGCGGTGTAAAGTTCGTCCGGCAGCTGGAGCCGGGCCTGGTCCGCGCCGGATTCCGAGTGCGCGCGGTCCATGTGCACCAAGTCGGGGCGGGCAATCAGCATCTTAGAAGTTTCCTGTTCGCCGCCATGCAGATCTAGAGTCGTCTTCTTCGGCGGACCGCCCGCGGGAGGATCGACGATGGGAAGAACGTAGACCACATAGTCGTGCGGCTTCTCCAGTTGAGTCTGGGCGAAAAATGGCAGAAGATTTTCGTTACCCCCATGACCGTTGACGATGATGATCTTCTTGCATCCGTTACGGGCCATCTCGTCGGTGGTCTCTTGCAAGAGATCCATTTGCACATGGGTGCTGTATGCAATGGTTCCAGGCTCGTGCTTGGCTTCGAAAATCTGGCCAAAATAATACTCCGGGAACACGATCGCATATTCTTCCTCGGCGGCGTGCAGGGCGGCGTAACGGACTCCGAGCAGATCCGTTCCCAGCGGCAAATGTGCGCCATGCTTCTCCAAAATGCCAAAAGGAAGCAGGCACGTACCCTGCGACTGCTGGATGGCGGAACGAAACTCCGCCGCAGTAAGTTCCTCCCAGTGCACGGAAAGCTTGTTCTGCGCCCATCCCAAGTTCGTGCAGAACACCAGTAGGACAAGAAATCCAAGAATCTTCTTCATTAAATCGTTTCTCCGGATGGGCAATTCTAGCACTCGGGAACTTTCCCGCGGCGGGAGCCAGCCAGTCACCCATGACCGCGCTGGTCGTGGGTACTCTGGTTACCGTGGTCACTGGGGCCGATAACCACGCCAAGGATATGATGCAGACACGGGCTCCTTTCATGAAGCACTTGAACTTCGTACTCTCTCTTACCAATAGCGAGAACGACTATCAGTTGGAGCAGGTCACAGCCGCCGACGACGCAGCGAAACGCCTGGGCGTGCAGTTGCAAATTATGGATGCCGACAACAATGCCATTGACCAGAGTCAGCAACTGCTGAAGATCATTCAGTCGAATTCAGTCTCTCATCCCGATGGCATCATTTTTGAACCGGTGGGGGGAACCGCACTGCCTCAAGTGGCGCGCGCCGCCGCCATGGCCGGAATCGGCTGGGTGGTGTTGAACCGCGAAGTTGAGTATATCGCTGACCTGCGCAAGGCTTACCACATCCCGGCATTCGCTCTGACCTCCGACCACGAAGAAGTGGGCCGCATTCAGGGCCGGCAATTTGCCGCGCTGCTGCCTCAGGGAGGTTCCGTTCTCTACATTCAAGGGCCTTCCGAGAGCCTGGCGGCCAAGCAACGCACCTTGGGCATGTACGAAACCAAGCCGGTGGAAGTCCAGGTAAAGCTGATGAAGGCGCAGTGGACGGAAGCCAGCGCTTACCGGACTGTGAGTTCCTGGTTGCGCTTGTCCACTTCCCATCAGACCCACGTCGATGTGATCGCGGCGCAGGACGATTCCATGGCTATGGGCGCCCGCAAGGCTTTTGAGGAACTGCCAAACGGCGCCGCTCGCGATCACTGGTTGAGTCTGCCCTACCTGGGTTGCGACGGACTGCCGAACAGCGGCCAGACCTGGGTACGCCAAGGGTCTCTGAGCGCGACCGTCTATATCCCGCCCAACGCGGGCACCGCCCTGGAAATGCTGGTAAAGGCAGTGCAAAGCGGAAGCATACCGCCGGAGCAAACCCTTACCGTACCGGTCTCCTATCCAGCGATTGAAACCCTGGCTTCGTCTGCGGCGGTCAAAACCCATGCCCGGTCTGCGGGCGGAAGCGAGTAAGCGCATCCTGCGAGATTCTTCACGCGCGCCTTTTTTTGACCTAGTATGACCTGCTAAATTGCTGCTATCTCACCTGCAACCCATACTTTTGCGTACTGGGCGGAACCATGCCGTTCATGCGCAGGTATTCAACGATCTGCCCGTAATGGTCAGCGATGTGCCACACTGCCGCCACCGCGATGCCGAGCTTGGTGTTGGGTCCGGCGTAGGGTCCTTCGACGCGGTCGAGGGCGTTCTTGGCGTTGATGGTCTGCAAGACCTTGTTTCCATAGTCGAAGGAATCCTTCAAATATTTCAGCATCTCGGCTTTAGTTTTCGCCGGGGATGGGCCGCCCTTTTCGCAGTGATCGGGCGGAGTCTTTCCTTCAATCTCGTTGAAGAACGCATAGTTGCTGCAGGCCACATGCTTCACTTGCTCGGCGAACGAACGGGCATCCTTGAAGTTCCCGGCCGTAGGAACGAAGTCGTACTTCGACTCCGGCATAGCCTCGGCCACGGAGTAGAACTGGTCTTCGGTCCATTGCAGCGCACCGCCTACGCTGTCGGCAATGTTCTTGGGAACGTCATCTTTCCGGGCAAGGGCCGGAGTGAGAAGAATAACGAGGGCTGCGAAGAGGGCCAAACATTTCATGGTGTGCTCCTGAGAATACGACTGGTAGGGTCACAATAAGGATAGCGCAGGAGTGCTTGCAATGGAAAAAGACGGGCGTTCCGCCCGTCCTCTCCTGAGTCCAGAGAATCAGACTTCTACTTCAGGTAAATCTCTTCCAGCAGTTCAGAACTAATGATTTCGCGCATTTCGACGCGCTTTTCGCCTAACTGTTGGCCTTGCTGTTTGCCCCCCAGAATCTTGTCGCGTATGGCTTCACCCTTGGCCGACAAACCATCCAGGGCGGCGTGGTTTTTGTATTCGACGGCCAGGGCCATGTCCCAATCCTCCGGGCTGGCTTTCGTGGCCTTGAAGAATATCTTGTAGTCCACAATCATTCCCTGCTTCTTTTGTTCATCGAGCAGCGGCTTGGTGGATTGGCGAAGGCTGGTGAGATAGGCGTCCATTTGCGTGGGCTTCACGCGAACGAGTTGGATGCGCCAGACCGGGCCTTCAGTGTAGTGTTCCTGAGCGAGCACGGCAGGAGCGAGCAGCAATAACAGTGCGATGAGACGATAAACATGTTTCAAGTGGAGTCTCCAGGCAAACTGAATTTTACTGAGGGAACGATCATACGCTTGGCGACAATCTGGCCACGGATTTTCGCGGATTCACACGGTTCAGCCAAAAGAAGAACGATCCGTGTTGATCCGTGGCCAGGGTTTTGCCCGGAGAATTCTACGGCGCTTCAATCAATTCCATTTTGCCGTCGCGGGTGCGGTGCAGCACCATCACTTTGCCTTTGGGATCGCGGAAGACGAAGACGTCGCGATCGCGGAAGTGGGCTTCCTTGATGGCTTCTTCCAGGGTCATGGGACGCATGGCAACGGCGTCGGCAGAGCGCGAGAGGTGAACCTCGGTGGACTTGGCAACCGCAGGAAACTTGTGCACCACCACGTCGACTGCGCTGTTTTCGCTGAGGCCGACGGCGGTGGTTACGGCTTCCTGCGGGCTACTGCCATTCCATTTCTTGGGACTCGCGCTCTTGTGATTGTGGCGTTTCTGAGTGCGCCAGCGGGTCTTGTATTTGACCGCCTGCTTCTCCAGATGTTCGAAGGCTTCATTGACCGCCGACGGCATGTCGCCGGCCTGGGCTTCACTGACCAAGGGGCCGTTGCGCGGGTTGATGGTGATTTCGGCCGTGTGACGACGCTTCTCGACCGCAAGAATTACCTTGGTCTCAAACTTGTCGCCCAGAATTTTGCGGATCTTGGTGAGGCGGGTTTCAACTTCCTTGCGAATAGCGGGAGTAATTTCGAAGTGCCTGCCAGTGAATTCCACGTTCACGAGCGCCCTCCTAGAATTAGTTTTGCGTAACCGGCACAGCGTTGAAACAAGTAAAAAGTAAGAAAGCAGAATGTAGAATTTGCGACGTCGCCTTTACTCCAGCATTCCTTACGTCTCCCTTCTGCATTATTTCTTCACCCTGCGCTGGTGGGTGCTGGGGATGCGCATGTCTTCCCGGTATTTCGCGACCGTACGGCGGGTCACCTGGATGCCTTGCGATTGCAGGATGCGGGTGATCTGCTCGTCGGTCAGCGGACGCGCCGAGTCTTCCTCTTCGATCAACTTCTTGACACGGCGCTTGAGAATGAGCAACGAAGTGTTGCCGCCCTCGGGACCGTTGACGCTCTCGCTGAAGAAGTACCGCAGCTCGAACACGCCCTGCGGAGTGTGAGCATACTTGCTGGCCACTGCGCGCGAAACCGTGGAAGGATGCACGCCGATCTCTTCGGCCACCTCCTTGATCATCATAGGCTTCAGTTCGTCGATGCCTTTTTCCAGAAAATCCTGCTGCCGGGCCACAATCGAGTAGCACACCTTCATGATGGTCTGCTTCCGCTGCTCGATGTTCTTGATGAGCTGGATGGCGCTCTTGTAGCGCTCCTTGACGTAGTTGCGAGTGTCTTTGTCGTTGCCATCCTTGACCAGCAGCCGCTTGTACGCCGGATTGAGGCGAAGCTGCGGCACGTCTTCATCATTCATGATGACCAGCCACTCATCGCCATGCTTCACGAACGCAACGTCCGGCTCAATCAGCAGGGGCTGCACTTTGTTGTAGCGCTGCCCGGGCCGGGGATCGAGGGTGCGAATATAGTGCAAGGCCTGCTCCACGGCTTCCGCGGGACGGCCGAGGGCTCGCGCGATTTCCTTGTGTTGCTTATTCTGTAAGGCGCGCAGATGTTGGTCCACAACGGCGATGCCGTCAGCGATTACCTGGGCGGTCGCTTCGCGTTCGCCGTTGCCATTTTTCTGCGACTCCAGCTGTTGCTGATGGAATCGCAATTGATACAGCAGGCACTCGCGCAGGTCGCGGCATCCGACGCCGGGCGGATCTAGTTGGCGGACCAGTTCGATGGCTTCATGCAAATCGGTCAAGTTGAAATTGGGGACAAAGGCCGGTGGCGGCGTTGAAATTGGTGCAGCAGTTGGTTTCGGGGCCTCTGCCGGAGGCTCTGGCGAAACCACCCCTGTCGCAACCGCCTCATCTGCCGGTTGAGTCCCGTTTTCATTCCACTCGGGCTCGAGGTCGGCATCGCCGGAAAGAGTTTCCTCCGGCAACGGCATTTCGTCGGATGACGGTACTTCGGCGTTCAGGCCCAAAGCCGCAGCTTCCTGGACAACTTTCTCCACCACCGCGGAATCGAGTTCCGGTGGCGCGGGTGGAGTGACCCCCATCAGCTCGTCATCGCTCGCGATCAGATAGCCATCTTCGTTGAGATTGCCAATCACCAACTCAGCCGCTTCGCGAACCGCCGAGCTAGTGGGAATTGATCCCAGTTGCCAGATCAAGTGGTCGCTGAGGTTGCTGGGCTTGGAGAGAAAATTCTCGAAAGACGGACGTTCGATGTCCTCGCTTTCGCCCTGGCTGCGGTAGCCGGGATCAAGGTAATCCTTGAAGAATGAACCGAAGTCGATTTCTTCGAACGGATCTTTGGTTTCCGCGGCTGCGGTCGGACTTTCTTCGACCGCTGGGCGGTCCCGCTCTTCTTCCTTGCGATTGACGTCATCGAGCAAGGGAACTGTGTCTTCCAATTCCTCCAAAACCGGATTCTCGACCATCTCCGCGGTGATCATGTCTCGCAGCTCCAGCTTGTTGAGCGCGAGCACACTGACCATCTGCACCAGACCCGGAGTCAGGATCTGCCGCTGCGAGACTTTAAGACTCAACCTGTGCTGCAACATCACCATAAAATCGGTCGTTCGTCCTTGGTCGTTGGTCTCACACTAAAGAAAAACTCTCTCCCAAGTACACTCGCCGAACCTCAGGATTGCTTCCCAACTGCTCCGGCGTCCCCTGAAAGAAGATTCTTCCTTCATTAATAATGTAAGCCCGATCGGTAACCGATAAGGTTTCCCGCACATTGTGATCGGTGATCAGAATCCCGATTCCGGCGGCCTTCATGTCACTAATGATCTTCTGCAAGTCGAGCACGGCGATCGGGTCAATCCCCGAAAACGGCTCGTCCAGCAGAATAAAAGTCGGGTTGATGCAGAGAGCGCGGGCAATTTCCACGCGCCGCCGCTCTCCTCCCGAAAGCGCATAGCCACGGTTCTGGCGAATATGCTCCAATCCCAACTGGTCGATCAGCTTTTCCATCTTCTCCCGGCGTTCATGCCAGGAGACAGGCTGAGCTTCCAGCACGGCGAGGATGTTCTCCTCAACCGTCAGCTTGCGAAACACAGAAGCTTCCTGGGGGAGATAACTGATGCCATACTGTCGTGCCCGCAGATACATGGGCACGTCCGTGATGTCGTCCTGATCGAGCAAAACCCGGCCGGTATCGGGGGGAACCAAGCCTACGATTGCATAAAACGTCGTGGTCTTACCAGCGCCGTTAGGTCCAAGTAAACCAACGACTTCGCCTTGTTCTACGCGCAGGCTTACGCCATTTACAACCCTGCGACCACGGTAGGATTTTCCGATTTCGTCGGTGGCCAGAGTACGCATTTATCGTGCCACTCGCGTTTGCGTGACGGCGGGGGATGAACTGTTGCCTTCAACCAGCACCCTATCATCGTGTCTAAAGAAAGTCAACGAAACCCCGGTAATCTTGCCCTGTTCGGCATCAAAAATGCTAGGCGAACCGCCGGTCAGCACGAATTTGTCCTCTTCGGCTGCATAAACCAGGTGCTCCCCTTCGGCTCGGCGTTGCGGTTGCGTGGCCACCACATCTCCTGTCGCCACAATCTTGTCGAGTTTTCCTGCGCTGAGCGATCGGTTGCCGAGCGCTCGCCCGCGAGCCTGTAGAAACGCGTCCATTTGCCGGGCAGTAGTGGTCATGTCTGCCTGCCTGGCTAGGACGTTGCCCTCAAAATGGGCCTTGCGCTCGTCGTCCGCATAAGTCAGCCGGGAACAAGTGATGGTCACAGGGGTGGAGTTTCCGTGAGCGTCGGTTTGCACCAGAACGGTAGATACAGGCTGTGTCGGCATCCCTTGTGCCACCAACGAGCGGTGGTCGCGATCGAAATCGATTGCCGGCGCTTCCACGATATTCGCGTCCTGCCACAGCCGCGCCCCTCCCCGGTAGAGCGCTGTCGCCGACGCGCGATGCACCGTCATCGAGTGGGCGGTGACGTGAATCGGGCTGGAAGAAGCTAAGAGCGCTCCGTTAGGCTGGGGCGCCAAGTCGCTATAGGTGCTTTTGACATCGCCCTCGGCAAATGCGTTTCCGCTAGTGCGGTCCAGCCGCATGGTCTGGGCGGTCGTGGTCATGCCACCTTCACTGACGCGAGGCGAGCCGGTGAGAATCAAGATCTGGTCCGCAGTCGTGTAGCGGCCCAAGTCGCTCCAAGCTTTGCGGTCCCCGTCGTTGTAGGCGACATTTCCCTGCTGAACCAGGGATTCGATGCCGCGTCCAGGCTGGAAAGTAGCATCGAGCGTGCGGCTGGTGCTGACGCGATCTTGCTGCCCGGGGTTCTTGCTTACGATTCGCGCATCGGGAGCGCCATGAACAGTCGAAAGCTGGCCGGAGTTGTCGAAATGAGCTTCAAATTTGCCCGCCGTCACCAAAGTCTCCTGCCCATCGCCCGATCCGGCAGGATGAATGGCAATCTGGGCAGCACCCGAGGTTTCGGCGTGATCAAGGTGGCCGTTGCCGGCCAGCAAGAAATCCACGGCTGAGGCGGTCAGTTCCAGATCCTGCGAAGGGTGCGCTGCATCGGATGAAGTCTGGTGCTGGACCAGTCTGACATTTTCTTCGGTATGAACTTTGGTGACCTGATTCCTACTGCCGAAATCGAGCACCACGCGTCCCGCGCTAGCCTGCATCGGTTGAGCGCCTGCCATTTCCGCAGTCACGTTTCCAGAAAGAATCGCCGTGCGCAACCCTTCCCGCTTTTCGCCCATGAGGAGTTCGAGCTGATCGCCCTGCGCCTTCGATGCCGGATCAGCATCTGTCTGGATCATTACGTTGCCGGTAGCCAGGACGCGACCGATCCGATTATCCGGACGCAGAAATAAGCTGGCCTGGTCGGATTGGCATTGCCGCGCAGTCGTGTTCAAGCGCGGGTGGTCAAGCCAGATCTGATGCTTGAGCTTCATGACCGTTGCCCGCATGGCAGTCACGGTCACGCCGGTTGAGCCGGTCAGGATGTTGACCTGGGACTCGAGCATGAGTTCGCCGGTTCCGGCCAGGTAGCGGACTCCGACCGCTGAGCCGCTGGCTTGCGGCAGACTAAATTCGACTCGTTCCTTGGTGGAAGCGTCGCCGGTCTTCTGGTTGAAAACCAGACCGCTAGTCTTGAGGTGAATCGGATTCTTAAGGCCGCTTGGGGCGGCTTGATCGGGGTCGGCAGTGCCTCCCGGGTTCGCCTCCAGGTCGATTTGCACCTCGCCGATCGCGGTCACATCGCCGGCCTGCGGGTCGTAGTCGAAATCGGCGCCCGAGATGCGGTCATAGCGGCTGGAATCGCGCCCATAGATGGTGACCGTCACGTCGTGCAGACGGGCTCGCCCCCCCTGCTTGAACTGCACTGCCTTGCTGGCTTCAATTTTGAACCAGGTGCGTCCTTGCTCGGATTTCGAAATGGTGAAGCCAGTGGCGCTCTGCTGAATTTCGACGCCGATCCTCTCCGGAACCTGCTTCAGCGCATTCCGCACCCGCAATCGGGCATAGAAATAGACGCCTCCGACCAGCAGCACGAGGACAATGGCGCCGGCGGCAAACCAGCGGCGCAAACGGGTGATGAAAACAGACATCTGAAGACAAGTTTACAGAAACCGTCGAGGAAACGCTTCGGGTGGAGAGTCCAGGACAGCGATAAGGTTCTAGCGCCCGCTCAATGCGGATTCGGTGGGTTCTTCAGCAGTTTCGGGCACAGCGTTCCGGTGCGGAGTGAAATCTCTTAGCGAGAGTTCCAGGCCGCCGAAATCAGGATGGTCATTGTGATCAAGCGTGAACGCAATATCGATGACATCGCCCGGAAGAAGCTGCGCCTGCTGCACTCGCTCCGCCAACCGCCATCCCAGAGCCTTATAGACGACAGATTTTCGCCAGTTCTCAGCACGGCGGGGAATGGCGGCGGAATCGGGATGGCAGCGCGGCGTCATCAGACTGGCCTGGTCATTCGATTCCTCTCCGTTCCAAGCCAGCTTTAGCCGGACGTGCTTCTCTTTCATGATTTGCGGTGGCGCCATCAGCCGTACATTGCGAGCGGCGAAGACCGGTTCGTAGTTGCCGCTTCCGAAAGGCTGCATCAGGCCAAGAGCCTCGAACAATTTCGGCGTCACCGTGCCGAGTTCAAGCTCGGCGTCAATGTTGATAACGGGTTCGAAATCAGCAAGCGTCAGGCAGGCGCGAGCGTAAAGATCAAGATGAGCGCGCAACTCCCGCACCCGCGCCGCCGGCAAAGAGAATCCCACGGCATGAGAGTGTCCGCCGAAACGGGTGAAGAGGTGCGAGCAAGACTCCAACGCGTTAAGCAGGTGAAACGGGCGAATGGAGCGGCCTGATCCATGCGCCTCTTCGCCCTCGCGGGAAATGACGATCGTAGGGCGGCCGTACCGTTCCACAACCCGAGTCGCCGTTATGCCGATGACGCCGCGATGCCAGCCTTCGCCGTCAACCACGATGCAAAACGACGCGGGCAGCGTGGGGTCTTCCTCGAAACGAGCCGCGATCGCGTCGAGGATGCGGCGTTCTTCCTCCTGGCGCTCGGAGTTCAGTTGATCAAGCTTGGCGGCGATTTCGCGGGCGCGAGCGGGATCCTTCGTGCTGAAAAGCTCGATGACATCGGCGGCAATGTCCATGCGTCCGGCAGCGTTGATTCGGGGTGCGACCCGAAATCCGACCTCGCCGGAAGTGAGAGGACGCCCGCTCACCTGCGCGGTTTCGAGCAAAGCTTTGAGCCCGGGATTGACGGCCGAGCGCAGCGCTTCCAACCCCAACTTCGCGAACACGCGATTCTCCCCGGTTAGCGGCACGCAGTCGGCGATGGTGGCGATGGCGACAATCTTCGCAAAAGACTTGAGCAGAGCCGTCTGATCGCGATGCGCCAGCCTCCGTTCCATCAAAGCCTGCGCCAGCTTGAAAGCAACTCCGGCGCCACAAAGCGCCTTGCATGGATACTCACAGCCCGGCTGATTCGGATTCAGCACAGCGAGCGCATGAGGGGCGCCGTCGGGACCGGGCAAGTGGTGGTCGGTAACGATCAGGTCGACACCGAGACGCCGCGCGGTTTCTGCGGCAGCGAAGGCACGAATGCCCGCATCGACGCTGATGATGAGCTGAATGCCAGCCGCCGCGGCTCGTTCGATGACGTCGCCGCGCAAGTCGTAGCCTTCTTTAATGCGATGCGGAACGTGAAAGTCGGGGGCGCCGCCACAGAGCTCGATCGCCGTCTTCAAGATGACGACGGCCGTCGTGCCATCAACATCATAGTCGCCGTAAATAAGGATGCCTTCTTTGCGTTCGATGGCGGCGTCGATGCGATCGACGGCGGCCTGCATGCCTAACATCAGATAGGGCGAATGAAGATGGCTCAGTGAGGGAGTCAGGAAACGTTCGGCAGCTTCGGGGTCAGTGATCCCACGAATGATCAACAGGTGAGCGAGAATGGTGGCGGCTTCATCGCCCAGCCGCAGGCCAGGGAAAGCACGCAGTTGGCCGGCGAGCGTTTCGGATTGCGCTGCATCCGCCGTTCTGTGAACCCACCTCATCGCCGACTCTGATTGTAGATGGAGAAACCACAAAGGACACCCTGCGACTGCGCTCCGGGCAGGCTCCGCATCACCAAGAAAACCTTCTACGGTTCGTCGTCCAGGCCGGGCTCGTCGATGGGCATTCCGCTAAAGTCCTCCGCCATCTCCAGTATTCCCTGATAGCGGTCGTACCACGCAGTGGAGGCCTCATACACCATCATTACGCCCTGGTGGGCGAACCCGAGTTGCACGAAGCCGGTCTTGCCGACGTAGGTGCGCAGCCAGCGCGCCTCTTCGATGTCCTCGTCGTTGCTGAATTCGGCGTTGCTCAGGCGCTGGATCATGACATCGAGTTCCTCGCGCTCCAGTCGCCAGGAATCCATGATCAGAAACGGCGCGCCCGCGGCCTTGGCGAGTTCCACAAAATCTTTCCATCCGTCGGGATTGTCCGCCGACTTCCAGGGAACGCACTGCACTTCTTCGTAGTCGATCAACCCAGGGAAGCGGCGCAGTCCGTGGCCCTCGACGAAGGCGATCATGTCATCTTTGAGGCTGGCGAGATCGTCAGGCTGCGGCGACATAAGGATTTCTGAAGTATTGGGGTATTGTATGCCGGAAAGAGGGTGGGTGTCAGGAGAATCCAGCATTCAGCCGTCAGCACTCAGCATTCAGCCGTCGCGTGCAGAACAGGGGCACGCTTGGCTGAATGCTGACGGCTGAGTGCTACCTGCTGCCTGTGCTACACTAAATGTTTCTTAGCAACTCCTGACTCCGCTCATGCTTCTGTCGAAAGAATATGTGGGCTATCTGGCCCGCGAAGTCACCAAAAAAATAATTGCGGGCAAATTCATTGAGACCAAGGCCGTGCCCTTGGTCACGGAAATAGTGCATGCCGCCATGCTCGAGGAATTCACCCTCGAAGACCGCATCAATGATGAGGTGCGCGTCATTTTGGAGGCCTATTCCTCCGAGATGCAGAAAACCGGCGCCAACTATCAGGAGATGTTCCGCAAGGTGAAGAACGAACTGGTGCGCAAATACAAGGCGGTGCTGTGAGAATCAGCCGCGACAAAGTGAACAAGGTCGCGCACGCGGTTACCGAGGCGCTCGCGGAAGTGAACGAACTGGACTTCGTGGAAGACCGCAATACCATCCGCCTCGAAGTGCGCCGAGTGATGGAAGAACTGCTCAATCAGGAAGAGAAAATCGATCAGTCTGCCCGGCACAAGATCGAGAACCAGAAACGCACCATCCTCGAAGGCAGCCAGGAGTGGGACATCCTCTACCGCAAGTACTATCAGGAAGAAGTCAAGAAGCTGGGCGTGTAGATTCTCGAACAGAAAAAAGCCCCACGCTGCCGCGTGAGGCCTTTACCTAAATCACAAGAAGTTCAAGCCGCAGCTTTGCGCGCGACCACCTGTTGCAGACGTTCCCGGTACAACGTCGCCCGGTGAGTGATCTCCTTGTAGGTGTGACTAGTCACCCATTGCGTATGCGGAGTGCGCCGCCGCTCGCGACGGCTGCCCACGTTGCCGCGGTGCTGTGCGTCGATTGGCGTCTTCTGGGCGGTGATCTGCTGCCATCCGGTGCCGTCGTTTACTCCGAACACTCCGATGTATCCCCCAGAGACCAGTTCCAGGGGTTCTGAGATGTTGTTGGTCTGGTCGAATTGGGTCGATCCCTCGACCCGAAAATCTTCGAACCAGGAGGGAAACACAAAGTCCGACACCAGCACGTTGCCGATCTTGTAGGCAAACGCGTCGGACTCGCAGGCGTCGCAAACTTCATAGGCATAGAGACTGCCGGTGGTGTTCTCGTTCTGCACAAACACCGTCAGGTTAATGTTGGGGTCGGCCAGCATCTCCAGCAGTTCATGACTGGCGGTGACCGTCCAGCTATTGCCGTACTTCAGGTCGGTGGCGGCGAAGACCTTGCCCAACGGCAGGCCGTCGGGTGTAAGGTCATGGTAGCCGAGAGCGCCGGCCTGATCGGAATCGTCAAGAATGGTGAGCCACCAGGTACCAATCGGCGGAGTAGCGCCGGTCGGAACAAAGGTAAGCTCAGCGTCGATTCCCCATGCCGGACGAAAGTCGTTAGTGACTTGTTGCTGCAGGGCGTTGACTACCGGACGAATCTCGGTGTCGGTCAGCACCGTGCTGGCATTGATGATCGAGATTTGAATGGCAGTGGTTTGCGGCATTTGTTTCTCCTTCCTAGATGAGATTTTGGAGGACACGCGGGGAGAACTGCGTGGCTCTGTCTTTTCGAGCTTATGCCCGCCTCGCCATTCCCGAACCGGATAAATTGATTTTTGACTCCGGTCGCTTCCCATTCTGGAACAACGAGTTACGGCGAAAAGGGGTGGTACGGGGACCCCTCTCGGCGCACCTTGTTCCCTCACGGGAAGCGGGTTGCTTCCGAGTTACGGCATCAAGAAAGAGCCCCCATTTCGCTGGTTTTCGCAGTACGATTATCACGACCTCGGGTGACCCGAGTCACAGCGCATCTAAGCGTTTAAGCCTTAAATAGAGGGTTGCAAAGTCTTCTTACCTACATTGGAGGGTACTATTATGAGCGTTATGACACCGCCCGGAATCAAGTCACCGAGCGATTACATTGAAGAAGTATTAACCACCGTAAAAGCCAAGAATCCGGCCGAGCCCGAGTTCCACCAGGCAGTCCAGGAAGTGCTGGATTCTCTCCGCCTGGTGCTGCAACGGCATCCCGAGTACCGTTCTTCGAAGATCCTGGAGCGGATCACCGAACCCGAGCGCGTCCTGATGTTCCGCGTGCCCTGGTTTGACGATCGCGGCGAAATTCAAGTCAACCGCGGCTTCCGCATTCAAATGAACAGCGCCATCGGCCCCTACAAGGGCGGATTGCGGTTCCATGCCTCAGTCAATCTGGGCATCTTGAAGTTCCTGGCGTTCGAACAGGTCTTCAAGAACTCCTTGACCACGCTCCCCATGGGCGGCGGCAAGGGTGGTTCGGATTTCGATCCCAAGGGCAAGAGTGACAACGAAGTCATGCGCTTCTGCCAGAGCTTCATGACCGAACTGTCACGCCACATCGGCCCCGACACCGACGTGCCGGCGGGCGACATTGGCGTGGGTGGCCGCGAAATCGGCTTCCTGTTTGGCCAGTACAAACGGCTGCGCAACGAGTTCACCGGCGTCCTGACCGGCAAGGGCCTGGCCTGGGGCGGTTCGCTGATTCGTCCCGAAGCCACCGGGTACGGCTGCGTATACTTCGCCGCCGAAATGCTGAAGACCCGCAAAGAAACCCTGGAAGGCAAGCTCTGCCTGGTTTCGGGCAGCGGCAACGTTTCCCAGTACACGATCGAAAAGCTGCTCGATCTGGGTGCGAAACCGGTCACCTGCTCGGATTCCGATGGCGTGATCTTCGATCCCGATGGCATCGATCGCGAGAAGCTGGCCTGGATCATGGAACTGAAGAATGTCCGCCGTGGACGCATCCGTGAGTACACGGATAAGTTCAAGAAGGGCGTGTTCATGCCCACGGACATCAAGCTGGAGCACAACCCGATCTGGAACATCAAGGCGGATTGCGCATTCCCGAGCGCCACGCAGAATGAAATCAAAAAGCGCGACGCCGAGAACCTGCTCAAGAACGGCTGCAAACTGGTTGCCGAAGGCGCGAACATGCCAAGCACGCTCGAAGCCACCAAGCTGTTCCTGGATGCGAAGATTCTTTACGGACCGGCGAAGGCTGCGAATGCCGGCGGCGTAGCGACCTCCGGCCTCGAAATGGCCCAGAACAGCGCACGGCTGAGCTGGACGCGCGAGGAAGTGGACGATCGGCTGCACAAAATCATGATCGCCATCCACAAGAACTGCTTCGAGACGGCCGAGAAATACGGCACCCCGGGCAATCTAGTGAACGGCGCCAACATCGGCGGCTTCCTGAAGGTAGCCAATGCCATGCTGGATCAGGGCTTGGTGTAGCGGTTGTGTGGCTACTCTGTGTGGCGCGGGCGCCCTCGCCCGCGTCCTGTAGAGACGTTGCTCGCAACGTCTCGCGTGGATAAGATGCGGGGTGGAAGCACGTTCCACCCCGCAAGCTTTTGAACGTGGTGCTATTGTCGAATGCCTTCTAAGCAAAAGAATCGCCCGCCAACGTTTAGCTTTCGAGATCTCACGGTCTGGAGGACAAAACTTCCCGACGTACAGTTTGCCGTGCTTCCACCTTCAAACACCCGTCCCAATCCACTCGCAACGAAGGACCGCGTTTACGCTTCGGTATTTGCGCCGGGCGCAATCTGCGCCTTGGAACGCGACCGTGGAAAACTGATTTGGCGACGTGAACTGCACAAGTACGGAGGCGCGTCTCCTTACCTCAGCGGCGGACGGCTGTTTGTGAAGAGTTCCAATACGCTTTTTGCGCTGCAGCCCGATTCTGGGGAAATCCTTTGGTCGTTCTCCCCATACGGTACCGACGGAGAGTCAATTTATTCGTCCCCATCGGCGCATGAAAATCGAGTCTACATTGGAGACAGAAAGGGCTACCTCCATTGTCTTGACGCCGAGAGCGGCAGGACGATTTGGAGACGGCATGCGAACAGGGCCCGCAACAGTGACGTCAATTCCACGCCGGTCCTGTTGGACGGTTTGGTGATAGTTTCAACGAACGCAGGGACCGCTCTAGCATACGATGCTCGTTCGGGGAAAACGGCATGGAAACAGAAATTGGACGGCCCGTCGACCTTTGGACCACTGGTCCATGGGGACTCCGTTCTCGCGGTTTCCGATTCTTTGTACCTGCTCGGTCGTACGGGAAGACTTCAGCGTCGCTTTTCGTGGAAAGACGAAAAAGTCTATCAAGCTGATAGCACACCGCGAGCTATTGTTCTGACGTTTTGGCCCAAGTCCGCAACTCGCAGCCCCGAACCGCCCGGCAAAACCGAACCGAGCAGATTGACATTTTTGGTAACGAAATCGGGCCTCCAGCGAACCACGACGTTCGTGGAATTCTGCTCCTCTTTTAGATATGCCCCGGCAACCCGACTCTTGTATTTGTCACACCTACATGGGATTGATCTGATTCACGCCAGAGACGGAACTGTGCTTTGCCAGCTCAAGACAACCACGGACCCGCGCAACGGCGTAGCCCTAGTGGGCGTGAGGGATAAGAAGATTTACGCGTTGACGGGTGATGGGTGCGTTCATGCACTTCGGCATCCCTTGAATAAGCAGCGTTGAAGATACTTCTTGGCCTCTTGACATGTCGCTCACCCACACCCCCGACCCCATCGTCGACGCCGAGCACCTCTTCGATGGCTTCGAGAACCTGATGCCCACTTGCCACACCCAGCGACATTCTTGCGTATCGTCATAATCTGTCATATTATGAAGCTATGCCGATGACCTCCCTGAACATCTCTCTTCCCGAAGCCCTCAAGGAGTATGTAGAAGGGCAAGTTGCGACGGGCGACTGGGGTACGCCCAGCGAGTATGTCCGCGAACTGATTCGCCAGGACAAGGAACGCCGCCTCGGCAATCTCGAACAAGAACTCGTCGCCGCCACCAAGGGACCGAAAATCGAGATTCCACTGGCCGAAATTCGCCGCAAAGGCCTGATCTCCGCGCTCCGCGAGCGCGCCCGCAGCCGATGACAATCCCAGGATTTCCCAAGCATCTGCTCTTTACCGGTTCGACGACGACGAAGTGTTCGTCCTCCGCATTGTGCACGGAGACCGCGACTTAGAGCGGCTCCTTTCTTAGCCCAGCCCCGTCCGAGGGAACTCTGGCGTGTGGGCGGCTGCCCCGCGCGTGGCAGCCAAACTCAGACTCGCTTTCGCGCCGCCTTGAAAGCTTGTCCCTGATCCCGAGCGCCGTGAAAAATGTGGAGAATATCGGTTCCCCAGCGCGTAGCGCGATAGTAGATGAGGTATTTTCCTGCGGGAAAGATCTTCACCCCGGCAGCGATGTCCTCCGAAGGTCTCCCGGCATCGGGATGTTCGCCGAGCAGCCAGAAGCGGTCCGCGATCCCATCAATCAGGCGGTCCGCAACCTCTGCACTCGCGCGCCTTGCCCAATAAACATAAATCTCGTCGAGGTCTTGCTCCGCTTGCTTTGTGACCCGATAGCGCATTGCCTTTTTGGTAGGGCTGGGATCCGCTGCGGCTGCACAGCTGGGCGCGCCAGCTAGGGACCTGACAGGATGCCGACGCTATGCTTTGGAGAGTTCCCGGGCAAGAAGTTTTCGCCCCCGCTCCTTCACCGCATCTGCCAGCTTCCTCAATCCTTCTCGTCCTTGATATTCCGCATATTCACCCGCATCGATGGCTTCGATGCCGGCCCGGACCCGCTGCCGGATGCCCTCGATCTGCTGCCCGGTTAGGTCCGTGAGGATGTCTTCCACTGTCGGCTTCGCCAGCCGCACGGCCCGTGCGTCCTCGTCCTCCATCCGCCGCAAGGCCTCGCGCACTACCTCGCTTGCGTTGTTGTACCGGCCGCTCTTCACCTTCTGGCGAACGTAGCCGGCAAGACGTTCGGTAATCGATACGTTCATCTGATCCATGGGTCCACCCCTTGGCGCGCAACGCTGTTCCCTCCCAACCTACGCCCAGACAGTCCGGATGTCAATCTTTGACATACTACCCCTCTATTTACCCGGCCATCCTCTCCGCCTTTCTCTAGGGACATTGCTCGCAACGTGTCGGAGTATCATGCGGGGTGGAGAAGGTTCCACCCCCGCTGGTTTTGAGTCCCGGGGTTAGCACTCGCCATAGCGTCCACCGATGGCTCATCAGCTACCTCCAACATTGGGTAATCGAGGAGGAATGAAATGACGACCTGCCGAACCCTGACGGCTTTGATCGTTCTGTTAGTGTCGCCACTAGTTGCACAATCCCAGCGTCAGGACAGTCCCACATTAAAGGAGACCTTGCGTTGGATGCAGACTTCGCTGGAAAGCGGCGCCGGGAGCTACACGGTCGGCCATGAGATGCGTTCCGTGAGGCTTGAAAGTTTTGTCGGCTGCAAAGTGCATTTTTCGTATTCAACGCACCAAGAGCCATACATCAACGGCGAACCCGCCCCGGAGCCCAATAAAACTTATCGTGTGGACTACCTCTTTGTCCTCGGCGACATCGACCCGACCAACATAACCTTCACAAAAGGGCCGCATCTCCGCCCTGATGTGCCCTCTCTTATTAGCATACATACGCGAAACGATGAGAAAAGGATAACGACTAAACTTTCCGGGGAGTCCGAAGCCGACTCCAAAGCCGACGACACTTCTCTCACCTTCTCGCTAGATTCCATCGATAATGACTACGTCGTCAGATTTGCGAAAGCCTTTAAGCATGCTGTAGAAGCCTGCGGCGGCAAGCCATCACTTTTCTAGCTCGGCCTGACAGCCGTGGGCGGCTGTCCCCACGCGAGTATGATTAGCTCTTCGCGCAGCCGTCATGGCCCTAACCAACACTCCCGACCCCATCGTTGATCCCGAACGCCTCTTCGAGGGTTTCGAGAACCTGATGCCCTTCCGGGTGCAGGACATTCTGCTGGTTTCGAGCCTCTACGACTCTTTCATCCTGCGCGAAGATGGCCGCCTCAACGAATTGCTGATCGGCGAGTCGCTTGAACTCAACTTGCAGCAGATTCCCGGCATCACTCATGTTTCCAGCGGCGCCGAGGCCCTGACGCTGGCTCGCTCCCAGCCGCGCTTCAACCTCATCGTGACCAACCTGGAAGTCGAAGACATGGGCGCCGCGCAACTGGCCCGCGAAGTCAAAGCCGCCGGACTCGATGTGCCCGTAGTGGTGCTGGCGTACGACTATCGTGAGATCAAGAATTTTGTGGAGCGCAATCCCACCACCGACCTGGAGTCGATCTTCCTTTGGCAAGGCAACGTTCGCATTCTGATTTCGATCATTAGCTACATCGAAGACAAACGCAACGTTCTTCACGACACTCGCACCATCGGTGTGCCGGTGATTCTGGTGGTGGAAGACGACATTCGCTATTACTCGGCCTTTCTCCCTGCAATCTATACCGAGTTGATCACCCAGTCCCGCCGCATCATTAGTGAAGGGCTGAATGTGGCGCACAAACTGGTGCGCATGCGGGCCCGGCCCAAGATTCTGCTCAGTACCACTTATGAAGACGCGCTTCAGCAGGCCATGGAGTATCGCGACTACTTGCTGGGCGTGGTTTCAGACGTAGAATTTCCGCTGGGCGGCGAGTTGAGCACCGAGGCTGGTTTCGAGCTGGCGCGCCGGGTACAAGAAAAAGTGCCCGACGTTCCCATCGTGCTGCAATCCAGCCGCACCGAATTCCGGGCGCGGGCGAACGCCGAAGGCTATTCGTTCCTGCGTAAACGGTCGCCGACGTTGTTGCGAGACCTACGCCGGCTGCTGACCGAGCATCTGGGCTTTGGTGACTTTGTTTTCCGTTTGCCCGACAATACGGAAGTGGCGCGTGCCGGCGACTTGCACGAACTCGAAGCCCGGCTGGCCGAAGTGCCCGCCGAAAGTATTGCCTTCCACAGCGAACGAAACCATTTTTCCCGCTGGTTGCGGGCCCGCACTGAATTTGCCCTGGCGCAGAGACTTCGTCCACGAAAGGTCACCGATTTCCCTTCGCTCGAAGGTCTGCGCCACGACCTGATCAACTCCATCGCCGATTACCGCAGCGAGCAGAGTCAAGTTCTGATCGGCGATTTCAATCCCGCGACTTTCCAATCTGGCGACAACTATTTCCTGCGGATCGGCGGCGGTTCTTTGGGGGGAAAAGCGCGTGGCCTTGCCTTCGTCCGTCATCTGCTGCACAACCATCGGATCGCGCGACGATTCCCCAACGTTCGCATCGCCGTGCCGCCCAGTGTGGTGCTGGCAACCGATGTGTTTGACGACTTTCTGAGCGAGAACAACCTGCTCGACTTCGCCATGAACTCGAACGACGACGACGAGATCCTGCAGCGATTTCTGGCGGCAGCATTCCCCGCCCGGCTGCGGGACGATTTACTGGCGTTCCTGGCGGAAGTGCGCTACCCACTGGCCGTGCGTTCGTCGAGCTTGCTCGAGGATTCACAATACCAGCCGTTCACCGGGGTCTACGAGACCTTCATGCTGGGCAACCAGCATCCTGATCTCTTGATCCGCCTGGAGCAGCTCATGGAGGCGATCAAACGGGTTTACGCTTCCACCTTCAGCTCGCATGCCAAGGCTTATGTGCGGGCCACACCGTATCGCCTGGAAGAAGAAAAGATGGCGGTGATCCTGCAACAAGTGGTGGGGGCCATCCATGGACAGCGGTTCTATCCCGATTTCTCCGGCGTGGTGCGCTCGCATAACTTCTATCCCGTGCCGCCCATGAACTACAGCGACGGAATTGCGGCAGTGGCGTTGGGTTTGGGGCGCGCAGTCGTGGATGGAGGCAAGTGTCTGACGTTTTGTCCTCGTTATCCACGGCACCTGATGCAGTTCTCTTCCGTGGAGGACATTCTGGCCAACTCGCAGCGGGAGTTTTGGGCGCTGGAGTTAAGTCATGCGGAGCGTCAAGAGGACCCTCTGGCTGATTTGCGGGAGGTGCAATTCGGTCTCGATGCCGCGGAGAGCGACGAAACCCTCCACAATTTGGCTTCCACTTATTCCGCCGACAATCACATTGTGTATGACGGCATCAGCCGGCCCGGAACCCGCATCGTGAGCTTTGCCGCGATCCTTAAACATGATGTGTTTCCGCTGCCCGGAATTCTGGAGCGCCTTACCAAGATCGGGGAAGACGCCTTCGGACGGCCGGTCGAGATCGAGTTTGCGGTGTGTTTGCCGAAGCATCCCGATGAGCCCGCCGAGTTTGGCTTTCTCCAGGTTCGTCCGCTGGTGCTGTCGCGCGAGAGTGAAGAGCTGCGCATGGAAGATGTAAGTCCGGACCGGCTCGTCTGCCAAAGCATGAAAGTCCTGGGGAACGGACGGCTCGAAGATCTACGCGACGTCGTGGTTGTCGATTTCCATCGCTTTGAGCGGGCGCGCAGTCAGGAAGTAGCCGAGGGTGTGGCTCAACTGAACGCAAAGCTGGGCGAGACCGGTGTGCCGTATTTGCTGATTGGCGTCGGACGCTGGGGGTCCAACGATCCCTGGCTGGGAATTCCAGTGGAGTGGGCCGAGATTTCCGGAGCCCGGGTCATTGTTGAGGCAGGGTTCCGGGATTTCCGTGTGACCCCATCGCAGGGCAGCCATTTCTTCCAGAACCTGACCGCATTTCAGGTCGGGTATTTCACCGTGAACCCGGACGTGGGAGAAGGCTTTGTAGACTGGCTGTGGCTGAGCGCGCAACCCGCCGTCGAGGAGCGAGGCTGCGTGCGGCACCTGCGGTTCGCCGAGCCGTTGGTAGTGGTAATGAATGGCAAGACCAGCCTGGGGATGATCTTCAAACCGCAAGCGGCATGAATTTCCTTTACGCTCGGATTTCCTAGTACCGCCGCTCCCTTACCCAGCCCCGAACCTGCTCTTCCACCGAAAAGCCTTCGGCTGGGCTCTGTACAAACTTCGACTCCAAGGCGAAGGTGTGGGCCTCCAGGGGCACCGTGAAGTGCGAATTCGTTCTGAGAAACCCATCCACGAAAGCGAGCGTGTAGCGGTCCGGTCCAAGGATTTGAAACTGGACCGCATGCACCAATCCGTGAAACAGCGCCCGCTCCGTGATTCTCTCATTGAACACCACCACATCGATGAAGGTCAGAGACGGCATGTGCGTGATCTGTGGCAGGTTGACGAAGCCGCGAGCCTTCGCGTCGGAATAGAACGGCGGATTCGTAATTCTTGCCCCGCCCAGTTCTACAACCCTGACTCGGTCAAGGATGCCGGGGGAAAAGAACGGCCGCATAACGGCCTTGTGCGCAGCACTGAGAGGTTCACCGCCCGCATAGTAGCGGGTGCGCTGCTCGCGCAAGTAAGCCAAAACACGTGTCGTGGCTTCAAGGATCTGTTCTTGATCCAAGGTCGCCCCGCCTGCATTGGCCCCTGCCGCCTCCCGCGGAATGAGTTTTTCGATGGAGGCGTAGTAATCGTTCAGGTCGCTGGCGGCGGCAATGGCTTTTCGCAAGACTTCGGGCTGGCCATAACGGGCCAGGTCATCGGTGGAAAAACGGAGGCGAAGCTGATGAGTGGCGCATTGCGCGCTCAGTAGTTCCAATTGCGCGTGGCGCAGTTCCCCGTTCATTTGGACAATGGCCACCCTGTCGTCTGGATTTTCCCAGGAAAACATCTGTGAACTCCTGAATTGAGCTTGCAAACTGCCGGAAAGGACCTATACTCATTATGTATACAGTGTTACGTTTACGCTGTCAACATATATTTAAACGTTTTAGTGACCGAGGATCTTAGCATGCCACGGCACCCTGATCCGGATCTCGAAGCACGCATTTTGAACGCCGCCGGCAAGTTGTGGAGAAAAGGCGCGGAGAAAACCCTCACCATGCGCGCCGTAGCCAAAGCCGCAGGCACCAACACTCCTGCCGTTTACCGCCGCTTCAAGGACCGGCGGGACATTTTGCATGCCCTTTTGCGGCGCTTACAAAAGGATGTCGCCGACGTCGTCCGTCCCTGCCAATCTGCCGAAGAAGCCTGTGAGCGATATCTTGAGTTTGCCTTGAGTCATCCCCACGAGTACGAGCTCTTTTATGAGCATGCATACCAGCTTCCGCGTCCCGCCCAGGGTCCAATCAGGGAGCATCGGCCCACCATGGCGCTGATGGAAGCCAAGCTGGCCG
Source organism: Terriglobales bacterium (assembly GCA_052147055.1). Classification (GTDB taxonomy): domain Bacteria; phylum Acidobacteriota; class Terriglobia; order Terriglobales; family Acidobacteriaceae; genus JABCZH01. Next base: position 46,698 of record JBKQLO010000202.1, read on the forward strand.
GGCGGCTGGGAGGATCTCCCGGGGACCACACCAGTCTGGCGCTTGCCTTGTGGGCGATCACACATGGGACGGCCATGATTTTGATTTCCAAGTCAATTCCTGCGGAGCATGCGGATGAATTGCGTTCCGTCTGCTCTTCTGCCGTAAAGGCAATGGTTCGCAACGCGTCAATTTTCGATTGGCATGCTTGACGAACCGCCGGTGACTCCGGCCACCAATGCTGAAATAATGAAGTTGCTAGCTTGGGGGCGCCCGCTTTGAAACCGGTCAGCGAAACAGCAGCCCTCGTCAAACAAGCTGCGAAAGACGTCGGCTTTGAGCTGGCTGGCATTGCGCCGGTCCGCGACTTCCCTGAACTCAGCAGTTTCTCCCAGTGGATCGCCGCAGGACACGCCGGCGAAATGCAATACCTTGAGAAGCGTGACGAAGCTGGCAATCTGAAGCGCGCGTCTTTGCGCTCGGCAGTTCCCTGGGCACGCAGCGTGATCGTCTGCGCCATCAACTACAACACTTCGCATCCCTATTCGACCCAGATCCAAGACTCTGATCGTGGATGGATATCTCGCTACGCCTGGAGCAAGGAGGATTATCACGAGGCTGTGATGCGCCGGCTGCGAGTGATCGAAAATCGCCTACGGAAAACAACCAGCGAGACGGCGGCGCTACAAACGCTGTGCTACGTGGACACCGGTCCGTTGGTGGAACGTGTCTATGCCAAGTATGCGGGCGTGGGGTGGATTGGGAAAAACACTTGCATTCTGAATCAACAGATGGGGTCATGGCTCTTTCTCGGCGTGATCATCACTTCGCTCGAACTCACTCCCGACCTCCCGGCGCCAGACCGTTGCGGCACCTGCACGCGTTGTATTGATGCCTGCCCCACGAACGCACTGTTCGCTCCCTACCAACTCGATTCCAACCGTTGCATTTCCTATTTGACCATTGAAAAGCGCGGGGAGATTCCGGAAGCAATGCGCGAAGGCATGGGACGGCACGTGTTCGGTTGCGACATCTGCCAGGACGTCTGTCCGTGGAACCGCAAAGCTCCAGCCAGCGGCGCAGATGAATTTCAGCCGCGCGACGGGATGGTCAATCCAGCGCTGGAGTGGCTTGCCGAGATGACGGCCGAAGAATTTCGCGGCACATTTCGCGGTTCGCCCATTCGCCGCGCCAAGCGCACCGGGCTGCGCCGGAACGCTGCGATCGCCATGGGCAATAGCGAGAATCAAAGATTCGTTCCCGCCCTGGAGAAGCTGGCAACCGACGAAGATCCGGTAGTGGCGGAGCATGCAAAGTGGGCAGCGAAGAAGCTTTCGACATTGTGATATGAAAGCCCGTGCTAGCATGACTTCAGGTTCGCCGGCTTAATCATGCCTATTTTCCGCCCTTTCGTGGCCTTGACGTTGACCGTCGCAGCTCTGGTTGCGCCGGTTTTCGCCGCAGGGCCCCACTGGATTCAAGTCGCGTCGAGTCATTTTCTGGTTCTAACCGATGGCGACGAAAAGCAGGGCCGGGAAGTCGCAGTGCGCTTCGAGCAGATGCGGGACGTTTTCGGCCAACTCTTAGGGCGGCCTCGGGTGAACATGTCTCTGCCCATCGACATCATCGCCCTCAAGAGCGACGACGAATATGGCAACGCCGCTCCCTCGCCTCAAGGTAAGCCGTTCTTTGAAGCCGCTTTCTCGATCGCAGGGGAGGACCGGGAATTCTTTGTCCTGGATCTGGTGGAAGCAGATAACTGGCGGGCCATTTCCCATGAATTCGGCAGGCTGCTCCTGACCTACAACTATCCGCCCACCCCAGCGTGGTTCGACGAAGGTTTCGCCGAGTACTTTGCCAGCCTTCACCTGGACAACAAGCAGATGCACATCGGTGACGATCCGGAACCCATGTCGGCAATTCGCCAAAGTCTTTTGGGAAAGCTGACGCGCACCGGCAACCCGCCGCAGGCTTTGGTTGACTTGTTGAACAAATCGTCTTGGATGCCTCTTCCCGCCCTGTTCACCGCGAAAGCGGATAGCGCCGCCGGTTCAGGGAACGACCGCCAAACCTTGTTCTACGCGCAGTCGTGGATAGCGATGCATTACCTCATCAATAAGAACAAACTGCCGGAGACTGGGACTTATTTCGGCCTGGCGCAGAACGGCAAGCTTCCGGTGGAAGAGGCGATTCAAAAGGCTTATGGCATGACTGCCGCGCAATTGGATCAGGCGGTGAAAGACTATTTTCACTCTGTCTCTCCGTTGTTCCAAGCGGCAGCCGGAAAAGCGCCCAGCGGCCCGATGGCTCCCACCCTGGCTCCGGTCACGTATGACGACGTCGGCGTCACCACCACTGACATTCCCGAAGCCAATGCGCGGGCGATGATCGCAGAAATGGATCTGCGTTTGCCCGAACGGCATGATCAGGCCCGGGAACTGCTCGAGACGATCGCGAAACAACCTGCGACTGACAACGCAATCGCCCATCGCGCCCTGGGTTGGGACCATCTGGTAAAGGGCGAGTTTGATCTGGCTACGGAAGAGTTCAGCACGGCAGAAGAGTTGGACAATCGAGACATCTGGGCGCGCTACTACATGGCGTTGACCCGGTACCGCGAGGCCCAGTCCAGTGGGCAGCAAGTCAGGGGGCTGGCCAACATGATGCAGGATCTGCATGTGGTCCTGGAATGGAAACCGGAATTTGCCGAAGCGTATTTCATGCTGGGCTGGGCGCAACGGTCGGGTGGAAGCGTTCATGCTGCGATGGACACAATGCCGGCAGCCATCCGGCTGGCTCCCAGAAATCAAAGTTACCTGCTGGAGATGGCGCGACTCTATCTGGCGGCGAAAGATTGGGACGCCGGCACCGCATTGCTGCAACAACTAAGTACAATTTCGGATGCCCAAGTGGCCAGCGCGGCGCGCAATGACCTTCAAGACCTGCCTTACCTGAAGAAATATGGCATTCCTCCTGTGCGCAAAGCTACCGCGCCAACTGCTGCTCCGGCGACGGCGACTGCACCGACGCCGGCGCCACCAACCAGCAAGCCGCCAGGTACAGCCGTGCCGGCCGCGAAGTCAACCGCAACCGACTTGAGTGATGAAATGTCAGAAACGTCATCTGAGCCGGTGATTGACAAGAGGTCCATTCACTACCTAAAGGGGAAACTGGTATCGGTCGATTGCTCCCAGCCTCCGGTCGCGGTTGTGACGTTCTCGTCTGGAGTGAAGACCCTGAAGCTGAAGACACCGGATTACAAATCGTTGACTCTGATCGGAGCAGACACATTCTCCTGCGCATGGTCAAACCGCCAGGTTGCAGTGAACTACAAGGCCGTCGGAACCGAGGGCGGGGATTTGGTGTCGCTGGAAGTGCGGTGAAGCGGAACTTTCCGCCTGGTCGGCACTCGTTTCTCGAGTTCTGTGCCGCGATCCCACATCAGGCTGACGGCCAAAGATTGTGATTGCCGGCGAACACAAGAAACCCTCGCAGTGGTTACTGCGAGGGTTGGCAAAATTGGAAGAAGCGAGGCCTTATGCGGCGCGGACGACGTTGGCCGCCTGGAACCCTTTGGGTCCCTTGAGCAGATCGAACTCTACGGTTTCGCCCTCGTTCAGCGTACGGTAACCGTTCTCTTGGATCGCGGAGAAATGAACGAAGACATCCTCCCCTGTGGAGCGCTGGATAAATCCGTATCCTTTAGCCCCGTTGAACCATTTGACTGTGCCCTTCTCTCTCACAAAAAACTCCTTTCGCCTCTTTTATGTGTGGAACTCCACCAGCCCAGCGAAGCGTACGCTTGCTCACAACCCCCTCAAAGCTTGTGGACAAAACAGCCGCGGCTGCGCGCGCCACTGAACCCGTGCGCAACAAGAAAGGCTCCGGAGTTTTCCGCCGTGGGGAGAGAGCACGGCGCAAAGCTCTGGAGCCGGTCGTGGTGGCGCGAATTTCGACGGCGGTACACGCAACATCAGCCTGAACTTAGGAACGCTGTTGCACTGAATTGTGCCAACGAGCACAGAATAATAGCAGGAAGTTTTTTTCTGGCAAGAGAAGAATTTCAGTTAGTGAAACGATTCAGAATGTGACCCGTGGTTCCGGCGGCAGGTGGGCCCAGGGTGCGGCAGAAGGAATTTCTTTGCCGGGCGAACTCCATGCAAGTCTATGATAATATTGGCGAAATCCACTTGACTGATCCCATTCCATTGGCCACTGAGGCGGCTGCAAGATCATTACCACCAAAGGCTTCGGCGGAACCCTATTCTGGGCTGCTGGCTTCCACCGCAAAATATTTGTTGCGCACCGATGTTCACACCTTTGCTTTCTCGGTGGCGGCCAACGCCATCCTTTCTTTTTTTCCGTTTGTGCTGTTGTTGCTGACGCTTATCCGGCGAGTGTTCCATTCGGCGGCGATGTACGAAGTGGTGGTGCAACTGCTGCGCGACAGTCTTCCCGCAGGCCAGGATTTCGTGATCCGCAACCTGAACGCGCTGGTGGGCGCGCGCCAGCGCACACAGATTTTCTCCCTGCTGATTCTGCTGGTAACTTCCACCGGTGTCTTCCTGCCGCTGGAAGTGGCGTTGAACCGCATCTGGCATTTCCCCAACAATCGTTCTTATTGGGGAAATCAACTTATCGCGCTGGGAGTGGCGTTTGGCTGCGGCGTGCTGGCTCTGCTCTCGATCGGGCTGACCGCAGAAAACGTGGTGCTGCTGCGGAGCTTCACCTTTGGGCACGGGATCGCCGTGGTGCGGCTGGTGGGATTCATCAGCATGAAAGTGTTTGCCATCGCCACCAGTATTGCCATCTTCTTTCTGATCTATTGGCTGCTGCCCAACGGCAAGGTTCCGGCGCTGGCGGTGCTGCCGGCAGCAGTGATCATGGGATTGCTTTCGGAGATTCTGAAATATGCCTACATCCTGGCGCTGCCTCGGCTGAACTTCCAGGAAGTCTATGGGCCGTTTGCTTTGTCAGCGAGCCTGATGTTCTGGGCGTTTCTTACTGGACTGCTGCTGCTGAGCGGAGCTTATTTGTCAGCGGAGAGACATGGGCGGAGGGGGAAGTAGCCGCCGGGGCTCGCCAATGCTCATCCGTCACACTCACCCTGTGACGATGCTCACAGAACATTCCGCCTGCGGCGTCTAACATCCACTCACTCCCGTCAACGGCTGGCCTCGATTCCTCTCTGCTTACGAGGCTTGCGATGCCGTGCTTACGCTGTAAGTGTCTTCTTCTGGGGTTGGTCCTTCTTGGCTCGCTTCCGGCGACAGCGGTAAAGCCGCTGGATTCGCCGGGAATCCGCGTCTCGCCTCAGCGGCCGTCCCTCACTTTGACTGCGGGCTACATCTTTTCCGGCACGGTGAAAGCGGTGGAGCGACTGGCGCCCCGGACAAACGGCAGCGCGGCGGTCATGCGCATTACGTTTTACGTGAATCAGGGCCTGCGCGGCACCCGCACCGGGCAGACCCTGGTGATTCGCGAGTGGGCGGGACTGTGGCAGTCGGGGGACCGCTACAGTCCCGGCGAACGCGTGATGCTGTTTCTTTATCCGCCGAGCAAGTTGGGGCTGACCAGCCCGGTGGGGGGCGCATCTGGAAGATTTCCTGTGGACCCGGGCGGACAAGTCATCATCGAACCCCGCAAGGTTGGCTTCCCGACGCGAACGCGATTGCCTGAACCAGTCCGCATGGGTCCCGGCGAATTCTTGCGCACTCTGCGTAGCGCGGAGGAGGAATGGCAGTGAAGCATCTTTCTTTACTAGGGCATGCACTTCTTCCACGGGCCGCGGTAATCACTTTGATCGCGGTCTTCCTGACTTCAGCCCAGGCCGGCGGCCCGAAGTACATTGCCGGAGTCAGTTATTTCAATTCGGGACTGGCGGGCACGCCCCTGACATGGAGCCAGGGAGCGATCACCTACTACACCGACCAGGGCGATCTCAGCCCCATCCTTCCCGGACCGGCTGCCGATGCCTTCGTGGCCTCTGCTTTGAGCCAGTGGACTTCGATTCCGATCGCTGCCGTCGTCGCCACTCATGGCGGACAGCTCGCCGAAGATGTCAGCGGCGCCAATGTGTACGTGAATCCTGATGGCACCATCACTATGCCCGCGGACATCGAGCCTACGGCCACGGGAACGCCTCTGGGAGTGGTGTACGACGAAGATGGTACGGTCACCGACGCGTTGCTGGGACAGGGCGCGGGCGATGCGTCGGAATGTTTCTATAACGCGGCGTTTGGCGGAGACGACAATCTTGGAACCAGTGCAAACTTCCTGCACGCTCTGGTCGTCATCAATGGCAACTGCGCGTTGACGTCCTCTCAGCTTCCCGACGTGGAGTACCGGCTGGTGCGGGTGCTGGGACGGGTGCTGGGACTCGATTGGTCGCAATTGAACCTTAATGTGCTGACGGGCAACCCGCCTCCGACGCCGGATGACTATGCCGGATTCCCGGTGATGCACCAGACCGATCCGCCCAACTGTATTCCCATCACGCTATGTTTTCCCAATCCTTACCAGCCCAAGATAGACGACCAGGCGGCGCTGTCGCGGCTGTATCCGGTGACTGGCGGGAAGACTGCGCGCATTCACGGCAATGTGCTTTTCACCACATCGAGCGGTCAAGCCGCCCAAGGCATGCAGGGAGTGAATGTGGTCGCGCAGTGGATCGATCCTCAGACCGGGCTGCCCTCCCACGCCATCTCGGCGGCTTCGGTTTCCGGATTTCTCTTCTGCGGAAATGCCGGCAACTTCGTTACCGGATTCAACGACAGCAGCGGGCAGCCGTTGAATCAGTTCGGATCGAACGACACTACGCTTGAGGGATTTTTCGACCTGGGCGGATTGCAGATTCCAAACGGTGGCACCAGCGCACAATTTCAACTAACGGTCGAGGGCATTGACGCCTTTTGGTCCTATGCGCTCGAGCCTTACGGACCGTCGCAAGTGGAGCCCTCGGGGCAGTCGCAACCGATCGTTGTAAGCGTGAGCCTGGGTAACGATACGGAGCAAGACATCCTCATGCAAGGCAGCGCCTTGCAGAAACAAGACCCGTTTCCGCCCACCAGCTACCAGGCGCCCGCCGCTGTGCCCCTAGGTGGCGACTGGATGGCCTCATTCAATCCTTATGGTGATATCGACTATTTCCAGTTTAACGGCCAGGCGAACCGAACGCTCTCCGTGTTCGTGACTGCTTTGGACGAGACCGGTGCAGCCTCGGAGAGCAAGTCGCAGCCGGTAATCGGGATGTGGGGAATACCGGGTACGCAAAACTCGCCCGCGCCCGCAAATACGCCCTCGGCGTTCAACTCTTCCGTGTTCGGGATGACCATGCTAAACGCTCAACTGCTGAGCGCCTCGGGATTCGTGATCGGAATTTCCGACATCCGCGGCGACGGCCGCCCCGACTACCGGTATCTCACGCGAATTCTCTACGGAGACGAAGTAAACCCGGCGCGCGCAAGCGTGGCTGGCGGAACTGCATTGGCAGTCACGGGATTAGGATTTCAATCGAACACCCGAGTCACAATCGGTGACGTGACTGCGCCGCCACTGGCCATTTCGGCCGACCAAATCCTGGTGACCGCGGCCCCCATGGCCGACGGCGTACAAGATATCGGGCTGACCGATCCTCCCACGCTGGCGAATTCAGTGCTCAGTGGGGTGCTGACTTATGGCGCTGGACCGAACGACACGGTGCTGCTGATCCCGTTGCCCAACCCCTCGACACCCGTCGGCGGACAGGCGCCGAACCCGGTTCAAGTGTGGGTTCTCGCGCCCGATGGCGTGACTCCAGTGCAGGGAGCGAGCGTGGTGTTTACTTCCAGCCCCGCCGCAGGTTTTTCCGCATGCTCCGGCGCGACCACTTGCACTGTGCTTAGCGATGAAGCCGGTCAAGCCTCCAGCTTCGTCACTGTGCTGACCGCCAGTGTGATGACCATCACCGTGCAGTTGGCTCCGGCTTCGTATTCGAGTCCTCAGCAGGTACAAACTACGCTGGTGGGCAGGGAGTCGGCACTCGACATTGCTCTGGTTCCGCAAGATGTCTCTGTGGCGCAAGGCGCAACGGTGAACGTGACCCTCACCGCACGCGTGCTGTCCAATGGATCTCCGCTCCCTGGCAGCAGCGTCAATTTCCAGATTCTCAAGGGATCGGGCCAACTAAGTGCGTCCACGGTCATCACCAACTCCAGCGGATATGCCAGTACTGTGTTGGAGATCGCGGCCATGGCTGGAGATGTGCAGGTCAGCGCGTGTGTTGGGTCGGGAAACAGTCCCTGCTTGAGTTTCTTCGGAACGTCGGTTGCCGCCTCAGTATTGCAACTCCAGGCGGTGGCTGGAAGTCCGCAGGTGGTGAGCGCTGGGCAGATTCTGCAACCTGTGGTTGTGCGGGTGACAGATTCGTCTACACCCGCCAACCCCGTACTCGCAACGAGTGTCGCGTTCCAATACACTGGCGAGCGGGCGGGAGGCGATTCGACAATCATCTCAGCGGGAGACACAAACATTGGCAATAATCCCTCGCCAGTCATTCTGTTCAACAGCCTGAGCAGCGCGCAATCCGACTTGAATGGCTTGGCAAGTTGGAAACCAACCACCGAAGGATTTGAGGGAGACGTGGCAATTCTGGGAACAGCTACTGCAGGAACCGGGCAGGTACAGTTTGCTTTGCAAGTGCTGCCGCCACTTTAGCCCATTTTTTTCGAAGTTTAAGCCGCTCAGCTCAGTGTGCTTTGGCCTGCTCCACGCACTCCAGAATTTCTGCCTCGCTAAGCGTGTGATCGGAGGCTTTGGCGCGTTTGTAGATGCTTTCGACGACGTCCTCAGCCGCAGGAATCCCGCGACGCTCCAGCCAGAAAAGGATGTTTGACTTCCCGCTCATGGGGCCGACGTCAATCACCTGTTCCAGTCCGAAAAAGTGCGATGGAACGCCGGAATACACGGTGTTGGCCAGTTCGATGTCGTTCTTCTTGTACGCTTTGATGACCGCGGCGGCATGCACGCCGGTGGCGGTGCGGAACGCGTCCTCACCCACCACGGGATAATTCGCGGGAATCGGCACCCCTGTGGCGCGCGACACTGCCTGGCAATAATCTTTCAGCCGGGTGAGGTCCTGATTATCCCAGGGTGGAATTCCCATCAGTCTGAGATTGACCAGCATCTGATCCATTTGAGTGTTGCCGACTCGCTCGCCGATTCCGATTGCAGTGGCGTGTATGCAATCGGCCCCGGCAATCAGAGCGGCCATCGAGTTGGCAATGGCCAGGCCGCGATCGCAATGGCCATGCCAGTCCACGCGAATCTTCTCACCTGATGGTTTGACCACCTCCTCCATGACGAATCGAACCAGCGCAACCGTTCCCATGGGCGTGGCGTGGCCGGCGGTGTCGCAAATGACGATGGCTCGCGCGCCGCAGTTGATTGCCGTCGAATACAGGCGCTTCACCATGGCTGGATCGCAGCGGGTGGTGTCTTCGGTGACGTACATGACATCGAGTCCGAGCGACACACCGTAATTCACCGCTTTTTCCGTGGTCTGAAGGAGAAAATCGTCGGTCCAATTTTCGGTGTAGCGGCGGATGGGACTTGACCCGAGAAATGTAGCCGCCTCGATATTCAGTCCGGTGCGCTGGACGATTTCCGCAATCGGCCGGATGTCATTCTCGTGAGTGCGGGCGGCGCAGTTGGCCTTGATCTTCAACTTGTGCCGAACGATTTCGCGGGCCAGAGCTTCCACACTCTCGACTGCGCGCGGGCCCGCGCCGGGCAATCCGAGATCGAGAGAATTGATGCCCAGGGCCTCCATCAAATGAAGAATGGCAATCTTTTCTGCAATCGAAGGATCGCGCACCGAGGGCGACTGAAGGCCGTCACGCAGGGTCTCATCGTTGAGCAGGACTGGCCCCACCGGCCGCAGCGAAGCGGGATGAACCAGGTTCCAGTCGTGGATGAGTTCGGAGGATTTCACTTGTGCATGTGTGGGGACGGGCGGCGCCCATCCGGGCCGAGCACAGCTCGGCGGTTCCTGGACTACCTCTCTTTTCCCGGAATCGTCAGCCCGAACACCGACGTTTGTCCGGAGCCGGCAACGTTGATGCCACTCGATTCCTCGGGACTGGGCAAGTAGAGCGTCTTGCAATGCTCACAGCGATAGACCTCGGCATCTTTTCCCCAGGCCTTTTCGGCATCGCCGCAGGCCTGCTCCTGCACGTCTTCCGAGTAGAACCAGCGCTTGAGATGACCGCCGCAGAACTTGCCCTTGGCGTCCTTCTCATTGCAGGCGCGTTGCCCCGGCTTCTTGATCTTGACCCTGTGCCTGGGGAGTTGCGGTACTTCGGTGGTTACGGTTCCGCTGGTGGCCAAAATTTATCCTCTTGGGAGCGGCCTATCGCCGCCGGATTCGGCTGACGTTTTATTCTACTCGAAGGGTTTTGCGGGACGCCACATGGCGGTCAGAGGGTGCGCTTGGGAGGAATCTGATCTGGGCCCACGCGGCCGATCTCAATGGCCGCGGCAAAATAATTCTCCGCCTTGATCGGGCATCCCGCCAATCGCCGCAACATGGCCAACTGGCCGACGTGAGTCAACGCATCAGCCACCGGACCTTGGAAAAGTTTCTCGACCGGCGCCTGCAAAGTCTCTGCCGAAGCCACATAATCGTCGAAACGCTTGAGCGCAGCGAAGAATCGCTCGGTTTCCTGGTTCCAGGGCAGCGGTTTGGATTCGTGCCATTGCCGGGTTCCGTCCGCCATGGAGAGCGCCCAATCCAAAAGATCGCCAAGGTGGGCCAGAATTTGCGCCGGGGTTCGTCCTGCGCCGCCAAAATCCGCGAATGTGGCGGGCGCATCGCGGAGAGTTTTTGCGCCACGATAAGCCAAGGTTGCGAGAGTGTAGCGCAGCAGTTCGCGTTTGGGATCCGGAACGGTCATATCTAGATCTTACCCTTTCGTGTGAGTACGCCGGCGGAACGTAGCGCGCCTTGCAGTCGCTTGCCCCAGCTCTTGGCGAACATCAGATCAAGAAAACCTTCTATTTGTCGAGTGAAGCCTGGGCCGTATTCGTACCACCAGACCTTCTTCATACCCGGCATGCGGTCGGAGTCAATGTACTTGATGCGTACCATCTCCTCGAGCCCGAAAATGCCGTGGGTGCGGCCGATGCCGCTCGCCTTCACTCCACCGTGGGGAGCTTCGCTGACGCCGAAGCAGGATACCGCGTCGTTTATCATCACGGTGCCGGCTTGAATGCGGCGGGCCAAGGCCTCGCCACGAACGCGATTCCGTATCCAAATGCTGGCCCCCAAACCGAAGTCGGAATCGTTGGCCAAACGCACTGCTTCGTCGTCCGTCTCAAATGGCATGATGGGAAGCACCGGGCCGAAGGTTTCTTCGCGCATGATGCGCATTTGGTGAGTGACATCGGCAAGCACGGTGGGCGCATAGAAATTCGGGCCGAGGTCCGTCCGCCGCACGCCACCAGCCAGCATCCGAGCCCCGTGCAGCCGGGCATCTTCCACATGTGCTTCCACGTTGCGCACCTGGCGCTCGTTGATCAGCGGGCCTACGTCGGTTTGCGGATCCATCCCGTTTCCGACTCGCAGCTGCGCAGCTTTACGGGCACAGGCCTCCAGAAATGGCTGGTACAAGCTGCGGTGCACGTAACAGCGTTCCACCGACAGGCAAGCCTGGCCGGCATTCATGAACGCACCCCAAACGGCGCCGCTCGAGGCAACATCGAGATCGGCGTCAGCGAACACCAGCATGGGATCCTTGCCGCCCAACTCCAGTACGACTGGCAGCAGCCGAGCCGCCGCGGTCTGGGCGATGCGCTTGCCCGTGGCCACGCTTCCGGTGAACACCAGCTTGTCGATATTTGCGTTGACCAGCGCGTTGCCCGTGCTCCCATCGCCGACAACTACTTGCAAAACATCCTTAGGAACACCGGCTTTCCAGAGGAATGCGGCCAGCTCCAGCGCGATCAAGGAGGTGAATTCCGAGGGCTTCAGCACCACCGCGTTGCCCGCAACCAGCGCGGCCAGAGTCTCCGTCGCCGGAATCGAAAACGGATAGTTCCAGGGAGAAATGATTCCGATCACCCCATAGGGTTCGCGGGCCAGCCGTCCGGATTTAGTCTTCATGGCCAGGTTGGCATGTGGAAGAGCCTGATCGCGCAGGAAAGCGTAGGAGTTCTCTGAGTAGAAGCGTGCGGCATCGAGCACCACCATGACTTCGGTGAGCAGGGCTTCGACCTGGGGTTTGCCGGCCTCGTGGGTGATCAACCGGGCAACCTCTGACTTCTGGTCGTGAAGGAGTTCGCGAAATCTGTCCAGAACGTGGATTCGCTGTTGTACTCCGAGCCCGTGCCACGCGAGTTGGGCGGTGCGGGCGCGAGCCACGGCGGCGATCACCTCGGCCTCGGCTGCGGGCTCGAATTCGCGCATAACCTCGCCCGTCGCTGGATTGACGGAAGTGATTTTGCGAATCGCGATTTGGAGATCGGTAGCCATCAAAGAAAGTTTACGCGGGAGGGAGCGCCCGCGCTACACCGGCTTCAATACTCCACCTTGACCAGGTACAAACCATGGGCGGGAACAGTAGCGCCAGCAGCGGATCGGTCTTTGGCCTGCAATATCCGGCTGATGTCTTCCGGCCGCAGAGTTCCCTTCCCGACCCGAACAAAAGTTCCAATCAGGTTGCGCACCATGTGGTGCAGGAAGCCGCTGCCCCGCACGGTATAGATCAATTCTTCTGCTTCGCGATCCCAGCCCGACAGAGAAATCCGGCGCACATTGGAGACGCCGTCAACTTCTTTTCCGCGCTCCGGATCCACCGCAGCAAACGATGTGAAGTCATGTTCGCCGAGCACCAGCGCGCTGGCTTGCTGCATGGCATTTTCGTCCAGAGGATAGGGATGGTGCCACACGTAGCGAGCCAAAAAGGGCGGACAGATAGTGCCGCGGTAGATCCGATAGCGGTAGGTCTTCCCCCGAGCGGACTTGCGAGCGTGAAACTCGAGCTGCGCCTCACTCACTTCGAGCACGCGAATGGAGGCGGGCAGCAGGTCATTCAGGGCTTTGAGCAGATTCCCGGCCGGAATGGGTGATTCGAGGGCGCAGGTGGCTACCTGGCCGAGGGCGTGGACGCCCGCGTCGGTGCGTCCGGAACCTTGCGGCAAAACCTTTTCCCCGGTGACCCGTCCAATAGCCGAGGCCAGCGTGCCCTGGATGGTGGCAGAATCGGGCTGTACCTGCCAGCCCGCAAAGTCGGAGCCGTCATAAGCGAGAACGATTTTGAGATTGCGCATGAGGAGCGGCTTGTTGTCTCCGCGCTCCGCCGGTCAGCCAATGCAAGTCCCTGCGGTTTCACGCCGTTGCGCGGATCGGATGGGAATGAACCGCACCCTGTCAGCTATACTATTGCATTCCGCCCAGCGGCTTAATAGCAACGGGCTTACCCGGGACACGAAAAATGAAACTCGGGGAGCGCTTTGTGCGTAATAAATGTTGATGTTGGGGACGGCAGTGTCATCTTTACGAACAGCCTTTCTAGTATGGAGATAAACGAATGTCTTTGCCATGTTTGAATTCAGTTAACCGGCTGACGACAGCGGTATTGCTGGCCGGGGTATTTTCGATTGGCGGCGTCGCCCAAGACGCGGTGCAAACGCCCCCACCGGCACCCCAAGCATCTCAACCGGCCGCGGCGCAGGGATTTGTGGTAAGGGACTACTCCAAACCGGAGTCGCATTTTCCCAACCCCATCGCCCCCTACAAGCCGCGTTCGATTGCGCCGCCCGATTTAAGTAATACACCGCGCATCACGGACTTGATGCGTGACGGCAAAATCATGCTGTCGATTGATGACGCCGTCGCCCTGGCGCTTGAGAACAACCTTGATATCGCCATTGCGCGGTACAACCTGAATATTGCCGATACGGATGTGCTGCGCGCCAAGTCCGGGGCAGGGATTCTTGGTGTCAACGCGGGCGTGGTCCAAGGGACGCCGGGTGGCGGCGGTGGGGGCCTCGGCGGCCAGGTGGGGTCGGGTATTGGTGGCACCAGCGCGGGCGCGGGAGGCGCGGGCGCGGGCTTGAACGGTTTAGTCGGATCCACGTTGGGCTTGGGTCCCAACATCACCAGTTTCGATCCTGTTGTCACCGGCACGCTGCAGATCGACCATGCCAAGTTCGAGTGCAACAGCCCCTTTTGCGGCACGGTGCAGAACACGGGAACTGCGAACTTTAACTATCAACAGGGCTTTCAATGGGGAACCAACGTGTCCGTGGGCTTCACCAACGCCAGGACTACCAGTAACAACCCCTTCACTCTGACCAGTCCGACTTTGGCTTCCGGTTTCAAACTTCAGCTTACCCAGCACTTGCTTCAGGGTTTTGGTTTCGCGCCCAACAATCGGTTCATTCGCATCGCCAAGAACAATCGCGAAATCACCGATGTTGCCTTTCGCCTGCAGGTCATCACCACGGTGGATCAGATCGAAGGCATGTATTGGGACCTGGTGTTCGCCTACGAAAACCTGAGGGTGCAGCAGGAATCGCTGGCCTTTGCGAAGAAAACCCTGTCGGACAACCAGAAGCAAGTGCAAATCGGCAGCCTGGCTCCGATTGAGGTAGTTCGGGCGCAGAGTACCGTAGCCACCGATCAGCAAGCCCTGACCGCGGCTACCACGAACCTTCAATACCAGCAGTTGCTGATGAAAAACGCTCTCAGCCGGACCTTGGTTGATCCCCGGTTGGCGGACGCCGAGGTAATTCCGACTTCCACCGTGAGCTTGCCCGCGCAAGAGGACATTCAGCCAACCCAGGACCTGGTCGACGAAGCTCTGAGCCATCGCGCGGAGCTGGCGGAAACGCGGATCAACCTGACAAACAGCGAGATCAGTAACAAGGCAGTTCGCAGCGCGTTGCTGCCCACTGTCGATCTGTTTGCTTATTACGGCGGCTCCGGCCTCGGAGGCTCACAGAACCCGGCAAACCTGTGCTCCAACGAGTCCCTGGAAGCACAACAAGAAGGATTTTGCGCCGGCCCCAACCCCGCTTCCCCCACCCTCAACCCCGTGGCGCCGAATGTGGGCTATAACACGGCCCTGAACCAGCTAGTAAATTCGTCAGCTCCCGACAAGGGTGTGGGCTTGACCTTGAATGTCCCGCTGCGCAATCGCGCCGCCCAGTCGGCGCAGGTGCGCTCTGAACTGGAATATCGCCAGGCGCAAATGCGTCTACAGCAGATTGAGAATCAGATTCGCATCGAAGTCCGCAACGCACAGTTCGCGGTGCAACAGAACCGGGCCAGCGTAGAGTCCGCACAAGCCGCCGTAAGGTTGGGGCACGAATCACTGGACGCTGAACAAAAGAAGTTCAATCTGGGCGCCTCTACCAGCACCCTGGTATTGCAGAATCAGTCAGCGCTCGCGACGGCGGAATCCACTCTGGTATCGGCGATGGCGGCGTATGAGAAATCGCGACTGGAATTGGACCGGGCCACCGGTCTGCTGTTGGATCACGCCGGAATCATCATGGCCGACGCTGAGCGCGGACAAGTCACACACATGCCCAGCGTGCCCTATGTGGCTCCGCGCCAAAACCCGCAGTCGGTCATGCCTCCGGCTCAGCCGTAGCCCGGCTGACTTTGTTGCGGCGAAGGCACCGGCAGTCCTCCTGATGCGAGGGCTGCCTTTCTCTTTGCCCGGCTGATTCCGGGTTGGGGCAATTCCGACCAGAAGTTCCATTCCCATTTCTATAAATCTTTACAATTTCCCGCCGAATGCGCCACAGTCAGGCGTTAGTCTAAAGCGAGCTTAAGATTTCGGAATAGTTCTCGGATAGTTTTGCATCCAAAACAAGCTCATCGGCTTGAGCAGCAAGGTATCAAAGGAGAGCGACCATGTTTCTTGCCCGTTTTGATTCTTTCGCGCGGCCCATTGCCGCCATTGTTCTGATTGGAACCCTGGTAGCCAGCAGTTGGGCGCAACCGCCCCAACCGGCCCCGCAGACTGCCCCGCAAGCGAGCGCGGCAGCGCTGCCTCAGGCGCCACAACCCGTAGCTGTACAGCTACAGGCCCAGCCGGACATCGTAAAGGACTACAGCAAACCGCGTTCGTCGTTTCCCAACGTGCTCGCGCCCTACAAGCCCGGTGTGGTGCCCCCACCGAACCTCAGCAATGCTTCGCGTGTTGACCAGTTGATGCACGATGGCAAGATCATGCTGTCCATTAACGATGCCATTGCACTCACCCTGGAGAACAATCTCGATATCGTGCTGGCCCGTTACAACCTCAATATTGCCGACACTGACATTTTGCGGGCCGAGGGCGGAGCCAACATTCTGGGCGTGAACACCGGAATCGTGCAGAATACCCCGGGTGGCGGAACCGGCGGGCTGAACGGAGCTGTGGGCTCAGGCACCGGTGGCACCAGCGTGGCTGCGGGTGGAGTGGGTACGGGCACGAACGGTCTGGTGAGTTCCACCCTGGGGATCGGCGCACCCATCACCAGCTTCGATCCGGCCGTCAGCGGCACGCTTCAGATGGACCGGGGGTTCGCGGAGTCAACCAGCGTTTTCACTCCCGTTTCCGTGGTGAATACGAATACCGGGACCGCCAATTTTTCCTATTTGCAGGGGTTTCACTGGGGGACGAATCTTGCGGTGGGGTTCAACAACACGCATGTCACCACCAGCAATCCAACCAGTTCCTACACCCCGAGCCTGGCGTCTAATTTCCAGGTCAAAGTGTCCCAAGAATTGTTGCAGGGCTTCGGTTTCCTTCCGAACACACGCTTTATCCGGATCGCCAAGAATAACCGCGAAATCTCCGATGTGGCTTTCCGCC
Organism: Terriglobales bacterium; assembly: GCA_052147055.1. Classification (GTDB taxonomy): domain Bacteria; phylum Acidobacteriota; class Terriglobia; order Terriglobales; family Acidobacteriaceae; genus JABCZH01. The sequence continues at coordinate 63,524 of JBKQLO010000202.1, forward strand.
TGCAAATCATCACCACCGTCGACCAGATTGAAAACCTCTATTGGAACCTGGTTTACGCCTACGAAAACGTGAGGGTGCAACAGGAAGCGCTGGCTTTTGCGCAGAGAACGCTGGAAGACAACAAGAAGCAAGTGCAGTTTGGAACTCTACCCCCCATTCAGGTGGTCAGCGCGCAGAGCACCGTTTCCACCGATCAGCAGAATGTCATTCTGGCGCAAACCAATCTGGAGCTGCAGGAATTGCTCATGAAGAATGCGCTCAGCCGCAACCTCGAAGATCCAACCCTGGCCGGCGCAGAAGTGATCCCCACCTCGACCATGCAGCTCCCGGCCCAGGAACCGGTGGTGCCGACGCAGGACTTGATCACCGATGCCCTGGCACATCGCGCCGAATTGAGCGAGTCTCGAGTGGATCTGAGCAGCCGTGAAATCAACAATAAAGCTGTGCGCAACGCCATGTTGCCGACGCTGAGCCTCTACGCCTACTACGGCGGTTCGGGAATCGGCGGAAACGTGAGTCCGGCTCTGCTCCCCCCAGGTTGCCTAACGTCTGCGTTTGGAAAGTGCTTCACCCCTGCCACCGCCGCGCCGCCGTTTACGAATGGAGGTCCGGTCGGATACGGCGGCACACTGGATCAGCTTGTAACCTCGGTGGCTCCTGACAAGGGAATTGGGTTGACGCTGAATATCCCGTTACGTAACCGCGTGGCGCAAGCTGACCAGGTTCGCGCCGAGTTGGAATATCGGCAGGCGCAGGTGCGCTTGCAGCAGCTGGAAAACCAGGTTCGCATTGAAGTGCGCAATGCCCAGTTCGACACCCGCCAAAACCGGGCGAGTGTAGACGCGGCGCAGGCTGCGGTTGACTTTCAGCGGCAGACGCTCGACGCCGATCAGAAAAAATTGGCCGTCGGCGTGGGCACGTCAACCGCCGTGCTCCAGGACCAATCTGCGCTGACCACCGCAGAATCCAATTTGGTTTCAGCCATGGCCGCATATGAGAAATCCGAGGTGGAGATGGATCGTGCGACCGGTCTTCTGCTCGATCACGCAGGGATCATCATGGCCGATGCCGAGCGAGGTCAAGTCACACAAATGCCAAACGTCCCCTATGTAGCCGCGCGGGAAAATCCGCAGTCGGTCATGCCTCCCGCTCAGCAACCGCAGTAAAGGAGGGGGAAAGCAGCGGCCGTTGCCTGCGGTCGGCCAGCGCGTGAGAGAATACACGTCCGGCAGTACGATTCGCGTCTCACAGAGTCGGCTTATGGGTTTGTCGGTTGCCATCGTCGCGCTGAATGAGGAAGCCAACATCGGCCGCACCTTGGAGAGTGTGCGCTGGGCCGACGAGATCGTTTTAGTGGATTCCGGATCGACCGACCGCACTCCTGAAATTGCCCAGCAGTATGGGGCCAGGGTAGTGGTCGAGCCCTGGCGCGGCCACGTAGCTCAAAAGAACTACGCTCTGGAGCTTTGCACCCAAACTTGGGTGCTTGCGCTTGACGCCGATGAGGAGGTCAGCCCTGGTCTGGCGAAGGAAATCCGGAGTGCGATTGAAGACCCCAATGCGCAAAATGGCTATTGGATACCGCGCAAGAACCTTTTTTTGGGACGTTGGATTCGGTTTGGAGGCTTTTATCCGGATCCAAAGCTGCGGCTCTTCCGGCGAGGAGAAGGATATTCGACGGGCCACGATCCCCACGATCGTTACGAATTGAAGACTGGCCGCGCAGTCGGCCGCCTCAAGAATCCTCTGGTACATTACGCGTACCCTACGCTGTCTTATTATCTGGAACACATGAACAGCTACTCTTCCCTGGGTGCCAAGCTCGCGGTTGCGAACGGGCACCGCCGCTTTAGCCTGGTCAACATCGTTGCGCGCCCGATCCTTACATTTGTGTACAACTATTTCCTTCGACTGGGGTTTCTTGACGGCCGCGAGGGCCTCCTGCTGCACCTCTACCACTCGGTGTACGTTTCCTGGAAGTACTCGAAAGCGTGGGAATTGGGAAAGCAGGACCACCGGCACGGCTAACTGAGGCCAGCTTGCGGGTCAATTCCCCGTCCTCTATCATCGAATGCAGCAGGTGCGCATGGCGGACAAGAAACCAAGGGTCGCGGAAAGCCCGATCAGCGATGTCTTCGAGGGACGGCATCCCTCCGCAAGCGAGAAGGATTGGGCAGAAAAGACGCTGGCGCCAACTCTGGAGAAAACTCCTGAACGGCCGATTGGCGCCCCGACGGGCGTCAATCTCGATGAGACCGGGAACGCGCGTTTTACAACCATTTCCGGCGTCCCCATTCGGCGCCTTTATACCCAGGCCGACCTGCCCGCAGACTGGGACTACGATCAGCATTTAGGCCATCCCGGACAACCCCCGTTTACGCGTGGCATCTACGCCACCGGCTACCGCGGCAAGCTTTTCACGATGCGCCAGTTTTCCGGGTTCGCTTCGCCGGAGGAAACCAACCGCCGCTACAAGTATCTGCTCGAGCATGGCGGCAGTGGGTTGTCGGTGGCGTTCGATTTGCCGACACTGATGGGTTACGACTCGGACCACGCGGCCAGCGAAGGAGAAGTCGGAAAGTGTGGCGTGGCCATTGATTCGCTGGAGGACATGGAGATCCTGTTCGACGGCATTGACCTGGAACAAACGACGGTCTCCATGACCATCAACTCCCCAGCTTCCGTTTTGTGGGCGATGTACCTGGTGGTCGCGGAGAAGCAGGGCGCCGACTGGAAAAAGATTTCCGGCACCATCCAGAATGATATTTTGAAGGAATACATCGCGCAAAAGGAATACATCTACCCGCCGGCGCCCTCCATGCGGCTGGTGGTCGACACGTTTGAGTTCGGATCCAGGTTTACTCCTCGCTTCAATACCATTTCCATCAGCGGCTACCACATTCGCGAGGCTGGTTCGACTGCGTTGCAGGAACTGGCATTCACACTTTACGATGGGGTCGAGTACGTGGAGTGGGCACGACGGCGCGGCCTGGATGTGGACGAGTTCGGCCCTCGCTTGAGTTTCTTCTTTAATGCGCACAACGATTTCTTTGAAGAGATCGCCAAGTACCGGGCAGCGCGCAAGATCTGGTACCGGGTCATGAAAGACCGCTTCAAAGCCAAGAACCAGCGCTCCTGGCTGCTGCGATTCCACTCGCAAACCGCCGGCGTCTCGCTGACCGCACAACAACCCATGAACAACATCGCGCGCGCGGCGCTACAGGCTCTGGCTGCGGTCTTGGGTGGCACCCAGTCGCTGCACGTCGATGGCTATGACGAGGCGTTGGCTCTTCCCACCGAAGAAGCGGCACGAATCGCTCTGCGGACTCAGCAGATCGTCGCCTACGAGTCGGGAGTAGTGAATACTGTCGATCCGCTGGGTGGGTCTTATTTCCTCGAAACTCTGACACTCGAGATGGAAAAGGGCGCGCTCGACTATTTCGGGAAGCTGGACGCGATGGGTGGGATGGTAAAGGCGATCGAACGTGGATACCCGCAGAAGGAAATTGCCGAGGCCGCGTACCAGAATCAGCGAGCGGTGGAAGCCAAGGAAAAGATCACAGTAGGTGCAAATGAGTTCGTCATCGAGGAGGAGTCGCCCCACATCCTTTACATTGACGAAAGCGTGGCGGAGAGACAATCGGCCAAGCTCAGAGCACTGCGGGAACGGCGGTCGAACGCGGATGTGCGGCGCTGTTTGGAAGAGCTAAAGCGGGCCGCAGGTCAAGAACCAAACGCTGGGTCGAACGACACGATTTCATCTGCCAACACGATGCCTTACATCGTCGCCGCCGTGCGGGCCTACGCGACTGTCGGTGAAATCTGCGAGGCGCTACGCGAAGTGTACGGTACCTATACGGAAGCCAGCATTACGTGAGCCGACGCTGGCACCGCCCAGTTTGCGCCGATCCGTCATTCCCAAGATGGTCCTGCCACTGGTTTGAGGTTGCAATTTGTGACCTCAAACAGCAGGCTGCGAACTAAACTGTATTGGTCATGTTGAAACGTCGAAATGCTCTCGCCATCTCTGTAGCACCTCGCATTGTCGTGCTGCGCGGCCAAAAAGTAATTCTTGACACTGATCTGGCTGTGCTATACGGCGTGCCGGTCAAGAGGTTAAACCAGCAAGTAAGGCGGAACCTGCAACGCTTTCCACCGGACTTCATGTTTCAAATACCGGTGACGGATCGCGAGTCTTTGAGGTTGCAGATTGCAACCTCAAACGCCGGGCGCGGTGGCCGGCGCTACCTTCCGTATGCCTTCACCGAACACGGCGCCATCATGGCGGCGACGGTGCTCAAATCCAAGCGAGCCATCGAAATGAGCGTGTTCGTGGTCCGGGCGTTTGTCCGCCTGCGCGAGGCATTGGCTTCCAACCGGCAGGTCGCGGTCAAGATTGAAGAGTTGGAAGAACGGCTCGGAACCCACGATGCCGCGTTACAAGCAATCGTCCAGGCCATCAAGGAATTGATTGCGCCGCCGAAGAACTTGCGCAGAAAGATCGGATTCCGGCTCCCGGGGTTGAAGAAAACTGCATAGATTTTTGGCGGCCGACGCAGGCCGCCCTGGCCGCCGGTTCTGCTATCCTCTCTCACTGACCCTAGTCAAATATCCTCATGCGTGCAGCCGTTAGTCACCTGAAGAAGTCCGATCCCATTATGCGCGGCATCATTGCGCGTGTCGGACCTTGCCGGATCGAGTACGGGCCGCCGGAGTTTCACAGTCTGGCGGAGGCGATCGTCTATCAGCAATTGAACGGAAAAGCGGCAGTTACTATTTTCAAGCGGTTCGCCACGCTGGCTGGCGATCCCGTCACACCGAGGGGAATCCTGAATCTAAACGACGGGGAGATGCGATCTGTTGGTCTTTCCAAGCAAAAATCGTCTTATCTACGCGACATGGCCGAACGCGCGCTCCGTGGTGAACTCCACTTTAGCAATTTGCATGAGTTGTCTGATGAAGAAGTGATCAAGCACCTAACTCAGGTCAAGGGCGTCGGCGAATGGACTGCGCAGATGTTCCTGATGTTTACACTGAGGCGCCCAAACGTCTTGCCAACCGGCGACTTCGGCGTGCAAATGGCCATTAAGAAACACTACAACAAGCGCCAACTCCCAAAGCCCGCGCAGATGGAAAAAATCGCCAAGAGTTGGGAACCGTACCGCAGCGTGGCTTGTTGGTACTTGTGGAGAAGCCTGGATCTCAAAGAGAAGTAGCCACGGGGGCTGCGGCGGACGCGTCTTTGGGATTCTTCGCCCCGGCTGTGGTTAAATGATAGAGATGGCTGAACAGAAAATCCGTGTCCTGGTCGCGAAGCCGGGTTTGGATGGTCATGACCGGGGCGCCAAGGTGATTGCGCGCGCCCTGCGCGACGCCGGCATGGAAGTCATCTATACGGGACTCCGCCAGACCCCGGAGATGGTAGTGAATGCCGCGTTGCAGGAGGACGCAAACGTCATTGGGCTCTCGATCCTTTCGGGCGCGCACAATGCCATCGTGCCGCGGGTCATGGATCTGCTCAAGCAGAACAAGATGGACGATGTGGTGGTAGTCGTCGGCGGGATCATCCCCGACCAGGACATCGCAAATTTGAAGAAGGCGGGCGTTGCCGCCATATTTCAGCCGGGAACTGCCATGGATGCCATCGTTCAATTTATCCGTGCCAATGTCAAACCACGGGGCGTGCCCACAGCCGGCTGACAGTGCCTGATCTCTTTTCCCGCTTGGAACAAGTTGGTGGCGTGCGCGTACTGCGGCTTCTGTCCCATGACGGCACCAATCGCCTGACCCAGGCTCGCGTAAAAGCATTGATTGCGGTGTTTCAGGAGTGGACAAGAGCACCCGAGCCCTTGATCGTCACTGGAAATGAGAAATGCTTTTCCGCAGGAGCAGATCTCCAGGAAATTCGTGGTCTAAACGGTCCGGCGGCATACGATTTTTCGGGGATCGGCCAGCAACTGATGCACGCGATCTGTAACTTCCCCGCCCCAGTCTACGCAGCAATCTCAGGCTACTGCTTAGGTGGCGGCCTGGATCTGGCACTGGCTTGTCATCGGCGAATTGCAGCGCCCAATGCGGTCTTTGGCCATCGCGGTGCGGCGCTGGGCTTGATCACGGGGTGGGGCGGGACGCAGAGACTTCCAAGGCTGATTGGGAAATCCCAAGCGTCGTCAATGTTCGTGTCCGCCGAGAAGCTGCACGCGGGAAAGGCTTTGGAACTCGGTCTGGTGGATGGTGTGGCCGAAGATCCGGTGGCCGATGCGGTCCTTCGAATCCGAGCTGCCGCGCGCCCTGCCCTCGATTTCTGACGTAGAGGTTCTTTCGCGTCCGAACAGACTGGGTTTGCGCACTCACGCTCCGCTGTTATACCGTAAGTAACTCCAGGCTTTCCCTTCATGGCTGATCGTCCAGATACCAGCGCGGTTCAGAGCTCCCCCGTCCTCGAAACCCGTATCGATCCTACTTCGCCGCGCTTCGAAGCCAACATGCGCTTCCTCGCCGACATGGTTTCGCAAGTTCGTAACGAAGAGGAGAAGATCCGCGAAGGAGGCGGGCAAAAGGCCATCGAAGGCCAGCACGGGAAGGGCCGACTGACCGCGCGCGAACGCATCAATCTGTTGGTGGATGCGGGAACGTTTTTCGAGCTTGGATCGTTCGTAGCCTACGGCATGTATGAGGAATGGGGTGGAGCACCGGCTGCGGGGGTAGTCACCGGTTTGGGGCGCATCCACACGCGCCTGGTGATGATCATTGCCAACGACGCCACGGTGAAGGCTGGGGCTTTCTTCCCTATGACCTCGAAGAAAGTCATTCGGGCGCAGAACATGGCCATTGAAAACCGTATCCCGACGGTTTATCTGGTCGACTCCGCGGGAGTATTTCTCCCCTTGCAGGAAGATGTGTTTCCCGACACTGACGACTTTGGCCGCGTCTTCCGCAACAACGCCGTGATGTCGGCCATGGGCATCCCCCAGATTGCCGCCATCATGGGCATGTGCGTTGCCGGGGGTGGATATCTTCCAGTGATGTGCGATCACGTGCTCATGACCGAGGGCAGCGGGCTTTTTCTCGCCGGCCCTGCGCTGGTGCAGGCAGCGATCGGACAGAAAGTCTCGGCCGAGGAACTGGGTGGAGCGGCGATGCATTCTGCGATCAGCGGCACGGTGGACTTCCGCGAGCCGAATGATGAAACCTGCATTACGCGGATTCGGTCCCTCATCGAAAAGTGGGGATACCGGCGGCAATCTCCCTGGGACCGCAGGAAACCTCAAGATCCAGCGCTGGCGGCGGAAGAGATCTATGGCATCTACGACTCTTCTCCGGCACGCCCTTACGATATGAAGGAGATCATTGCGCGAGTCGTCGATGGCAGCCGCTTCGACGAGTATAAAGCGGAATATGGCAAAACCCTCATCTGTGGCTATGCCCGGATCGGAGGTTTCGCCATCGGGATTGTCGCCAATCAGAAACTGCACGCGCACGCTACCGACCACGAAGGCCATAAGCGAATTGAATTTGGCGGAGTTATCTACACTGAATCAGCCGAGAAGGCCGCGCGCTTCATCATGGATTGCAATCAAAGTCTCATTCCACTGGTCTTCTTTCACGACGTCAACGGATTCATGGTGGGCCGGGATGCCGAGTGGACGGGAATCATCAAGGCCGGCGCCAAAATGGTGAATGCGGTGTCGAATTCCGTGGTGCCGAAAATTACGGTGATCGTCGGCGGTTCCTTCGGCGCCGGGCACTATGCCATGTGCGGCAAAGCCTATGATCCGCGCTTCGTATTTGCCTGGCCAACCGCGCGATATGCCGTCATGAGCGGCGACGCGGCCGCAGGGACATTAGTGGAAATCAAGATTCGGCAACTGGAGCGGGGCGGCAAGAAGTTGAGCGAAGAAGAGAGGAAAGAACTATACGAGTCAGTGAAGCGCACCTACGATGAGCAGACTGATCCGCGCTACGGAGCAGCCCGGCTGTGGATCGACAAGATCATCGATCCCGGCGAGACTCGCGAGGCGATCACGCAGGCGCTCGAGGCGGCGGCGCTTAATCCGGACGTGGCGGAGTTCAAGGTGGGCGTGCTGCAAACCTAGAAGCGGCCACGCAGATCAACACGGATCCAAGTCAACTCATGACGTCACTGTGGGCGAATCTGCGTTGATTCGCAGGGAAGAAATCTAGAAATGTCTGAGACGGTCAAGTTTGTCGAATGCCCGCGCGACGCCTGGCAAGGATTGCAGGGACAGATTCCCGCGCACCTGAAAGCTGACTACTTGAGAGCCGTGATCAGCGCGGGGTTCAAGCATATTGACGCGGTATCCTTCGTTTCGCCCAAAGCGGTGCCCCAGATGGCTGACTCCGAGGACGTACTGAAAGAACTTGACCCACCGGATGACGTCGAAATCATCGGCATTGTGGTGAACGAAAAAGGCGCACAGCGAGCCATTACTACGAATGCGGTCAGCACACTTGGGTTCCCCTATTCCGTTTCGCCAACTTTTCTGCGCAACAACCAGCACCAAACTCTCGAAGAGGCCATCGACGAACTGGAGAAAATCCAGAACAAGAGCGAGGACGCCGGGCTGGGCATCGTGGTCTATATTTCGATGGCCTTCGGGAATCCGTATGGCGACGAGTGGAGCGTGGCCGAGGTGGTGAATGCAGTGGACATACTTGAGTCCTCTGGAATTCGCATGATCTCCTTGGCGGACACGGTGGGGGTAGCCGGACCCGAGCAGATCCAGGAACTTGTGTCGGTCGTGACGGCGAAGTTTGGAGATCTCGAGATTGGCGTGCACCTGCACAGCCGCCCCGATCAGGCCGCCGAGAAGGTCGCTGCTGCCTACGATGCAGGCTGCCGCCGCTTCGACTCTGCTTTGGGTGGGCTGGGAGGATGTCCGTTTGCTCAGGACGCGCTGGTGGGTAATATTCCGACCGAGAAAGTTGTCGAAGCCCTGACTGCTCGCGGAGCAATTTTGCCTGCTTTAAAGCCGCTCGACGTGCTACTGCGAGCAACCGCAGAGATCGGAACCAGATACGCAGCGTCTTAGCCAACGAGTTGTACAAATCGTTGGTAATATGATCCGTGCTTCTCCGTGGCGCCTTCTTGCATGGCATACACCACCGTCCAACTTGCGATTGATTCGAGCGTGGCCACGATTACGCTGAACCGGCCGGACAAGCGTAACGCCATCAGCTACGAGTTGATCGAAGACCTACTGGCGGCCCTGGGTGAAGTTGCCAAGTCTTCGGCACTGATATTGATCCTTACGGGGGCGGGCAAGGCCTTTTGCTCTGGCATGGATTTGGAGAATCTGAAAGCTCTGACGGGACGCTCCCCGGAACAAAATCTGAAGGATTCCGAAATCATGGCGCGGCTGTTTCGTTCGCTCTACGACTTTCCCAAGCCGACCATCGCGGCCGTAAATGGAGCCGCAATCGCCGGAGGCTGCGGGTTAGCCACACTCTGCGACTTTACCCTGGCTGTGCCGGAAGCCAAGTTTGGCTACACCGAAGCGCGGATTGGATTCGTCCCTGCCATCGTCTCTACGTTTCTTCTGCGTCAAATCGGAGAGAAACAGGCGCGCGATTTGCTGCTGACGGGCAGAATCATTGGCGCGGACGAGGCGTATCGCATGGGATTGATCAACGAAGTTGTGGCTTCGGATGACAAGCTGATGCATCGGGCGCATGAATTGGCTGCCCAACTGCTAGAGAACAGTCCGGCCTCGCTGACCAGCACCAAGCGTCTGCTGAGCGATCATGCCGGTCACGAACTTGACCTACAGATTCAAGCCGCCATTCGCGAGAACGCCGGGATCCGCTCGACCCATGATTTCCGGGAAGGGGTCTCGTCCTTTCTGGAAAAGCGTAAGCCCCACTGGAGCGGCAAGTGAGTTCGAGCGGACACGACTCCGTTCCAGTGGTCAATGAAGTCCGTCTGCGGGTGCGTTACGCGGAGACCGACCAGATGGGCGTGGCGTACCATTCCAACCATTTCATCTGGTTTGAAGTGGGCCGCGTGGAACTGTTGCGGCAATTGGGGTTTTCTTATAAGGACATGGAGCAGAAGGACAATTGCCACATGCCGGTAGTGGACGCCCGCTGCCGTTACCGGGTGCCTGCGGTTTACGATGAGGAGATCATCGTGCGCACGCATTTGAAGAATGTTCGCGAGTCTGTGGTGCGCTTTGGCTACGAGTTGCGCCGCGCCAGCGATGGAAGACTGCTGGCCACGGGCGAAACCATGCACATCGCGGTGGATTCCGAAAAGAAAATCACCGCGTTCCCGGAGAAATACCTAAAGGCGTTGCGGGCGGCGAAGGGAAAGTGACTGACTTGAAAGCTCTGCACATCAACGGTAACGATTTGACGCTGGAAGCGGTGCGCGAGGTCGCAGTCGAGCACTGTCCGGTGTTGCTTGATCCCGATGCTCGTGGAGCGGTGCAGCGGGCGCGCGCGGTGGTCGATACCCTGATCGCTCACAACCAGGTGTCCTATGCCATCACCACCGGCGTGGGGAAACTGAGCGATGTACGCATCGCCGGCGAGCAGATTCGCGAAATGCAGGTCAACCTGGTTCGCTCCCACTCCGTGGGTGTTGGAGAACCGCTGTCATCGGCCGAGGTTCGCGCCATGATGCTCTTGCGGGCTAATTCGCTTTCAAAGGGCTATTCCGGCGTACGCACGGAAACCATCGACACGCTTTGCGAGATGCTGAATCGCGGAGTCACGCCGTTTGTGCCGTCTCAGGGCAGCGTAGGCGCCAGCGGCGACCTCGCGCCCCTGGCTCATCTGGCGCTGGCACTGATCGGCGAAGGCGAATGCTCGGATGACAGGGGTGTCCGTGTTCCCACGGCCGAGGTTCTGCGCCACGCTCAAGTCAAACCACTGGTGCTGGAGGCAAAGGAGGCCGTCTCGCTGATTAATGGCACGCAGGGAATGCTCGCGGTAGGCATTTTGGCGCTGCTGGCGGCGGAAACTCTAATGGACTCAGCCGATGTGATCGGTTCGCTCACCCTGGACGCGCTGCATGGAACCGATGCCGCTTTCGACGAGCGCATCCATCGCGCACGGCCGCACCCCGGCCAGTTGAAGACAGCAGAAAATCTGCGACGCATGCTCGAAGGCAGCCAGATTCGCGAATCGCATCGCGATTGTGTCCGCGTGCAGGACGCATATTCTCTGCGCTGCATGCCACAAGTTCACGGCGCCGTGCGCGATACGCTCACGCACTGCCGGCAGGTGATGGAGACCGAAGTCAACTCGGCGGTGGACAATCCGCTGGTGTTTGTGAAGAACCTGAAACAGTCCGATGGCCAGGGTGACGTAATCTCCGGCGGAAACTTTCACGGTGAGCCGCTGGCCTTCGCTCTGGATTTTCTCGGAATCGCGCTGAGCGCGCTGGCCGGAATTTCGGAACGAAGACTGGAGCGGTTGGTGAACCCGGCGTTGAATGAGGGCCTACCTCCGTTCCTGGCGCCGGGCGCAGGTTTGAATTCTGGATTCATGATGCCGCAGGTCACGGCCGCGGCGCTGGTCAGCGAAAACAAGATCTTCGCGCATCCCGCATCAGTGGATTCGATTACGACGTCGGGCAACAAAGAAGATTACGTTTCCATGGGAATGACCGCGTCGCTGAAGCTGAAGCGCATTGTGACCAACACCAACAACGTTCTCGCGATTGAAGCCATGGCCGCGGCCCAGGCACTCGACTTTCTCGCGCCGCTCAAGCCCAGCAAACGCGGACAAGCAGCCCATGCGGCAATTCGGTCGGTGTGCGCGACCATGGACAAAGACCGCGTGATGTATAAGGATTTCGAGCGGATCGCGGAGTTGATTGCGAGGGGGAAGGTAGCGGCCGCACTGGGGTAGGCGAATTCACCACAGAAACACGGAGGCACAGAGAAAAGCTGTGCCATCCCGTTTGGACACGCGCTAAGCTGTCTTCGCCGCGCTCCCGTCCAACCCCAGCTTCTCCGCAATCCCCTTCATCGCCTCAGTGCAGAACGCAATGTGCTCTTCCAACTCCACGCCCAGGTCCGCCGCCCCGTTGACGATGTCGTCGCGGTTCACGCTGCGGGCGAAGGCTTTGTCCTTCATCTTCTTTCGCACCGACTTGGCTTCGACTTCGGCCAGAGACTTCCCCGGCTTTACCAGCGCCGAGGCAGTAATAAATCCCGCCAGCTCATCGCAGGCGAATAGGGCCTTTTCCATTGCAGACTCGGGCTTCACGCAGGTGTACTCGGCGTGCGACATGATCGCGCGGCGGATTTCGTCTGACCAGCCCTGCTCTTTCAAGATCTCGTTGCCTCTGTAGGGATGATCTTCGCGGCTGGGATATTTTTCATAATCGAAGTCATGCAGCAAGCCGACTACGCCCCAGAGTTCTTCATCTCCGCCAAGCTTCCGCGCATAGGCGCGCATGCAGGCCTCGACTGCAAGAGCGTGTTTGCGCAAACTTTCCGACTGGGTGAACTCAGTTAGTAAACACCAGGCTTCTTCTCTGCCCTTCATATTCTCACGCGAGTCTCCTTCAGAATCCCAGAAACTTGCCCAAATGAGCCGGAATGAGTGCTCCTCCGGGCTTTTCATTGGGCGACTGAAAGTCACGACCTTCACGCAACGCTGCCCAAACTATTTTCCCCGGCGCCTTGAATATTCGCCGATCATTCGCCTGCTGGCTTCGCCGCATCACCGCTTATTCTGCGGCCCGCACCTGATTTTACTTGACATCCACAGTGCTTGTACCGCAGATTACGCTGCAGGTCTGGAACCAAGTACCTAGTTTGGTTCGTTTTTTCGGTTCCTTCGGGAAGCCCGCTCTGGCCCCTCCCAAACCTAATGGCTACAGCTCTTGCCCCGGTCGATTCCAGGGAAGTAGTTCGTTGTGACCGCTGCCTGCTGGTTCAATTTCGCACCACCAACAATCTGTGCCGCCGCTGCCACGGGTCGTTAGATGAGGACGAGCCGGAAATCGTTCTGGCCCCTCCCCCACCGCAGGTGATGCCGACCAACGGCCACAGTCGTGGCCATCTGCATCTGGCGACTGCAATCCGGTCCATCCGCTTGAGCAATGGTCTCAGCCAGCGGCAGTTGGCCGCGCGCATGTCGGTGCCGCGGACCTACGTGTCCAAAATAGAAAATGAGAAAGCCACGCCTACCCTCTCTTCGCTGGAGCGGCTGGCCAAGGCATTGGAGGTCACCGTGCCTGATCTGCTCAGCGGCGGCGAGCGCAACCGGCAACAGGAAGTCCGCGAACTGATGCAGGATCCGTTCATCGCGGAAATGCTGCCCTTCGTGACACAACTGAACGGGATGCAGATGTCGAGCATCCTGACCCAGGTACGCGATCTGACGGTGCGGCCAAGAAGAACCGCGTAGTTTGCGCAGCGCGATCATCACAACAAGTTTATCCGGGCAACCAGCCAACTAGCAGCCGGGATCAAAAGATCCCGGCTTTTTTGTCTCTCTTCGGGCCCCAACATCAGGCTACAAAAGGTTCGTCGGGTGGGACAGGCAACGGCTGGGGAAGCCGGTCGGTGACTTCGGCCAGGGCCGCCAGCTTCGCCGCCAGCGCAGGAGTCAATGCGCCGGGCTGAAAGCGCCAGCGAAAGTTTCCCGTCTTGACGCTGGGGACATTCAAGCGTGCCTCACTCCCCAGTCCCAGCACGTCCTGCAAGGGCGCTACAGAAAGACTGGCCGCAGAACCTTGGGCGGCACGGATCATGGCCCAGTTCATCCCGTCCTGGCAGCATCCCAGATAGGCCAGCGCAGAGCCGCGCTCGTACTCAGTGGCACCGCTGTTCCACCAGCCCAGAGTCGTGTCGTTGTCGTGAGTGCCGGTGTAGACCACGCGGTCGGGCGTGAGGCGGTGCGGCAAATACTGATGCGCGCCGGGATCGCCGAATCCGAATTGCAGTACTGCCATGCCCGGAATCTTATGGTTTTCGCGCAGAACGTGAACATCGGGCGTGATGTAGCCGAGGTCCTCAGCGAAAAAAGGCAGACTGCCCAGTTGCTCGCGAAGTTTGTTGAAAAAATCGTCCCGCGGACCATCCATCCAGCGGCCGTTCATGGCGGTGTCATCGGCAGCGGGAATCTCCCAGAACTGCGCGAATCCGCGAAAGTGGTCGAGACGAATGTAGTCGCAGGTCTGTGTGGCCCAGCGCAGGCGTTGGACCCACCATTTGTAGCCACGCGCCCGCATCGCGTCCCAGTTGTAAAGTGGATTGCCCCAACGCTGGCCGGTGGCGCTGTAAGCATCGGGAGGAACGCCAGCTACAACTTCGGGATCGAGCTTGTCATTCAAACGAAAAAGTTCGCGGTTGGCCCACACGTCGGCGCTTTCGTAGTCCACGAAGATCGCGATATCACCCACCATGCGAATAGATTTCTCAGCACAATAGCGTCGCAAGGCGCGCCACTGCTCGTAGAAGAAGAACTGTAGGACGCGGAGAATCGTCAGCTCGGAAGCAAGTTCGGTACGGGCAGCCGCGAGCGCCGTCGGCTGACGGCGAGCCAGTTCCTCCGGCCAATCCTTCCAGAATTTCACGCGGTGCCGAGTCTGCAAGGCATCGTAAAGAACAAAATCTTCCAGCCACCAGGAGTTTTCGGCACAGAACCGGTCAAACCGGGTGCGTTGCCCGCTGTCGGCAGAGGCCAGGAACTTGCCGCATGCTTCGTTTAGCAGCGGCAGCTTGCTGCGGCGAACCTCGTCATACTCGATGGGAGCGAACGTATTGGAAAACGCCTGCAGCTTCGAAGCGGCAATCCAGCCTCGTTCCGCCAAGCGTTCCAAGCTGATCAGCAGTGGGTTGCCGGCGAACGCTGATGTCGAAGAATAGGGAGAATCTCCATTGGCGGGCGGCCCCAGCGGCAATACCTGCCACAAGCCCTGGCGCGCGGAGGCCAGAAAATCGATGAATTCGTAGGCCGCAGGACCGAAGTCGCCAATCCCGCCGCGCGAGGGCAGCGAAACCGGGTGGAGCAGAATTCCGGTGGCGCGAGGGAATGGCATGTCTATCTATATTTCCATCTTCAATTTTCTGAGCTATGCAGGCAACAAGATTTGCGCTGGCTCACCGATGTCTCCGATGAGCTTCGGCGCAAAATGAAACTACTGCCAAGGTTGGGACTGATTCCGTCCAGTCTGGGCCAGTACAGGGCCGCTTATTCGCCTTCGTCGTCGCCGCCCTGACGCCGGGTCAGGCTTTTCAGTTCCTGCTGGTTGATCTTGATCTTGCCGGATTTTTCCATTTGCTGGCGGAGATTAGTGACGAACAAACCAAACAGTTCCTGCTGCTTGTTCTGGCGCAGCGAATCCCGGATCTGGTCCTTCTTGGCAGCGTAATCCTGATCGCTGGGGACCTGTCTCTCTAGCACCGAGAGCACCGCTCCGCTGCTGTTGGTATCAATGGGCCCACTGATCTCCCCAGCCTTCAGGGTGAAGGCAACCGACGCTGGTCCCGACAGCGCACCTAAGTCTGGAACCTGGCCGTCGGGTAGCACCAGATCGCTGGTCTTCACCGTGGCCCCAAGTTCTTTCGCCGCCTTCTTCAAATCATGCTCAGACTTGGCGCGATCAGAGAGTTCTTGTGTCTTCTGCTTGAGCAAGGCGGTAGCGCGCGATTCTTTGAATTCATTTTCCACTCGGGCACGAATATCCTCGAAACTTGGGGTGGCGGGCGGTTTGATCGCCAGCAACTCGTATATTACGAAGCCCTGGGGCAGTGCCAATTCATCGGGTGGAGATTTTTCGGCCGCATTGAACACTGCGCCCATGAGTTGGGCAGCATTGCCGATACCGGGTAAAGAATCGCCACGGCCGATGAAATCGGTGGTCACCACCTGGAGGCCCCTCGCGGTTGCAGCCTTGTCGAGTCCAGCAGAACGGGCCTGAGAGAGCAAAGCTGTTGCCTGCGCGTCTGCGGCCTGCGAAGCCTTCTGCGCTTTGATGACAGGCTCGATCTGGTCCTTGACTTCGTCGAGCGTCTTCGCATGCGCGTCCTGCTTGTCATCCACATGCAGGATCACGAAAGCATATCCGGCGCTGATCAGATCGCTGTTTGCCCCTTTCGCAAGTGAGAAGGCGGCCTTGTCCACCTCGGCGACTGGAAACCCTCCCCGCTTCACCCAGCCGATGGAACCACCGGTCTTGCCGCTGGGATCGTCGGAGTATTTCTTTGCAACGTCTTCAAATTTAGCGTCCGCCTTCAACTGCTGCAACGCGTCTTCCCCTTTTGTTCGGGCAGCCTCGACGCCCTTGGCGTCAACCTTGCCATCAGCATCCGGCAGCGGAGTCTTGACCAGAATCTGGCGGACGTTGACCTGCTCCGGGACTCGATATTCGTCACGATGCTGGTCGTAGTAGGCCGCAAGCTCCTGGTGGCTGACCAGGATTCCGGCCTGGACTTTCGCAGAATCCAGCAGCGCGTACTTAATCTTTCGCTTTTCCGGGATGGAGTTCGCATACGACGCCTTGTGCTGATCGTAGTAAGCTTTCAGTTCAGCCTCAGCCGGGTGCAGCGTCTTGAGAATGTCTTCTTTGCGCAGGACCGCATAGTCGAACTTGACCTTGGTGTTGTCTTTCACGAACTTCTCATGCACTTCGGCATCGGTCACCAGCGCGCTTCCCGCCACCAGGTTGCGAAGCTTTTCCAGCAGGATGTCATCTTTTACCCCCTGCTCGAATTGTGGCACCGTCAGGCTGGCTTGCTGAAGCCGCTCCTCGTAAGCAGCCTGGCCGATGAATTTGCCTTCGGGAAAAAAGACGGGTGCGTAACGGCCATGCTGCAACTCGTCGCGCACATCCTCATCGGTTGCGTGCAATCCCAGGCGCTGCGCCTCGGCCACGATTGCGCTTCGACTGATGAGCTGCTCCGCCGCCTGCGAGGCGAAGTAGGGCATCAACATGGCGACCTGCGCCCCTCCTCGCGGAAACTGCTGCTGCACCATCTGCCGGGCTTCGCGCTGCACCTCAAGACTGGTGATGTCGTTTCCGGCCACGGTGGCGACTACGCCTTTCGCCGGACCACCCGTACCGAAAAAGTCGGTACTGCCAAAGCCTGGCACCAGGGTGATGACCATGAATACACAGATAATGGTGAGGAGGCCGCCAAGAATCACTTTCTTGAAAGGCCCAGGGGTTTGTAAGAATCGAATCATCTCTTGTCACTCCAGGGATAGACGCAGAAACCTAGATTATAAACTAAAGTATTCTTTCGGGTGGGGGAACCGCGCCGGGAATCTGGGCTATTGAAACGAATTAATAAAACTGTTATTCAATTTTGAGGCCTGCTTCTCATGAAAACGCTTGGTCTGCTGTGGCTGACGGTGCTGTTGGGTTCGGGTCTGGGTTTCGCTCAGCGGCCGCCTGCGCGAAGCCCGCAATCGAGGCTGGTCCTCAGTGACGGCTGGACGCTGCAATCGCTATACAAAGTGGATGCCCCGGGTGAGTTGGTTTCCACCCTCAAATTTGTTCCGCGGGGCTGGTATGCCGTTACTGTGCCGGCCACGGTAGTCGCGGCGCTGGACAAGGCCAAACATTATCCCGATCCCTACTTCGGCACGAACCTACGCCAACTGCCGGGGATGACGTACCCCATGGGGCAAACCTTTGTCAGTCTTCCCATGGCGCAGGACAGCCCCTTTCTGGTGCCGTGGTGGTTCCGCAAAGAGTTTGTGATTCCGGAGAGTTTTCGGGGAAAGACCGTCTGGTTGAAGTTTGGCGGAATCAACTACCGCGCCAACATCTGGCTCAACGGAAAGCAGATTGCCAAGGCAGACGATGTCGCCGGCGCTTGGCGGACTTACGAATTCAACGTCACCCCCGCGACGCGCATCGGTCAAACAAATACGCTGGCGGTCGAGGTGTTTTCTCCGACCGAGAATGACTTGACGGTCAACTTCTGGGACTGGAACCCTGCGCCCCCAGACAAGCAAATGGGGATTTTCCGCGACGTCGAAATTTCGAGCAGCGGGCCGGTGGCGTTGCGTTATCCGACAGTGATCTCGAAGGTCGACTCGCCCGGCAATGATGCGGCGCACCTGACCATCACAGCCCTGCTGAAGAACGCGACCCAGCAGCCCATCCGGGGGACTCTGCGAGGTCGCATCGAAGAGGTCGAGGTCTCGCAGCAAGTCGATCTGGCCCCAGGCCAGTCAAGAGATGTGGTCTTCGATCCGACAGGTTTCCCACAGCTCAATATGGACCACCCCCGGCTCTGGTGGCCAGCGCAGATGGGCCGGCCGAATCTGTATGACTTGAGCCTGGAGTTTGAGGTTGACGGTCAGGCTTCTGACCAGTCTGAGACGAAGTTCGGTATTCGTGAAGTGACGTCAGAGCTAAATACCCACCAGCATCGTGTCTTCTCCGTCAACGGCAAGAGAATACTGATCCGCGGCGGCGGCTGGTCAATGGACATGCTGTTGCGCGAAGACAAGCAACGAATGCAAGACGAGCTGCGCTATGTGCAGGACATGGGCTTGAATGCCCTCCGGCTCGAAGGCATGCTGGAGAACGAAACCTTCTTCGATTTGGCCGACCGCCAGGGAATTCTAGTCATCGCAGGATGGGTTTGCTGTTCCCACTGGGAGCATTGGGCGAACTGGAAGCCGCAAGACTTCGTAATTGCCGAGCAATCCTTGCGCGACCAAATCTACCGTCTTAGGGGCCATCCCAGCCTGCTGTTATGGATGAATGGGAGCGACAACCCTCCTCCGCCGGATGTGGAACAGATGTATCTGAAAGCCGAGCACGATCTGCTGTGGCCGAACCCGGTGACCTCTTCCGCGAGCGAGGAAGCGTCCACGGTCACGGGTCCAAGCGGGGTCAAGATGACCGGCCCTTACGATTACGTTGCACCGGGCTACTGGGAGCAGGATTCCGTCGCCAGCCTGACGACCCACAGAGAATGCAAAGAAGGCGAATGCGGCGGCGGGTACGGCTTCAACACGGAAACCAGCATGGGAGCCGCAGTGCCTCCCGTGGAAAGCATTCGCGCCATGTTGCCAAAAGAGCATTGGTGGCCGGTCGATGACTGGTGGAACTTCCATGCGGGCGCTCATGTGTTCGGGGACATCCACCTTTTTGCCGACGCGTTGAACGCACGCTATGGCGCGGCCACGGGCCTGGAAGACTTCAGCTTCAAGTCGCAGCTGATGACCTATGAGGGCGTCCGCGCCATGTACGAGGCTTACAGCCGGAACAAATATGTTGCGACGGGAGTGATTCAGTGGATGTTGAATAACGCCTGGCCGTCGACCATCTGGCACTTGTACGACTACTATCTGCGGCCGGGGGGTGGGTACTTCGGCGCGAAGAAGGCCGACGAAGCGCTGCATCCGCTCTATGGCTATGACGATCACGCAATTTGGGTGGTAAGCAGTCAATACAGTGACGCTCACGGACTGAAGCTGATCACCCGAGTCCTGAATCTCGATATGACGGAAAAGTTCTCGCAGGAAACGGCGCTTGATGCCCCTGCCGACAGTACCAACCGGATCCTGACTTTGCCCCAGATTGCAGGTCTCAGTCCGACATACTTCGTGGCGTTGCGGCTTGAAGATTCCGCTGGCAGGGTCGTGGGATCAAATTTCTATTGGCTTTCCACCCGGCCCGAAACGCTCGATTGGGACAAATCGAACTGGTACACGACGCCGACACTCTCCTATGCCGACTTTACTGCGCTTTCCCAATTACCCAAAGTGAAGCTGAAGATCACAAGCCATACCGAACACAAGGGGGAAGAAACCGTAACCCACGTGGTGGTCGAAAATCCCACCAAGAGTCTGGCATTCTTTGTTCGCTTCAAGGTGAACAAAGGTTCGCACGGCGAAGAGATTCTGCCGATTCTGTGGGAGGACAATTACATTTCGTTGCTCCCCGGCGAGAAGCGGGAGGTCAGCGCCACCTACCGGACGAGCGCGTTGGGAGCAGCCCCCCCTCAGGTCGAAGTCAGCGGGTGGAACGTGGGGTCGATTGAGTAATCTGTCATTCCTCCGGAGGCAATTCAAAATCAATCAGGTTGCCGCGGAAGCCGCGGGTCTTGATCGCGCCGAAGGCGATGCCGAATCCCATCCAGATGGCTCCGAAAATCAGGGCCTTGGGACTGAGGTTTACCCACAGCGCAAAACAAATGACGAACCCTAAAACCGGCGGCAACAGATTACTCAGCTTCTTGGTCTTTTCGTGCAGATAGTAGCGAACGAAGGCGGCAAGGTTGACTCCCATGAAAGCAATCAGAGCGCCGAAGTTGAGCAAGTTCGCGCCCAGTTCGTAGCCGCTGGTGGCCGTCCCCAGGTCGGCGCTGGATCCACTGGAGAGAAATCGCGCCAATATCGACGGAACCGCCGCCACCCAGGGCAGAAAGAAAGCTCCAGCCAGCGCCAGAGCGCCCACAAAGAGTACGTTGTTGCGGGGAACGTGCCACTTGGGATCCACCGCACCAAAAAAAGACTTGGGCAGCGCATTGCTGCGTCCCATGCCATAGAGCAAGCGAGCTGCGCCGAGTTGGGCTCCCATCCCCGAGCCGAAGTTCGCCACCAGCAGAGTGAATCCCAGGATGACAAACATCGGAGCCCACGCTCGTCCGGCGACGAAGGTAAAAGCCGTGTCCATGTTGGGAAACGGCTCACTCGAAGGCCAGATCAACTGGGCTGCGTACACTTGAAACGCCGACAAGATTCCGATCACCAGGCAAGTCAGGACGGTTGCCAGCAAGATATTGCGCCGTGGATTCTCTGCTTCTTCCGACAGGGTCGAAATGCCGTCGAAGCCGATGTAGGTAAGAACGGCAATGGATGTCCCGCCCAGTACCGCCTTGGTATTCCAAAGCTTGGGATCGTAAAACGGCTGAGTAAAGAAACCAGGTTCGCCGTGTGGATGGCCGAAAATGTAGCGGGCCGCGGTGACAAAGAAGATCGCAATCACCACGCCCATGCCCGCTGCCAGCGCGGTGTTCACGCGCGCGGAGGTCTTGACGCCCTGAACGTTCAGGGCGGTAAATACTAACGCAAAGAACGTGGCCCAAACGCCGTAGGAAATTCCGGGAGCGAAGACGTGGGCTTGCTGGCTGATCCAGATGATGCAGATCATGGGATTGAGCAGATAGTCCATCACCATGCTCCATCCGGTCACATAGCCGAGCACGGGATTGATCTCCTGGCCGACGTACGTGAAGGCTGAACCTGCACTGGGATAAGCCCGCGCCATGCGTCCGTAGCTGATGGCCGTAAATAACATGGCCACCATGGCAACGAGAATGGTGGTAACGACATGGCCGTGGCCACGATCGCGGAGCACGCCGAACACCGACATGGGCGCAACCGGCTGGATGACGATGACGCCGTAAAGAATCAGGTCCCAGAGGGTGAGGGTGCGCCGCAGACGGGCGGGAGCGGGAGTGGTTGCCATCTCGGCGTATTGGATTACGAGTACGCGAAACTGTCAATATTAAAACGATTTCGGGGGCTCGTATCAGGGCACGACTTCAGTCGTGCCGCACGTGACGCTGTAGAAATAACGCCTTCGGGCGCTGATCGCTAAGGGCGAGTCCCGTAGTCGAATTCGTACCCTCGCGCCTCGTGTCCTGACATGTAGCGTGTGTTGTATTCGAGAAGGTAGTTCAAGTGCGCATCGTCCAGTGGGAACGACTTCCCCGGATACGGATACGCACCCATTTCTCTAAACGGCAGGGGAGCTACGCGATCAAAATCGTAGGCGTAGAAATCCATATCTTTCTCATAGCCGTGAGCGGCGTAGAAGAAATCGCGCACCCAGCCCTGCGGCAGAGGCGGCAGCTTCGAAGGGTCAAAGTCTAAAGCCACTTCGTCGCCGGATCCGAAAACCGCCAGGCGATCGTCGAGCGAGGTAAGTAATGGCAGCACGTCACCATAGCGCGTGTAATTGCCCGCCGGCCGAGTGTAGGGGCCCGTCGCACTCGCCTGCTCGTAGATGTACTGCACATTGCCGGGCGGGCGGCCTTCGATCTTCAAAGGAAATCCGTGGAAGCGCAGGTCAGCGCGCTCCAGCGGAACGGTGGTCACGCGAACCTTCTGATCCTGCGCAGTACGGCTGATCAGAATGCTATTCCAGTAGATTTGCAGGTTCGTGGAAATGCGAATTCTCTGAGTCCCTTGCGGCAGTTTGCCAGTCAGGTCCGCGGTCATGGTACGCGGACCACCGGCGGGGAAACCCATGTCATCGATGACGCGCGTCCACTTTCCGTTTGCATCAAACGCTTCGACGTAGGGCGCGATCGGCTGGAGGCCAGCCTGATCTGCGGCGTACATTCCGGTCGCGCTGAAGTATTCGATCTCGCCGTGCATCAGCAACCACAGCGGGCCGCCGCGATACGGGTTCCCGAGGTCGAGTTCGAGGCTGTGCATCTTGGTGAATCCGGCAAAGGGCAGCACTTTGAAATCACCGATGTAGCGATGGGCTAGCAGATCGGGCAGCAAGTTGTGTCCGTGCTCGTCGGTTGCGGCAGCAGGCGGATGCGCATCATGGCTGAACACAACTTTGAACGGCGGATACGGCGGATTGCTGGCGAAATATTCGTTGGGATAGACGTCCAGGTCCGCGGGATGATCCACGGCGAGAAGTTCAACCTGATCGAGATAGACGGCTTCTTCGAGAGGCTCCATGAAACGAAAACTCAGCTTACCGTCTTTTTCTCGAATGGAGTCGCCAGCGATCTTCACATACTCGATCGGGCGGGGAATGTTGCGCTGCCCCGGCCCAACCCAGTGCCCTACAACGCCCGCGCCAATCATGTCCGCCACCAGTTTGTATCGCTGCCCGTCCCAGACGAACAGTGTGGGACAGGAACTACCGCGGCGATCAATCTCCATGAACTTGTGCTCGCGGTCGGCGGCAACTTCCACTTCGTCCTGCAAGACTCCCGTAGGCCAGAGCATGCGGACGACATCGGCCTGTTTGGCCTGGCCAAGTCCAACGGCGAGTTGCAACGAATTCTGCCCCAGGTAACCGGATGATCCCGCGATCTCAAACTTCTGTCGGTTGCCGCCGGAGAACACTTCTACTTTGGTTCCGATGGCGCTCTTGTTGTCTGCGAGCCCGGTCAGATTGAGGCGGAGCCAGTGATTCTGATTGCCGCCTTCATTGCGCAGCAGAACGGCGGGGCCGTGATTTTGCGTGATGAGCAGATCCGTAGCGCCATCGCCGTCGAAATCAGCGGTGACGATAGCGCGGGGATCTTTCAGGCTGATCTTGTCGAGCCCGACGTCGGCAGTGACGTCTTTGAATCCGTCCGGGCCGAGGTTGCGGAAGAGTTTCACCTCGCCTTTGCCTTCGGCAGTCTCACCAACAGCGACCAGGTCCACCCAGCCGTCGTTGTCGTAATCGAGGGCGGCGACGCCCCAGGCACGCACCCAGTTGGTGGCAGGCAGGGCTACTCGATCAAAGCTTTTTCCCTGATTGTTTCGCCAGAGCGTGAGGCCGGGAGCGCCCCAATGAGTGAAGGCGAGGTCCATCCAGCCGTCGTGGTCGAAGTCGAGAACTGCAACACCGACAGTGGGTGGCAGCTGCCGAGTAGAC
>JBKQLO010000203.1:0-44862 GCA_052147055.1 Terriglobales bacterium
TGGACGTGAGGATCGTTGTTTAGAAGACTTGCGCTGCTGGTTCCGTTACTGCCATTCTTAGCGTCCTGCATGACTGCCTCCAGACTGCCACTACGCAAGGGGTGCGCAGCTACCCTTGGCCATCGCAGACCACCCCCGCATTGGGGATACGAATGCCGGCAGCGGATCGTTCCATGGGCAATTTCGTTGGCGAAACCGCACATTTCATGTCCGCTTCCGTGACAAATGGTCGACCGGCACGTACCTCAAACCACCGATAACTTAGACGGCAAGACTTGAAAAAGGTTAATTGTGGCTGGCAAATGAGTGGGATAAAAGCGGAATTTATAATTCGGAAGTGACTTAGCGGGAATTCACTGGTGGGACGGTTGGTGAACCCGGTGCGTGCACAAAGGCGAGCACCGGTGACCACCATGCTTCGGTGGGTCCTTGATAAAGAGCGTTGTGGGTGAACCCGTGGAGCAAGGCGAGGGTCTTAGGTTGGTTGGCGGCCGCGAAGATTTGCAAACCGCCCTCAGTCGGATTGACCTGGTCGACATCGCTGTGGACGATCAGGACGGGAACGTGAATGGCCGCAACTGCTTTCACATTATTCCACCAGTCGGGGATGGTATAGGACAGAGCACGGTAAAAAGGATTTCCTTGCGTGCGGGGCTGGGACCTAAGCGAGGCAAACGCGCTGGCAATTACGACGCCTGCGGGTTGAGGGGACAAGCGCGATGCGGTTTCCAACATGGGCCCGTTTCCCATGGAATGGCCGAGGAGATACAGACGCTGGTTGGGAAAGTGGTGGACGACAAAGTCATAGAGGGCAACAGAATCCTCAGCTTCGTATTCGAAGCGGGCCGGCCGCGAACTATTTCCACTCCCGGTGGGATCGTAGATTACGGAAGAAACACAGTGGTCGTAGAGAAAGCGTTGTGCCTTGACCCATTCTGAGATGGTCTCGCCCACTCCGTGATAAATCAGGATGACGGGAGGATCGACGCATCCGCTCGCGGCCGTCACGACATAGCTATCGAGGAGACGCGGGCCGCTGGGAATCGCTGGCCGCTCGAAGGGAACACCCTGGCTAACAGGGGTTTCGGGCCCATTTGGGCCGGTGGTGAGGGCTAGGGTTTCCATTAGATGACGAGCGGTGATTCGACCCGCTATGAATAGAAGACAGACGAGGATGCCCAGGACGAGGAGAACTCGCTTCCATCGCGATGTAGCGTTGCGGGGAGGAAGGGATGGTTCCATTGGGCGTCAATGGTACACCCCAGTCGGGGTTCGAGCGTCTAAGAGGGCTTCGCGGTCAGAGCTGATGGTCGCTAAGGTAGGTATCACTCCGGGTCTTGACAAACCTGCCATACCTGTTAAAGTGCGGCCAATAACAGCATCACAGGCTGGCAAAGGTGCTTACGAATGAAAAATGTTTATGAGGTTCTTCGGCAGAAGGAACTCGAACTGGCGCGGCTGGAAAAAGAAGTAGAGGCTTTGAGGGTAGCGGCGCCGCTGCTTTCCGACGACAAAGAGATGCTGGCTGAGGCCACGAATAACAAGCCGGTGAGCACGGCCCAGCAGCCCATCCGCATGACGCAACCCGCGGCGAATACGAATCCGCAGCCGGCGACGCGCGCCGTGGGATGGGAAGATACCGCGAAGCGCTGGCCTTAACGACGGGCCAACGAGCCGGACATCTCTGCCGCCTTGATGTCAATGGCGGGACGCAGTGCTTGTGACTCGTGTCTAGGTCGCCACAGTGTGTATGGAAACACACGTCCTTCTTCTCACCGGTCCAGCTACAACCGGTCGACCAGAACTGATCTACTGAGATGATTCGCGATCTCTTCCGCAGTTGAATCCATGGACTAAAGCCCAGTCTTTATAGGCCTTTGAGCGGCATGGCTGAAGCCATGCCCTGCCCGAAAACCGCTTCTCAATATCGCCTCCTGCCAATTGTTTAAGACGCTGGCCTCCTGCGTGCCAATGAGTGAGTGGGCTAGCGCGAAGGAGCATTGCGATGCAATTCCTCATGACCGCAATCAGCGTAACCGCCGGGATGGCGTTCTCGTTGGCATTCGCGATTTTGGTTGAGGAGTTCATCTTCGGCAAGGTGCTGGTCGTGCTTTTTGCCCGGCAAGCGGTGCGGGTTGAGTCCCGGCAACCGCGCTAGGCAACGAAGGAGACGGTATGTTGTTCCTGAAACATTTGCTGACTTGGGGCGGCATCGCGATGATCGCGATGGCTGCGGGAATTCTTGCTTATGATGTTTATCTTGGGCTGCGCTACCGGCAGCGAGGGGGGGAGGGTGGAACTGAGCCGCTGCCTCCGGTTCCTCACGTCCGTTGGCGGGGTGCGTTGGGGCTGGCGCTGCTGGCTTGGGGACCGATTCTGCTGGCGCTGGGCATCATCGTGGTTCCCAGCGGCATGGCTGGAGTTCGTGTGAGCCAGACCAGCGGCACCCTGGCGGGTACGCTTTATCCGGGAGCGCATTTTATTACACCGCTGGCGGAGAGCGTGGCGCTTTTCGACACTCGCGACCAGCTATTCACGACAGGGTCAGTCGAGTCTGGGGCTGCCGGGAAGAAGCCCGAGCCGCTGAATGTCCAGGCTAAAGAAGGGCTGACGCTCGGTCTCGCCATCACGGTTCGGTATCGGCTTGATCCCAAACATCTGGACTATATTCAAGCCAATCTACCGCAGCCGGTGGAAAAGGAAATTGTGCCTGCGGTGGTGGCCAGCGCGTGGCGGGAACTGGTGCCCAACTACACCGTGCGGGATGTATTCGCCGGCCAGCGGGAGGAAGTGCGCAAGCGCGCTGCCGACGTCATCACGCAGAAACTCGCGGCGGATGGAATCGTGGTGAAGGAAGTCATGCTGCGCGACATCCAGCTGCCGCCCCAATATTCCCAGGGACTGGAGAGCCTGCTGCTCAAGGAGCAGGAAAATGACCGTATGGGGGTGGAGACCGAGCTACAGGAAAAGCAGGTGCGCATCGCTGAATTGCAAGCCGAGGCCACCAAAGCCCGGCAGGTGAAGCAGGCTGAGGGAGAAGCGCAGGTGCGTGTGCTTCAGGCAAAAGCGGAATCCGATGCCATGCAGTACACGCTGCCCTTGAAGCAGAAACAGATCGAGCAATCGAAGCTCGAAGCTGAGGCACGCAAGGAAACGACGGTCAAGAACGCGGAGGCGCAGGCCGAGGCCAAGGTGATCGACAGCAAAGCGGAAATGGAGCGGCGCAAGCTGCTGGCGGAGGCGGAAGCAGACAGGATCCGGGTTACGGCAGTGGCGGATGCCGAACGCATGCAGAAAGAAGGCGCCATCCTGAAGCAGAATCCGCTGCTGATCAATAAGATCGTGGCGGAGCGGTTGTCGGACAAGTTGCAGATTATGATGGTCCCGGCGGATGGAAAATTCTTCTTCGCCAATGACGTGCTGCGCAGCATGAATGTAAGCAATCATGCGGCTGAGGCCGAACCCGTAGAAGATCAGCCGAAATGAGGGTGCGCACGACTCTAATCAGTACCGGGACCCATGCGAGGCCAGCATCCCAAGCCGGTTTATAATGCGCGCATTCGGGAGATGCCCCTGCCGCGCGCATATTGTTTTCGGGCTCTGTGCTGCTTGCTGTTGATCGTCCCCGCCACGGTAGTTTCTGCCACAGACTGGCGCGGCCTCGAAGCGCAGTTGGCTCGGAAGATTGCGGCGGGCACTGGTCCGGGCGCGGTCTTTTTGGAGGTCACGAACCGGTCGTCATTGAGTTCGGCGGATGTTGACGAGATTCGCCGGGGATTGTGGACGGAGTTGGCGGCGCTGGGAGTGCACTCCGTCGCCGCAGATCAGGCCGCAGCGACGATACAGGTGTCTTTATCAGAGAATGCGCAGAACTATGTTTGGGTTACCGAGATCCGCCTCGGCAACAACGAGTCCTCGGTAGTGATGGTGACCGCGCCGCGCACCGAACCTGCCGCGGGAGAGCGCCCGGCCGTGCCGTTGACCGTTCATAAGGCTCTGCTGTGGACAGACGAACACCGTATTTTGGATGTGGCCCTGCCAACCGGCACTCCCCAGATCATGATCGTTCTGGAGCCGGAGAGCATTGTGCTCTACGCAGTGCAGAACGGCCATTGGCAGGCGCAGCAGACGCTTGCCATCACCCATGCGCGGCCATGGCCGCGTGATCTTAGGGGACGATTGGTTTTAAGAAAAGATCATCTCGTTGACGCTTACTTGCCGGGCGTGTCGTGCCAGAGTACGACGGTTGCTCCGCTGGCGCTCAACTGTCGCGAGAGCGACGACCCCTGGCCGCTCGGAACCGACCCGCCGGCGCTGAGCGCGTTCTTCACTCCGACGAGAAACTTTTTCACCGGGGTGCTTTCGCCCGGCGTCCGGAAACAAACCGCAACCGCGCCGTTCTACTCCGTGGCAGCTTTGCCCAGAGATCAATACACATTGTGGATATTCAGCACGACCGATGGGCAAGTTCACTTGTGGGATGGCATGACGGATCAGACGGCGACAAAGTGGAGTTGGGGTAGCGACATCGCAGGTGTGCGAAGCGGCTGTGGGCCAGGCTGGCAGGTGCTGGCGACAGCGCGGGACGAGGGCGCGGGTGACACCGTACAGGCTTTCGAGATCGCAGACCGTGAGCCGGTGGCAGTGAGCGCGCCGGTGGAATTCGGCGGCCGCATTACGGCGCTGTGGACGGATTCCGACCGTGCCAGCGCGATTGCCGTCGCACAAAATTCAGAGACGAGCCGATATGAAGCGTACAGGCTTTCTATTACTTGCAGCCGCTAGTCTGCTCCTGGCCGTGGAGGCTGGGGCGGCGACGCGTCCGCATTACGGCGGGACGCTGCACGTATGCTTGCACGCTGCTCCGGCTTCTCTTGATCCCAATCAGGCGGAGTGGGCCGGATCGGCCGCCCTCTTCGGACTTCTGTTCGACACGTTAGTTGCACTGGACGATCAAGGCCAGTCACAGCCTGCTCTGGCTACCGCCTGGCAGGCCGAGTCTGGCAACCAGCGCTGGCAAGTCGCTTTGCGACGCGGAGTAACGTTTTCGGACGGCATGCCGTTGACCCCTGACATCGTCGCGGCATCGTTGCGAGCGATGAATCCGACATGGAGAGTGTTCTCAACCGGTGACGCCGTGATCATTGAGCGCGATTCGCCGGCGCCTGATCTTCCGGCTGAGCTGGCGCTGCCTCGCAACAGCATTGTGAAACATGAAAGTGGCAAAGTCCTGGGCACGGGGCCGTTCGTGGTCACGCAGTGGGATGCTGGGAAGAAGCTGGTGGTGACCGCCCGTAATGACTACTGGGGTGGACGGACTTTTTTGGATTCAATCGAAGTTGAGATGGGCAAGAACTTTCATGAGCAAATGGTCGCTTTCGACTTGGGCAAGGCGCAAGTGGTCGAAGTTGCTTCCGAGCAGGCGCGCCGGGCAGCTACCGAAGGCCGCCGCATTGAGACCTCGGCTCCGGATGAGCTGTTGGCGCTAGTTTTTGAGCGCGAGCCTCAGTCGGCGGCAGATTCAAAACAGCGTGAGGCGCTTGCGCTGAGCATTGACCGCCGACTGCTCAATTCAGTGGTGCTGCAAAATGGCGGTGAGCCCTCTGGCGGTCTGCTGCCGAACTGGATGACAGGCTATGGGTTTCTGTTTCCGGTTGAGGTCAACCTGACCCGCGCGCAGCAGGAGCGTGCCGAGGTGCCGGAAACCAGTGTTTGGAACCTCGGATTCGATGCTAATGATCCCATCGAGCGAGTGCTGGCGGAACGGATCGTGCTGAATGCGCGCGACGCCGGACTGCGGCTCCAGCTTGCGACCGGAGCTTCGGACATAAAGCTGGTTCGCGTTCCTCTGGCTTCGCTCGACCCGCAGGTTGCATTCACCGCACTGGCTGCCGCGCTCGGTGTTGCCCAGCCAAGGATCAATGGCAGCTCGTTAGACGATTTGTACATGGCTGAGAACGCATTGTTGAAATCACAGCGCGTGATTCCGCTGCTGCATCTGCGCGCGGCTTGCGCGGTGTCTAAGACGGTGAGGAATTGGGGCAGGACGCGCGGCGGTCTCTGGCGGTTGCCGGATGTTTGGCTGGCCGCGGAGCGGCCATGAATCTTAGGCACAAACTTCTGGTGACGCTGGCGTTGACAGCGTTCCTGTCAGTGGCGGCGGTGGCGTGGATCATTTCGTCCCTGGTCCGGCATAGCTTCGAAGAGACCAACCAACAACGTGCCAGTGCCTTGATCGAGCAATTTCGCCGCGACTTCGCCCGCCAGGGGGAGGATGTTGTACATCGTGTTGAAACGATCGCCTCCGGAGAGGCTGCCACCCGCCTGGCTTTGGCCTTAAGCCACGGATCTCCGGACTACGGTGCTTATCTTAACGAGGTCAAGACGATCGCTGAAAGTCAGCAACTGGATTTCCTGGAGTTCGTCGACGGCCAAGGCACGATTCTTTCTTCCGCGCAGTGGCCCGCTAAATTCGGCTACAAGGATGCTCAGTCCACCAGATCAGTCCCAAGAGAAGCGTTTCTCAAACGTGAAGAACTGCCTGATGGTGCAGCCCTTGGAGTGTTCGCGATACGAGAAGTGAGGGTCGGGGACAAACCGCTTTACGTAATCGGGGGACGACGGCTGGATCGGAACTTCCTGGCCCGACTCGAACCCCCGCCGGGCATGCGGACGATGCTCTACCAGAACCTGGAGAACGGATTCTCTCCCAAACTTCTCATCAACAGCTCGGGTGCGGTGGGAACGGCCGATCCGGTGGTCTCGCTCATCCAGCAAGTGCAACGGCAATCCCGCGAAGTTACTGCACTCATCCATTGGTCTCCGAATGCTGCCGACGATGAAACCGTCGATGCAATTCCGCTGACTGGTTTGGATCACGAGCTTTTGGGCGTCCTTCTGGTGGCAGATTCGCGGCGGCCCTATGCCGAGATTCGCCGGCAAATCCGCACGGCTGCATTGCTGGGCGGAGCAGTTGGCATGGTGCTGGCGGTTCTGCTGAGTGGTTGGGCGGCAGCGCGAGTGACGCGCCCGGTGGAACAGCTTGCCCAGGCCGCGCGGCAAGTTGCAGCCGGCGACTGGCATACCCAAGTCACAATTACTTCCGCGGACGAACTGGGGGAACTGGCCGGGTCTTTCAACCGCATGACCAGCGAACTTTTGCAGCAGAAGGAACAACTGGTGCAGTCGGAACGCGTGGCCGCATGGCGGGAGCTGGCTCGACGCCTGGCGCACGAGTTGAAAAATCCTCTTTTCCCGTTGCAACTCACCGTCGAGAATCTGCTGCGGGCGCGCCAGCAGAGTCCGGAGCAATTTGAGGAGATCTTCAAGGAGAGTTCCGCCACACTGCTGGCAGAGATTGCAAATCTCAAGACCATCATTTCGCGGTTCAGCGAATTTTCCAGAATGCCGCAACCACAGCTTCAGCGCGTCCAGGTGAACGATGTGGTAGATGGTGTCATGCGACTGTTTCAGGCCCAGCTTAGCACGCCGGAACGTGCTCCGATTGAATGTAAACTGGAACTTGCCGAAGTCATGCCGACGATTGCGGCTGATCCTGAGCTATTGCACCGGGCGCTTTCAAATCTGGTTCTGAATGCGATGGATGCCATGGCGCAAGGCGGCACACTGACCTTGCGCACGCGGCGGGCGGGTGAGTGGGCCGTGCTCGAGGTGGCGGACACTGGAACCGGACTTACCCCCGAAGAGTGTGAGCGCTTGTTCACGCCGTACTACACCAGCAAGGCGCATGGCACCGGGCTGGGCCTGGCCATTGTGCAATCGGTGATCAGCGATCACGGAGGCAGGGTCAGCGTGCGCAGCGAAAGCGGCCGCGGAACAGCGTTTGTGATCGAGTTACCAATCAACACCGACAAATTGCAGGCGGGGCAAGTTGCTGCCGCCACGAGTTGAGGAGCGATCAGTGCCGCAGCAAGCCAATCTATTGATTGTGGATGATGAGGCCAATACTTTGGCATCGTTGTCGCGCGCGTTCCGGCTGGCCGGTCACGAAGCTGCGGTGTGTGACAATGCTGCCAAAGCTCTGGAACTTGCGAAGTCGCAAGCCTTTGATTTGATCTTCTGCGATGTGGTGATGCCCGGCAAAGATGGGCTTTCCTTTTTAGAAAATCTGCGCGCTCAGGGGATCGACACTCCAGTGGTCATGATGTCGGGGCAAGCCCACATCGAAATGGCGGTGCGGGCCACGCGTCTGGGAGCCATGGATTTCCTAGAAAAACCTGTCTCTACCGACCGGCTATTGCTGACGGTGGAGAACGTCCTCAAGGTAAAGCAACTGGAAGCGGAGAACCGGCAGCTTCGGCAGCGCCTGGGGAAGCATGAGATGGTTTGGTCGGGCGAGGTCATGCGCAAGCTCATGGCGCAAGTGGAACGAGTTGCCGCGAGCGAAACTCGGGTGTGCATCCTGGGAGAAACGGGCACGGGGAAGGAGCTGGTGGCTCGTACTCTGCACGAGCACAGCCCGCGGGCCAAGGGGCCATTCATAACTCTGAACTGCGCGGCGGTGCCGGCGGAGTTGATTGAGTCCGAACTTTTTGGTCACGAGAAAGGCTCGTTCACCGGGGCTGCCGGACGTCATATTGGAAAATTCGAGCAGGCAGAGCGCGGAACGATATTTCTTGACGAGATCGGCGACATGCCGCTCGCCATGCAGGCCAAGTTGCTGCGGGTGCTGGAAGAGGGTGAAATCGAGCGGGTGGGCGGAGACAAACCGATTGCGGTGGACGTGCGCGTGCTGGTGGCGACCCATCGCAACCTGGAAGCGTTGGTACGCGAGGGGAAATTTCGCCAGGATCTGTTTCATCGGGTGTTTGTATTTCCGTTGCTTTTGCCTCCGCTGCGCGAGCGGCGGGAGGACATCCCGGTGTTGGTGGCCCATTTTGCCGCGCAGGTTTGTGCGCAGAATAGTTGGAAGCCGATTGCGTTTGCTCCGGAGGCGATTGAGAAGATTTCGCGGCATTCCTGGCCGGGCAACGTCCGCGAATTGCGAAATGTGGTGGAACGTTTGATGCTGCTGGCGACCGATGATGGGGTCACCGCAGAAACGGTTGGCTTGGTGTTGCCCGCTACGGGAGGCGTTGCGCTCCCGCCGGGCATCGGCTCCGGGCCGCTGGCGGAACGAGTGCAGGGATTCGAACGCGAGACCATCCTCGCCGAGTTGAAGCATTCCGGTTATCAGATCACTAGAGCTGCGAAGGCCCTCGGCCTGGAGCGCAGCCATCTCTACAAGAAGGCCGAACAGCTGGGGATAGACATCCAAAAACAGCGCCGCGAAGATGAGCCGGAAGCCTGAGGCCTGAGTTGGAAGAGGACAGCCATTCACACTTCGGTGAAATAATGCGGACCGGCCAGATCACGGGGTCTGCTTTTCCCGTAAGTACGCCCGCAAGGCGTCCCGCCAGTGCGGCATGTCGATGCCGTATTTTCGCCGGCTCTTGGCGGACAGCACAGAATACTTGGGACGTTTGGCCGGGCGAACGAATTTTTCACTGGTGGTTGGCCGCACTACGGTATGCAACCCCGCGTCGCTAACGATCTCGCGCGCAAACTCAAACCAGGTGCAATCGCCGGCGTTGGTCAGGTGCACAATGCCGGCGGCCTGCTGCTGACAAAGCTGGATGATGGCGCGGGCCAGGTCCGGGGTGTAAGTGGGACGGCCGCGCTGATCATCCACCACGTCAATCTCCGGCTTGGTGGCCGCAATTCTGAGGATGGTGCCAGGGAAACACTTGCCACCGATGCCAAACACCCATGAGGTCCGGACGATGCAGCAGTTTGGCAAAATCTGGAGGAGCTGTTCTTCCGCATCGGCTTTTGATTTTCCATAAACACACTGCGGCGCGCGGGGGTGGTCGGTTTCGTAGGGAGTGGCGCTCAAACCGTCAAAGACGTAGTCGGTGCTGAGAAATAACAGGTGGGAGCCGCAAGCTTTGGCAGCTTGCGCGACGTTGACCGCGCCCGCGCAATTCACCGCGAACGCCAGCTCACGATTGCTCTCGCAGCCATCTACGTCGGTGTAGGCCGCTGCCAGGACAATCCACTCGGGCTGGGTGCGGCCGACCGCGGCAAGAACTTGCTGGGGGTCGCGAATGTCGGCGTCTTTCGAGCCGAGGCCGGTGACTTCATCCGATTTCCATTCGCGTACCAGCGCCTTGCCAAGCAGTCCGGTGGCGCCAAAGATAGTGACTCGCATGCTCAGGTTCTCTTGTGGAAATGGTAGAGACCATCAACATAGCACAAGAGGGTTGGCCGCCCCGAGCGTAGGAGGCCTGGTAAAAAGTCAGGCGCTGACGGCCTGCCTCGCAGTCACTCTTTCAGCGTCGAATACCAGCGCCAGGCCATGCACAACCGCAGCCAGACGAATCGCCGCCAGTACTGCCTCCTCGCCGAGTCCCTTTTCCCGCATTACTTTTTCATGTGCGTCTACACATGCTCCGCAGCCGTTGACCGCCGAGACGGCCGCGCACCACATTTCGAAATCAACCGGCTCGATGCCGTGAGATCGAATGATGTTCATGCGCAGGCGGGCGGGCAGATTGCGATAGTTGGGATTGGAGGCCAGGTGCAGGAACCGGTAGTAGATATTGTTCATGCCCATGATGGCAGCGGCCCCCTTCGCGGCGTCCAGCGCCTGCGGCGACAGGTGATTGGCGGCCTCCGCGAACACCGCCTGCGTGAGTTCGTCGCTCCTCGAAGCCACTGCGCTGGCCACCACCGTGCCCCAGATCTGCTGCGGGGTAAGCTCGGTTTGCTGGGTGAGGGTTGAAAAGTTCAGCTTCAAGTCCCGCGCGTAGGCGGGGACTGCTTCCATTAGTTCATTCAGGTTCATAGGTCACCAAGTTCTCGATGGTTCAGGCAATCTTCAGTGTCTCTTCGCCTTTGTGCCAGTTGCAGGGGCAGAGTTCGTCGGATTGCAGGGCGTCCAGCACGCGCAAGACTTCGTCAGGATTGCGGCCCACGGCGCCAGAGGTCACATAAACAAACTGAATCACGCTGTCGGGATCGACGATAAAGGTGGCCCGCTGCGCTACCCCGCCCTGGGGATCAAGAATGCCCAACTGTTCGCAAAGATCACGCTTGATGTCGGACAGCATGGGAAAAGGCAAGTTCTTTAGATCCGCGTGATTGTTCCGCCAGGCGTGATGTACCCACTCGGAATCAATGCTGCCACCGAGAATCTGGGTGTCCCGATCCTGAAACTGCTTATTCAACTTGGCGAACCCGGTGATTTCGGTGGGGCAAACGAAGGTGAAGTCCTTGGGCCAGAAGAAATACACTTTCCACTTTCCCGGATAGTCCAGGTCGGTGATGGTCCTGAAGGCCGTTTTGGGGTCCTTCTCGACGCCAACGGTTGCGGTCACTGAGAATGCAGGAAATTTTTCTCCGATGCCTAACATGTTTCTCTCCTAAAGAAATGAAGTTTGAGTGCTGCTGTTGCTAAGCCTTGCGCGTACCTCCGCGCGTACCCTTGGAAGAGCACGAGCGGCAAATTCCTAAAATATCTACGGCAATTCTTTTCACCTGGAAGCCTCGGGGAAGTTTCCGCAATTGCAGACGCCCCAATCCGGCTTCATCAAAATCCATAATCGACCGGCAACGGACGCAGACCAGATGGTGATGAGGCGCATGGTTCGACTCCACGCGCAACGAGCCATGATGCAAACTGACTTCCTGCAACAGGCCACTATCGAGAAATGTCCGGATATTCTTGTACACCGTAGCCAGCGAGATGGAAGGAACTTTCTTTCTGACCTTGTCGTAGATCGCTTCCGGACTGGGATGTCCAATCATGGAGGTGGCAGCCTCATAAATCACCTGCCGCTGATGAGTGGCGGCGAGGCGATGCCGGTGACACAAGGCTCGAAAGTCAGTTAACGAATGCATCCTAGGTGATAGATATTATTATCCGATAAGAAGTCTGTTTTGGCAAGAGGGTAGGGTGGGGTGGCGCCGAAGAAACTCCCCTTCACCACGGAGACGCCGGACACGGAGAACTGCGGCAGCCGATCGCAGGCTATTCCTGCTGGGTTGTCTTACGCAGCCCGTTTCGAGGGTGGGGCGGACGGTTCCGCGAACCGCCGGGGGGCGGGACGATCCTGAGGAACCACATCCCGGCCGGCTAACTGCTCATAGACCGCGGCGATCTCTTTCGCAATGCGCGGCCACTGATATTGGTCTCGCACCCAATCCTGGGCAAGGTGGGCGGCGGCGGCTCGCATTGCCTGATGCGAGAGCAGGAGATCCAGCATGCGCCTGAGGTCGTCGACATCGCCGGCGCGAAAAGTGAAGCCTGCACCTTCGACGACTTCGCGGTTTTCGGGGACATCGCTGGTGAGCACGCAAGTACCGGCTCCCATCGCATCCAGCAGGGCCAGCGAGAGTCCTTCAAGGTCGGAGGGCAAGACGAATAGAGCGGCATGGGTGAGCAGTTCAGTGAATGCGTCACCTGCGACCCAGTCGGTGAAGACGATGTGGTTGTTGGCTTGGCGACGCAGACTTTCGGCGTAGGCGTCGGTGTGGCTTGAGCCGCCGGCGAACACCAGTTTCGCCGGGGTTGTGAGCTTCTTGTAGGCTTCAATTAGCAAATGGCAGTTTTTCTCGGGAGATAGCCTGCCGGCAAATAAAATGTAGTTGTCCGGCTCCAGGCCCCATTGCTTGAGGTATATCGAGTCGATGCGCTGGCGGAGCGTAGCACCGTTCGGTACGTAGGCGGTTTCGATCCCATAGTTAAGCCGGTAGTATTCCTGCAAGGTGCGCGACACCACCATGGTGGCGTCGGGGACGCGCGCGGAGGCCAGTTCCCCGAGACGAAGAACGCGGGAGGCGAGGCGCCCCCATTTTTTTCTGCGCCAGTCCAGTCCCTGCACCGTGACCGCGGTCTTTTTTCCGAAGAGCTGGGGCAAGAACGAGAACAATGCTGGGCCCAGGGCGTGATAGTGCACGATATTGCAGCTACTGAAAGCCGCATGGATGCTGCTCAGGAGGGTGTGAACCACGGTTTCCAAGTGCTTGGAGCGGATGGTGGGCAAGCGCACCAGCCGCATGCCGTTGTGCGTCTTGCGAGCGGGAGTAAAGTAGGTGCGGCAATAGACCGTGACGTCGTATCCGAGTTCGACCAGGCGTTTTCCGACCTCTTCGTAATAGGCCTCAATGCCGCTGTACTTTGCAATCACGCCTCGCCCTCCGATGAAGGCCACGCGCAGTCGATTCCTGGCCGACGCAACCCCACGGATTGACCCAGGTTTGTGGGCTGCCGAACACACTTGCTCGTAGAGCTGCATCAATTCCTGATAGTGAGCCGCGGGGGAGTGGTGTGTGGCTACCAGTTGCCGGCCGGCAGCTCCCATCTCTTGGGCTTGTTGCGGCCGCTGCGCTAGATAGGAAATGGCTCCGCTCAGTTGCTCAACATCGCCGGGAGGGTAAAGCAGTCCGGTCTCGCCCTGGCGCACCAGTTCGCGGCGCGATCCCAGATCAGAGGCCACCACAGGACGCTGCCACGCATAAGACTCGAGAATGCTCTTGCCCAGGGTTTCATAAGCCAGGGAGGGCAAAATTGTGAAGCGCGCGGCTGCAATTCTGTGTTCTAAGTCCTTGCCGGTCAAGTGGCCGGTGAATTCGACGTTGTCCAAATTCAAGGTGCGGGTCAAGGCCTCGAGGTCCGCTCGTTGGGGGCCGTCGCCGGCGACTTGCAACCGGATCTGGGGCAAGGTCTTCATGGCACGGAGCAGGTGATCCACTCCTTTTTCGGGCGACAAACGGCCAAAGTAGAGGATCGGTGCGTCGGTGGAGGCAGGCGGCGCGGCTTCCAGCAGATTTTGAAAATGCGGGAGCACGGTGATTTTCCCGGCGTTGAATCCGTTCTTCGTCAGCTGGTTTTTTGCGAAAAGGCTTGGAGTTACGAAGTGGTCTATGCATTTGCCATAAGTCCCGATCCAATGATGAACATACGCTTCCGTCATCAACAACGCCGCTGAAGAAACTGGCCCCTCGTAACATCCCTTGCTGAGCATCTTCCAGTACTGCCCGGTACAGGACTGCTCACAAGCGTGGCCGTTGGTGACCATGTTGTAGACCGGGCAGATGAGCTTGAAGTCATTCAGGTGATAGATGGTCGGGATCCTCTGCGCCTTCAACTCCCAGAGAATCGAGGGTGAGAGGTGGTGGTAGATGTTGCGGACATGCGCAAGATCGGGCTGAAAGGCCTTCACCATTTTCTGCAAGCGATCGCGGGCGTCCGTGGAATAGACGGCGTGGGCTCCAAGCTTGGCGCGGGCCAGCCATCCCGTGGTGGCGTCTTTGAAATCGACGTGCGGGACCAAGTATTGGTCATAGGCGGTGGATTCGCCGCGTGAATCGGCCATGGAAAACAGGGCGACTTCATGTCCCTGCGACCGCAGCAGTTCCATAAGCTCGAAGAGGTAGACTTCGGTACCGCTGAATGGGAAATTGTACTTATTGCAAAAGAGGATTCTCATAAGTGGCGCTCGCAATTTCTGAAGAAATGTCAGGAACCTGAGTAGGTTGAGATTTGAGGTATGGATGGAAGAGATCGCAGACTGCGGCCAGATTCGCTTCCCGGTTGAAGTGCTTAAGCACATGTCCTCGCGCAGCTTGCAGTAAAGGGCCGAGGGCGGATTGTGTGTTCATGACAAACGCGATCCGGGCCATGAAATCGTCGAGTGATCCGGGCTGATAGAGAAAGCCAGTTTTGCCGTCGGCCACCAATTCTGGAATACCGGTGATTGCCGGAGCCAGCACGGGCTTGCGGCGCACCATCGCGTCCATGAGGACAAGCGGAATGCCTTCGCTGCGGCTAGTGAGGACAACCAGATCGGCTCGATCGTATTGCTCGTCCAACTGATGGCGTGACAATTGTCCCAACAGCCGAACCTCGGCTTGGAGGTCGAAGTCGCGAATCATTCCCTCCAACCACTGGCGCTCGGGACCGTCTCCCGCGATCCGGCACACGAATCGCAGGCCCCGGCGCTTCAGAAGCCAGCAGGCTTGGATCAGGAATGAGTGGTTCTTGACGGGGTGCAACCTGCCGACGCTCAAGATGGAAAAGGTTGAATGCCGCTGGTGGCTGGGGCGCTTGCTTTCGGGGTCATCTACTCCCAGGCGCCGCACCAGAATCTTCTCGGGTACGGCACCGGGATAGTCCATCAAAATGCGCCTGCGGTTGAACTCGGAAATAGTCACGCAGAAACTGCATTGCTTCAGTTTGAGGTCGAGAAATGCAGGATCAAGCAGGAGGTCGGATCCGTGCAGCGTCATGCTGAAGCCGATGCCCAGCAGGCGCGCGGCGACCATGGCAATCCATGAGCCGAAGTATCCGTGATGCACATGGATGTGATCCACGTGGCGGGAGTGAAGCAGGGCGGCGTAGTAGACGCCCAGGAAAGTATGGAGCAACGCACGCAGCCGCCGCGCAGGCGCCTCGCGTCTCTGAAAAAGGGCATGACGGAGAAAATCACTCAAGATAGCCAGCTTCGCAGCGGAGACCCAAACAGCGTGCAACAAGACCGTGATCCGGAGTGGTTGCAGGTAGAGGGTTTCAGCGGCAAGCGCATGTAGATGCCGGTCCAATCGAGGCTTCACCGTCCGCGCGCTGCACGGGACCACGTTTACGCCGCGGCGGCGGAGTTCACGAATTTCATCGATGACGTAGGGCTCAACCGGCGAAGGAAAAAGATTGGAAAGATAAGCGATGGTAGGCATTGCGGAATGTTCTGAGAAAGTCAGTTCAGGCGAAGCAGTGCGTAGCCGACAGGAACCAGGAACAAACCAGCAACGAAACCTGCAACCCAGGGCCGGAGCCTTTGGTAGGAGATGGGCACCGTTGTGGCCAAGCCGGAATGAATCAGGCAGTAGGCGCCGCAGGCGACCAATTCTGCCCAGCCATAACCGATCAGGCCCAAACGGGGCAGCAAAATGCACGTGGTTACCACCAGCAGAAGCACATGGACCACGTAAGATCGCATCACCAGCCATTGTTTTCCCACCACGAATAACGCGGAGGCTTGCAAGTTATAGACCGAGTTCACCAGGACTCCGGCGGCGGCAAAAGGGAAAATCCGCAAGCTGGGCATCCAGCGCACGCCGATGACATGCTGCACGAAATACGGCCCCATCAGGGCAAATGCGCACAGCAGAGGCCCCAGGGTGACCACCTGGAGATACAGCGCTTGCTCGAGCGCCCTGCGGAACTCTTCGCGGCGATGCTGCAAGCGGGCCAAGGCTGCAATCGCCATGCGGCCGGCTGCGAGGCGGAAGCTGCCCAGCGCTTCCGCCAGGCGAATGGCGAGGGCGACATAGGCAACTCCTTCAGCACCCACGAATCGGCCGACGATCAGGGGGTTCACCAGGGTCCGCAATTGCCAGGTTCGCAGCGAGGCGGTCAGGCCGACGCCGTAAGACAGCATGGGCCGCGCATGCTTCATTTCGAGGCACACCCGAAAAGGAATAGCGGCGCAGACGCCGGCGGCAATCAAGGTGAAGACCTGCCACGCGATCTGGCCCATCACCGGGGCCCACACCCCGGCGTGCAGCCAGGCGAGCGAGGCCGCGACAACCAGCCCCAGCGACTGGCCCGCGAGTTCAATGCCCGCAATCCGGCGGAACTCCAGGCCGCGCTCCAGCTTAGCCATGGGAATACCAGTCAGAGCGGACACCGGAATCGCCATCAGCAGCGCAAGGTAGGGGGGAACGAACTCTCTGCTTCCATACCAGTGAATGAGTAACGGTGTGGCCGACGCTGCGGCCAGTCCAAGCCCGATGGAGGCGGCCAGAATGAGGGTGGTAGCAGTGCCATACAGGCGGGCATCGGGAGCCTCGCTGCGGACCAGGTAGGTGTCGATCCCACCCCGCGCGAGAATTGCCAGAAAGGCGACGATTCCAACTGCGGTTACGAACAAGCCGTAAGCATGGGGGCCGATCCACCAGGTCATTACCAGCATGTTTCCCACGCCCACGATCACACCCAGTCCATAGCGCGCTGCAAGATAAATGGCGCCGCGCGCGGTTTCGCCGCAAAATGGGGCGGACACACTCACGTCAGCCGAGGCGAGCGTAAGTGAGGGCAGAGCGGCGGCCTCAGCTTGAGAACGCATTCATTTCTTCCCGGTCGCGGCGATTCTGCGCTGCCAGCATGCCCGCCAGCGTAAACAATAGGCCGTTGACGAATTGGTAGTTCATGACCACGAAACAACCGTTGACCAGAAACACCACAACAATCAGCGGCCATAAGGACCGGAATTGCGCATCCGGGAAATTGCCCACTGGGGAATGTGTGCCCGGCCGTTTCCGGCCCAGTCGGAACAGATCGACAATCACCCATCCATAAAGCCCCAATCCGATGACTCCGTATTGGACAAGCACCTCGAGATAGGTATTGTGAAAGAAGAACTGCTCTTGATGGAAATCAGTGATCCGGCGTGATAGTTCGGTCTGCATCGCGAGGCTGCCCCATCCGGAGACCGGTTTCTTCAGGAACATCTCCCATCCCGCCTGGTAAACCGCCATGCGGAATGTGACCGGGCCGCTTTCCTCCAGACGGTCTCTCAGAGGCATGTGGGAATCGCCGAAGCTGAGGAGAGCAATCAGCCCTAAACCGCCTCCCAGCACCAGGCACAAACAGGTTCTGCGCAAACAACGGCTGGGGGAAAAGAACATCAGCCACAAAATGGACCCGGCAAATGATAGCCAGACTGCGCGGGTTTTGGTGGCCACGATCGCCAGCGGTAAAGCAATAAGCAGAAGAATCGCGGGCAGCTTGGGCAAGCGGTGACGGCGAAAGGAATCCATTGCCAGC
The DNA here is from genome assembly GCA_052147055.1 of Terriglobales bacterium. Taxonomy (GTDB): domain Bacteria; phylum Acidobacteriota; class Terriglobia; order Terriglobales; family Acidobacteriaceae; genus JABCZH01. Next base: position 17,828 of record JBKQLO010000203.1, read on the forward strand.
AGACCCAGCATGCTCAAGGCGAGCCCGTTGGCAACGGCTTGCAGAAAGGGGCCACGGGCGCGGTCGGCGTGAATTCCGAGACTTTCATCCAAAATGTAGCGCGGGAAGATGAAGTCTGTAGCCCCGACCATGAACAGGATTGCGATCACGCACAAGTAGGTGAGCACTAATAGCGCGAAGACTTCGAACTGACGCCGGGAGCGGGCATCCTCGAAGATGTGCGCAGCCAAGACATAGAGCCCAAGAGGAACCAGCCATTTGGCGGCAAGCACGCCCCAAGTCTCGGGGTCGTAGGGCTGAGAGAGTGCATCGTACAGCGCCAAAATCAGAAGCCCGAACATGGGCAAAATCGCCGGCCCGGCGATGCGCACGGGGATTCGCATGGTCCACGAGCGCAGCAACACCACAAAAATGAGGAAAATAAAGGCGAAGCGGTCGTACGAGTGGAAGCGGTAGTCGGCGGGGCGGAAGAGCATTACCGCCATAGTGAAGAGGAAGAGCAGTGCTGGCGCGGCCATCAGCGCGTGCAATGGCCGGAAGCAAGTGGAGACCGTCCATCCCGCAACCTCCTCTATCCATGCTCGTTCTCTCCAACCGCGAGGCGCAGTCTGCTCGAAAGCTCCCAAGCTAGGCTCCCTCTCCCCGCAAGACCACGGCGACAGTCTTGAAGAGAATGCGGAAATCCAGGCCCAGAGTCCAACGCCCTATATATTCGCGGTCCAGCGCCATGTTGCGTGCGAACGAGGGATCGCGGCGGGCGGTGACCTGCCAAAGCCCGGTGAGACCGGGCAGTACTTCCAGCCGCTGTAGGTCTTCCAGATCGTAACGTTCGAAATCATCGATGGGGTGGGGACGCGGCCCCACCAGGCTCATCTCGCCTCGCAGCACGTTCCAGAGTTGGGGCAACTCATCGAGGCTATAGCGGCGGAGAACGCGACCAACCCGCGTCACCCGCGGATCGTCCACCATTTTGAAAAACGCGCCGTTGCGCTGGTTGCGGGCGCGCAACTTCTGTTTAAGCGCATCTGCGTTCGGAATCATGGTGCGAAACTTGAAACACAGAAAACGCCGGCCCTTCAGACCCAGCCGAGCCGCTCGATAAAACACAGGCCCGGGCGAATCGAGCTTAGTCACGCATCCAATGACTGCCAGCAGTGGCAGGGCCAGAAGTAACGCAATGGCGGACAGCACAATGTCGATACCGCGTTTGACGAGCAAGCGGAAGTTGGGGATTCGCTCCTCGGACAGGGTGAGGACGGGCACGTTGCCATATTTCCGGAGAACGACCGGCGTGGGATCACAACCGAAGAAGTCCGGGACCAGCTTCACGTCGATCTGATTGGCTCGGGCCTCTCGAATGATTCTCTTTGTGACCTCACCGTGGATGGCGGTGGTCAGAATGATCTCATCGACGAACTCGCGGCGTGCAATGCTGGCGAGATCATCGATTCGCCCCAGCACAGCACCGCTCACGGGCGCGCGGTCATCGAGAAAGCCCCGCACCAGGGACCGGGCAGAATCGTCTCGTTGCAGGTGCTGGGCCAACTGCCGCCCGACCTGCCCGGCGCCGATGATCAGTACGTTGCGGACGCGCCGCGGCCTCAGACCGGTGGCCCAGAAAGTGGGTTTTGGCGCCGGGTGAAGCGGGGGCTGCCATTTCCAGAGGCTTCCATCCACGGTTGCCGAGGCAGCCTTCTTGCGTGGAACCGCGTCTGCATAGTCCAGCGCCCCCGGGATCAAGCGCGAGGGAAACATGCCAGGGGCGCCGTGGTCTGGTGTGGTGATGGAGGAAGGCAGCACTAGATCAGTTCCAGTTCGTATCCTTCGATTCGCATGGCCACGGACCGCTGGATAGAATCGACGGAAATTACCAGGTTCTTCTCCCCGCGCTCGTCCAGGATTCCTTCCAGCCCGTCCAGACAACCGCCGCGGATTCGCACTCGCTGTCCGATCTTCAGGAAGGCGCGCAAGGCACAGGGGACTTTTTGCGACAACAGCATTTGCAGATCGTCGATCTGTTTGGCAGGAATCGGAATGACCTGCCCCGCGAACGCAATCAGTCCGATTACTCCAACGGTCCGCAGCAGATCCATTCGTGACCAGGAGGAGGGGTTGATACGAGCAAAGGTATAACCCGAAAACAAAAGAGTATTCACACGTTTTTCGCGGTCGCTCCAATGGTGGATTTGCTCCAGTACCGGAAGAAAAGTTTCTATCCCCTTGCGTTGCAGCTGGGTGGTCACCTTCTTCTCAAATCGGTAGCGGGTTTGAATCGCATACCAGAGATGATTTTCAGGAACAAGAAGATGGGAGGCGGCGGTCACGGGGCGACTACGATTCGCGGCACGGCTCTGCTAGTTGAGTCCCAGATCATTTGTGGCTTAATTCTCACCAGTTCGTCTCTCGTAATGGGTCTATCAGCAACCCTGATTGCCCTTGCGGTGACGCGGGCTTTTATCGCACAGTGTTGTTACAGCCTTCTGTAGATCGCACGTGGAATGGGGAAGGTGCGTTCGCTGAGCACGGTGCCCAGCAGCCGCGCATTCGCCGAATGCAAAATCTCCTTCACTCGCTGTGCGGTGGCTCGGCGGGTGGCGTTGGCTTGCAACACGAGCACCAGTCCATCACAGGTGGCGCCGAGCAGGGCGGCCTCGCTGCCGGCTCCGGCGGCAGGTCCCTGGAGCACGGTGTAGTCGAATTCCAGGCGTAATTCTGCCAGCCGAGCTCGCAGCCAGGCGGTGGAAAAGCCGTTTTGGTTGCCTCCGAGAAAAACGCTGCGAGGCATAAACCACAGGCTGCCGGAGAGTTGCTGCGATAAGTCGCGCAAGGTGCCAAATCGTTTTTCACCGCCCACCGCGGCGAGCCGGTCTTCCGAAGCTCCGTCCTCGTCGCGGGCGGTGGGGCAAGCCTCCACCACGCAGGCTTCTCCCGATCCCTCGTCCGCCAAGGTTTGGCCGACCTGCATACAGATCGGAGAGATGTCTGACCCCGGGTCCACGGGGCTGAACACCACTTGGCGACAAGGCCTGGGCCAGCCCGGCAAGAACACCTGACGCACCAAACCACGGATTTGTTCTTCGGCAAAAGATTCGAGCGTCCAACCGGTGGTATGGAGCGACGGCGCAATCTCCTGCTCGACCTCGGGGTCGGTGTGGATCGGGGATTGCTCAACTTCGTCCATAGTGGTAGGGGGCAATAGCTTCACAAATGTGCTCATATTTGGCCTCTCAAGAAGTCTTCCGCATCGGCTGCCTTTTTGCGAGGGAGGGATGCCAATACCGGAGCGCGCAGGAAAGCGACCACTTCGTCCGGAGTACGGAATGCAGGGCTCAGGTAATCGGTTACGAATGCCAGGCTCACGCTTACAGTTCCTGCCAATGCCAGACCAATCAGCCCAAAACTCAATTCTGAAAGCTTGGGCAGTTCCGGCACGACGGGTTGCTCGGCGATGGCGACGTTGAGGATTCCCCCCTGGTCGAGCGCATCCCCGATTCTGGCTTCCTCGCGCTTGTCCACATACAACAGATACCGATCCTCGGCGGACTTCAAATCGTGCAATAGACGATCTTGTGCGATGCTCTGGTCCCCCAGCTGCTGGGCGGTGTCCCGGTAGTGGGCCAACAAAATGCCTTCGGCGGCGGCATGGGCGCCTAAAGCCCTGGCCTCGACCTCAGCCTTCACCAGTTCGGACTTCGCCCAGGCATGATTTGGCTCCAGGTCGCTGGTCTGGTCACGAATCGGGGCCCGGTCTTCTCCCGCGATGGAGGCCTTCGTTTGCGCAATCTTCTGTTCGACTTCTTTCACCAGGCGATATGAGGGCTCGAACGCAATGAGCAGATCCGTACGCTGCAATTCCAGCTCCAGCAAACGCGCCTTCATTTTCTCCATCAACTCCGGATTGTCGGAGTTGCGCATCTGGGTCATGGTGCGCTCCGGCAACAAGTTCAGCTTCGATTGCAAGGCCCGAATCCGCTCCGAGTTTTCCGCCAGTGCGACCTGCGTTCGGCGATCGTCCGCATCCGCGTCGCTGAGTTTCTGCAAGGTCAGGTCGCGTTCCTGGGACGCCGAGACCACTCCCTGGTCCCGCGCAAACTCCGCGAGTTGCAGCTCGGCCGTTTCCAGAGTGTGTCGCGACTGCGTAACCTGCTGGTCAAAAAAACTGAATTCCCCGGAAGCGCGGTGCACCTGGTGATGCCGCTCCAGGTAGGCATCGGCCAGCGTTCGCAGCACCTTTGCGGTTTGCTCGGGATCGGAAGATTGGTAACTGACAGTGATCAACGCGGTCTTACGAACGGGCTCGACGGTCAACCGTCTATCCACGCGGCGTACGGCGCGCGCCAGGCGTTTTCCGGCGTCGTCGTCGCCAAGCAGGCTCCAAAACCACGAGCTACCTTCCGATGCGAGACCGGTTTGCTGGACCACGGTTCGCAGGATCTCGTCATCGTGCAGCAATTCCGCTTCGGAGTTCACTTCTTCCTCCGTTACGCCCTGGCGTATGAGTTCGGCCTGGCTGGGAGTCGGCGCCACCACGGGATCAACCCGCCCCCGGCGCAGCAGAACCCTCATTTCCGACTCATAGCCAGGCGCGATCAGCCGGTAGGCGATGCTGGCAGCCAGCGCCAGCGCGAACGCAGCCAGCGCCAACCGCCATTGCCGGAAGACAACGGCCAGCAGGTCTCGCATCGTGGGAGACGGGGTGCGTATCGGTTTCGGAACCAATCTGAGTTCTTCTGCCATGTGGAGTTTGAACTGCGCCCTGGATTTGTCGATTCGGTCTTCGATGAGGCGGCCCGAGGTCCTTCAGTCCTTTTAGAACTGTGTTGGAGTTGAGTACAGGCTGAGGTTGGAAGCCGGCAGGAACTGCCGGATCTTCGAGATCAGGTTCTGCGGTACGAATAGCAAATCGCCGGACCTGAGGTGCATATCTTCCCGCAACTGTCGTGAGTTCAGCATAGATTTGAGGTTGAGCAGGTGCGACTCGACAACTTCATCCGAGATGCGCCGGAACAACACCACCTGGGAGTGCTTGGCCCGCGGGCCGAACCCTCCAGCCATGGCCACGGCTTCGGCAGCCGTAGTGTCGGAGCGCAGTTCGTATTTGCCGGGACGGCCAACTTCCCCCCCTGCGATGAAAAAAGGCTTATCGAAATCCTTGAGCGTAACTGACACCTCGGGATCGTGCAGCATGCCCCTGTAGGCTTCGCGAATCACCGCGCCCAGATCGGGAGCGGTCATGCCTTCGGCGTAGATCTGCTGCGCTCCCTTCAGAGGAATGTAGCCGTCCGGCTGCACGATAACGGTCTGGTTAAATTCGGGAGAGAAGGTGAAACCGATGTCGAGGACGTCACTCTTGCATAACCGGTAGAGCGGACGGCGCGCCTCCGTCAAGGCTGGACTCAATGCGCCGTCCGCTATTCCGGACTTCGCGGTCGCCGCTCCTGTTGGCTCAACAGTTGTCTCTGGCTGTTGAGCGTGGGCAGTGGCAACCACCGAAACGTTTTGCAGCCAGCAACCGGCAAGCAGGACAACGATGGGTCGGGCTGGAAATCGCATGCTGGCCGCCTGCTTCCGCCTTCAAATTTTGTCGAGGACTAAGCGAACGTCCCATTGCAATTCGAACGGTACGCCGCGCCACTACGAGGCACAAGACATGGGAAGTGCAGTCCTCCAGAGTGGACAATCCGGCGCTGCAAACATTCCCGGCATACTACTTTGGCGGTATGCCGCAACTTCGGAGTTGTAAAGCGATTCCCGCTACGGGCTTCGCGGGGATGATTCGGATAAACCTGCTTCTGCTGCCATCTAAGCAGTTGAGTCAGAGTGCAAGAACGGGACAGCGAAGAAGTTCTCAGCGCTGGCAAGTTTTCCACATCACTTCTTATGCTTTTGATGTCGGCACATCACAGAATCCGTCCGCGCTGGTGGCTATGCTCGGCAGCAACAAAATTTAACCCTGAGGAACCATGCGCCCAACTTCGCCTGTTAGGTCCACCGCGGTGAGCGTCCTCGTCGCCGGCTCGAACCAGTTGCATTGTCAGCTCCTGGTGACTGCCCTCCGCCGACGGGACTTTCGAGCCATTTCGTGCGCCCTAGAAAAAGATGCCATGCTCACTACGATTGCAGAAAATGCGGTTGACGTGGCTGTGATGGACTGCGAACGGAATATGGCGCTGGTGCGGAGCCTGCATCTCGCCCATCCCAATATGGTCGAAGTTCTGCTGCTGGAAGCTGCTGATCGCGAGGAAGTGGTCAACGCTTTCCGCTCGGGCGCGAGGGGGCTGTTCAGCTTCGCCGATTCACCCTTCCGGCTGCTCTGCAAATGTATCCAGACGGTCCATCAAGGGCAGATCTGGGCCAGCAACGAGCAAGTGGGATATCTAATTGATGCCGTCATGCAGGTGCCCTCTTTGCGGGTGGTAAACAGCCGGGGACGGAACCTGCTCACCCCGCGGGAGCAGCAAGTGGTGGCCTTGGTGGCGGATGGACTCAGCAATCGTGGTGTGGCCCGTGAGCTCGGCCTGAGCGAACACACGGTAAAAAAGTACCTGTTCCGCATCTTCGACAAGCTGGGAGTTTCCACGCGGGTGGAACTGGTACTGTATGCCGTGACTCGCGGGGCGCCACGGCAGGCGGAATGGCTGTCAGCGTGAGGGGTCGTCGGTGGTGGGCTGGTTTGGTGAATCCTTCCCTCCGGGTTGGCATCTAAAGTGCTAGAACGGTCAAGCATAAGGGCTACGTCTCTCGGACGGGGGCCAATCTTGACACCAGTCGCAATGGTAGCGTAAAAATGTTCCATGCATAAACGGTCAAGCAGAGACGTCAACACAATGGCTGCCAGGGTCATTGATGAAGTCTTGAAGAAAACCAAACTCCCGAAGAAGAAACGGAAGAATCCTGCTGCCGTTGCACTGGGCCGCTTGGGGGGACTCAAGGGCGGGGCAGCAAGGGCTGAGGTACTGACGGATACGGAACGCAGCGATATTGCTCGTCGTGCTGCTCAAGCGCGATGGCAGAAAGTGCAAGGGTAGATGCCTTGCCTGTTGATCCTAGTAGTGACATCATCGAGCGCGAATTGGACATGCACAGCAAGGCGCTCGAAGACAAAATGGGCGGCGACGTTTTGGCGTTCTTTGGCCCGATTCTCTACGGCGTGGAGGATCATGTCCGAACTGCCGTAGAGGAAACCACGAAGAAGCGAAGGAAACTCATCGTTGTCTTGGAAACGTATGGCGGATACATCGAGGTTGTGCAGCGGATTGCCGATACCCTCAGACACCATTACCGACAGGTTGAGTTTGTAATTCCTGATAACGCTATGTCCGCCGGGACTGTCCTTGTGATGTCTGGTGACGCAATCCACATGGATTATTACTCCGTCCTTGGTCCCATCGATCCCCAAGTGGAAAGACCAGATGGGAAGATGATTCCGGCGCTGGGCTACCTGGAGAAGTATAACGATTTAATTCTGAAGTCTCAAAACGGAACACTGACAACCGCTGAGATGACTTTCCTCATCTCAAAATTCGATCCGGCGGAGCTTTACTACTACGAGCGCGCAAAAGAACTGTCGAACTCTCTATTGAAGGAATGGCTGGTGAGATTTAAGTTCAAGAATTGGAAGGTCACCAAGACGCATCGACGCAGGGTTACGCGGAAAATGAAGACCGCAAGGGCTGAGGAGATTGCCAACAAGCTAAACGATACCAAACGATGGAACTCCCACGGGCGCGGCATTTCGATGCAGGTGCTTCGGAGGGACATAAATCTTAAGATCGAGGATTTTGGAGAAGACCCCGAGTTGGATCGCTGCATACGGGCCTATTACAAACTTCTGCGCGATTACGCAGCAAAGCGCGGACACCGATGGTTAGTGCATACCAGAGAGCACTACAGACCAATTGGGGGATGAGATGCCGAAGCCGATAAACATCAAAAAGATGCTTAGGGCTAATCAATCCGTAGATGCGAAGAAACTGGTTGAAGTCCTGAAGGCGGTAAAGGAACTAAGGCAGGCTGGCGTCACTAGCGTGTCAGGATATAACCTCACAATTCCTTTCTCGAAGCGCGTTGTTCAGTCTGATGAAAGCAGGCAGGAAAATCGTCTGCCAAGAAAACGGTAGACAGTCGTGCCTGACGCCATCTCGGCTACTTCGTCCTCGAAGTCTCGACGCTGGACGGTCATCTCTGCCGGCCTGCTCTGCGGGCTGCTGGCGCTGGTCGTGATCTATCCCAAGCCCAGCGCCTTCCACAGCCCTTTGGCGGTGGTCGTGGTTGCCGCCATCGGCCTGGTGGCGGTGCTGATGCAACTGCGCTTCTACAATCGCGAGCGCAGCCAGCCGGTGCGCGCACCCCTGTGGTTAAACATTCTGGGAATCGTGTTTGCCCTGGCCGCCCTGTTTGCTGACGTCCTTCATCTCAGTTCGGACATGGCGCAACTCATGGCTCTGGGAGCGATTGGAAGTTTTGCGATCAGCAGCGCGGTGATCCTGCACGCCTTTCGCAAGCGCCGGTCGGAGTGAGAGATTCTGAGCCCCGGATTTTCACGGATCAGACCAACGGCGCGGCTTGAAACCGCGCCCCGTAAAAGCGCGATTGGGCAGGATTTCGTTATTGCCCGGTGGGAGCCGCGGGCGCCGGTGGCGGCGCATAGGGCTTGCGCGAGGTTAGGTCCAGCTTTGCCAGGCTGGCAGCGTCCCAGCCGCCGCCCAGCGCCTTGATCAGCAGAACGCTGTCAATCATGCGCCGGCCGGAGACCTGGACCGCGCTGCGTTCGTCGGCCAGGGCGGTGGTCTGGGCAGTAATCACTTCGAGATAGGTCGTCACCCCGCCGGTGTAGCGGTTCTTGGAAAGATCGAGCGAGTGCTCCGCTGCCGCTACCGCCGCCGCGTCGGTGTTGGCTTCCTGCTCCAGCAGACGCAGAGCTGCAAGGTTGTCTTCCACCTCCTGGTAAGCCACGAGCACGTTCTGCTGATAGCTCGCCACCGTCTGGTCATACGCGGCGCGAGCCTGGTCGAGAGCCGCGCGGCGGCGGCCGACGTCGAGGATTGTGGCCATCGCGGAAACTCCCACCGTGACGAAGGTGCTTGGGTTGGAGAGCCAGTTGGCCACGGTCGTACTCTCAAACCCGGCGGAGGGTGAGAAATTGAACAGGGGGAAGTATGCCGCCTTGGCGACTCCGATGTTGGCATTCGCCATAGCCATCTGGCGCTCCGAGGAAGCAATGTCGGGACGGCGTTCCAGAAGCTGTGAAGGCAGACCGGGCGGGATCACGGGCGGAGTCGCATTCAGGGCCGCTACCGGCAGGGTGAAGCTGGGCGCCGGTTCTCCCACCAGCACCGCGATGGCATGCTCAAACTGCGTCCGTTGGGCCTTTACGTCGATGGCCTGGGCGCGGGCGGTCTCGAGCAGAGTCTGGGCTTGGGCAACATCCACTTGCGAAACCACACCGCCCTGGTAGCGGTTCTGGTTTAGTTCCAGCGATCGTTGGTAACCCTCAACCGTGGAGTCGAGCAGTTGTGCCTCGGCGTCCAGTTCACGGGCCTGGAAATAATCCATGGCCAGTTCGGCATGCAGGCTGAGGCTTACCGCCTCGAGATCGGCAAAACTGGCTTGCGCGCTGGCGCGATAGGCTTCGACGTTACGCCGCACCCGGCCCCAGACGTCAGGCTCGTACGTCATATCAACGGGGATGACGAGATCGTTGAACGTACCCCCGCCGCTAAGCTGAGCCAGTGGCCGGTTGCTGGAAAAACGCTCGCGAGTGGCGGAGACTCCTGCCGACAGCGTGGGAAACAAGTCGGCGCGATAGTAGCGAACCGTGGCCCGAGCCTGTGCGAACTGCGCTTCGGCCGCTTTCAAGCTCCGGTTGGAAACGGCAATCTTCTCCTCGAATGCATTGAGCTGCGAGTCCCGATAAATCTCCCACCATTTGCCGCGCAGAACCTGATCGGAAGGCTGGGCTTCCTTCCAATTAGGCGGAGTTTCCTTGTAGTCGGGCGGGGTTGGCGCGGCCGGACGAGCATAGCGGGGCCCGACGGCGCAGCCGGTGAGCAAGGCGATCCCGAGCAGGATCGCAGTGCGGCAAACTCTGTGTCCAACCGGCATCACGGCTTGGCGCCTCCCGAGGATGGTGTGCCGGACGAAGGCTGCGCGACTCGTACTTCTTCCCCAGAGACGATGGAGTCCGGCGGATTGGCGATCACGGCTTCGTCGCCGGTCAAGCCCGCGACCACTTCGATCTCAGAGCCGTAGTCGCGGCCAACCGTGATTGGCTTGAGCTCGGCATGTTGACCGTCGATGACCGTTGCCACGCGCAGTCCTTCGGAACGAAACAACAAAGTAGTAACCGGAAGCGTGAATGTGGATGTAGCGCCGGGCAATTTGAGGTGCACTTCCGCATAGGCCCCGCTGAGCAATGTTCCAGTGGGATTATTCACCGCAATTTCGACCAGGAGCGTGCGTGTGGTCTGATCGATGGCATTGGCGGTGCGAACCAGCTTTCCCTCGAAGCGGCGGCCGGGAAACTCCGAGAGCACTAAATCGGCAGTCAGGCCGGGTTTGGCGGCCTGCGAGTACGCTTCTGGCACATTGACATACACCCGCAACCGATCAGGCTGCGCAATGTGGAAGAGCTCGGTCCTGGTTCCACCGCTGCCGCCAGAATCGATCAACGCGCCAATGTCGGTGCGGCGCGCCGTGATTACGCCGGCAAACGGCGCATATATCTTCTCGAAGGATTGCAGTTGTTCCAGGCGTTTCACGTTCGCTTCCATAGCCTGGACGGTGGCTTTCTGTGCGGCGTAGGCTCCTTCGGCGTTATCGGCATCCTGTTTGGACACGGAATCCGTCTTGAGCAGGCCGGCGTAGCGGTTCGACGTAATCTCAGCCAGGTGGAGGTTCGCCTCGGCCGTGCCCAGATCGGCGCGGGCCTGGCGGAGCTGCTGGTCAACTTCGGGAGTTTCGATCTCCGCAAGCAACTGTCCAGCCGCGACTCGCGCACCGATGTCCGCATACCACTGCTTCAGATACCCATTGGTGCGAGCGTAGATGGGCGAGTCGATGTAAGCCTGTACGTTAGCCGGCAGAACGATCTCGTTTGACGGGGCGGACCGCTGGGGATGGACCACCGCAACGGTGGGAATGGCCATCTCTTTGGTTTCTTTAGCCAGCGTGTTCCGCGCCTGGATTCTCGGCAGAATGCCGGAGACTACCAGAGCCACGACCGCGGCAAAGGCCAGTACCGCGACCCACCAATGGCGCGACGGCCTGCCGGAAGGACGGCTCTGACTCGCCACCGGCTGTTCAATATCGTTCTCTTGTTCCACTTTCATCTAGAAGACTCCCCTGACCGAAACCACCTTAGTGCTTAGCCTGCGCTTTTTCTGTTCGATTGCGGCGGCCGTGCAACAAACTGAAAAACAGCGGCACGAAAAAGAGCGTGGCCACGGTCGCGAACAACAGCCCCCCGATCACCGCCCGTCCCAATGGGGCATTCTGTTCGCCACCTTCACCCAGCCCCAGCGCCATCGGCACCATGCCGATGATCATAGCCAACGCGGTCATGATCACGGGGCGGAAGCGGGTGAATCCGGCGTTCAGCGCGGAGTGAGTCACGTCGTGGCCGGCCAGCATCTGTTCCTTGGCAAAACTTACAACCAGAATGCTGTTGGCGGTAGCCACCCCCATGCACATGATGGAGCCGATGAGGGCGGGCACACTGACGGTGGTGCGAGTGATAAACAGGAACCAGGCAATGCCTGCAAGCGCCGCCGGCAGAGCAGAGATGATGATGAATGGATCCAGCCACGACTGAAAATTCACCACGATCAGGAGGTACACCAGCACGATGGAAAATGCCAGACCACCGAGCAGTCCGACGTACGAGGACCGCATGGTTTGAATCTGCCCGCGAATACTGACCTGGGTTCCGCGCGGCGCTTGCTTTTTGGCGCTGTCCACGATCTGGTTCACTTCCCGGGCCACGCCACCCAGATCGCGTCCCTGCACCGAGCCGTAAATATCGATCAAGGGCTGAATGTCATAATGCGAAACCACTGCGGTTCCGGTGCCGCGATTGATGGACGCCAGGCTGGCCAAGATCTGCGGCGCCGCGTTACCCGAACCGGTGACCGGAACATTCTCCAGGTCCTGCAAGGACTGCACTCGATACTGCGGAGTTTGCGCGGCGATGGAGTAACTCACCCCAGTTTTGGGATCGAGCCAGAATTCAGGAGTGGTCTGAAAGCTGCCGCTCAGTGAAATCAGCAAGTTGTTGGCCACATCGCGTTGCGTAAACCCAACTTGCTGCGCCTTGGTGCGATCCACGTCGATGTTCAGGTAGGGCTGGTCAAAGGGCTGTTGAATATGAAGGTCTACGATGCCTGGGATTTGCCGCAAACGGGTGAGCAGGCGGCCGGCGAATTCCCGGTTGCCGGCAACGTTGTAGCCAGCGATCTGGACGTCAATCGGCGCCGGCAGTCCGAAATTAAGAATCTGACTTACGATGTCGGCGGGCAGGAATGAGAAAGTCACTCCCGGAAATTCCCGCGGCAAGCGCAAGCGCAGATCGTGGATGTACTGTTCCGTCGGGCGGTGTCCCTTATTCAGACTGACCAAAATGTCGTCGTCGGCGGGGCCAATGGGAGCGGAGTTGCTGTAGGAAAGGTTGATGCCGCTGTAAGGCAGGCCGATGTTATCGATGATGCTGAGGATTTCTGAGGGCGGAATTTCGGCGCGAATCGATTGCGTCACTAGTTCGGAAAGCCGGGCGGTCTCTTCTATCCGCGTACCGGTACGCGCCCGCAGGTGCAATTTGAACTGGCCCGCATCCACCGTGGGAAAGAAGTCCTGCCCCAGCCAGGGGATCAGGAACACCAGCGAAATCAGCGAGGCCGCGAAAAAGCCGATGAGGATCATCGCCCGAAAGTGCAGGCAACGATCCAGCCAGCGGCGATAGCCCTCACGGAATCGCTCGAAAGCTTCTTCAAAACGGATTTGCATCCGCACCAGTGGATTCCGCGACACTGCCGGCGTGGTTTCGATGCCCCGGAGCAGGTATTTGGCCATGGTGGGCACCAGCGTCCGCGAAAGCAGATAAGACGCCAACATGGCAAACACCACCGCCTCCGCCAGCGGCACAAACAGAAACTTGGCGACCCCAGTCAGGAAGAACATGGGCACGAACACGATGCAGATTGCCAGAGTGGAAACGAACGCCGGAACCGCAATCTGTTGTGCGCCGTCCAGGATGGCGTGTTCAACTTCCTTGCCCTGAGCCAGGTTGCGGTTGATGTTTTCGATTTCGACGGTGGCGTCATCCACCAGAATGCCGACCGCTAAAGCCAGGCCGCCCAGAGTCATGATGTTGATGGTCTGTCCCAAGGCGCTGAGCACGAGAATCGAGGTCAAAATCGAAAGCGGGATGGAGGTTGCAATGATGATCGTGCTGCGCCAATTGCCCAGGAAGATCAGGATCATCAGACCGGTGAGGCACGCCGCAATGCTCGCTTCTTTGATCACTCCGTCAATCGAAGCACGGACGAAGAGAGACTGGTCGGCCAGCGGCTGGATCTCCAGTTCCGGAGGCAACCCGGCCGCAATCTGCGGAAGCATGGCCTTGATGCCGGAGACCACATTCAGCGTAGACGCATTGCCGGTCTTTAAAACTGTCAGCAGTGAAGCCCGCCTCCCGTTGACATGGACGATATTGGTCTGTGGCGGAAAACCATCGCGTACATTGGCTACATCGTGAACATAGATCGTATTTGTGCCCACGGTCTTTATGGGCATGTCATTCAGTTCCGCAACCGTCTTCGGACTGCCATTGATCTCGACGTCGTATTCGAAGGTTCCAATCTTCGATGTGCCGGAAGGCAGGATGAGGTTCTGGGCGCTGATCGCGTTCACGACATCCAGAGGGGAAAGACCCTTCGACTGCAATGCCGCAGTGTCAAGATCCACTTGCACCTGGCGTTGCTTGCCGCCATAGGGCCAGGGAATGGCGCACCCGGGAATTGTGACCAGGCGGGTGCGAATGAAACTGGTGCCGAGATCAAAAAGCTGCTGCTCTGACATTCCCCTGCCCGATAGGGCCAACTGCAAGATGGGGACGGTCGAGGCGCTGTAGGTGATGACCAAGGGCGGGGTCGTCCCTGGAGGCAGTTGCCGAAGTTGGGTTTGGGAGATTGCGGTGACTTGCGCCAGAGCTTTGTTGATGTCCGCGGTGGGCTGAAAGAAAACCTTGACCACCGCAATTCCGTTGAGCGACTGCGACTCAATGTGCTGGATGTCGTCCACCAAGGTAGTCAGGGCGCGCTCGGTTTGCGAGACGATCCGGTCCGACATCTGCTGCGCATCGAGACCCGTGTAGTTCCAAACGATACTGACCACTGGGATGTCAATGGCGGGGAAAATGTCGGTGGGGGTACGCAGAATAACGATCGGAGCCAGCAGCAAGAGCAGCAGCGAGACCACTACGAAGGTATAAGGCCGTCTTAACGCAAGTCGAACAATCCACATAATGTTCTCGGGGCGCGTGCCGCTGGGAGCCCGCCGGTTCGGGATAACGACTGCGGCTGTCTAACAGACTGCACAGTGACTGGTCTATCCGATTCTGGCCTTCAGCCGCTTCCGGCCAGCCACATCGAAATGAAGACATTGTATTGGATTACGGGGATGGGGTGGAGATGCAGTTTTAACGTCGCCGGGCTTGAACTGAGCTTTTATCTAGTTGGGCTTACGGGTTTTGCCGTCAGACAGCATTTGCAGCAGGGCGGCGTCGGCAGCATGCCTGAACTTCTCCGCCGCGGCTATGCGTGGACTGACTGCCATGTTCCCGTTAGGCTTTTGCCGAATGCTCTCGCGCAGCCGTTCGCCTTCTTCCGACCCGTTAGTCATTACCTGCACATAGAACCAAAGGAAATGGCGCATCTGGTCGAGTGCCGCTTTCAGAAGCTGCAAGGACTCGACCTCAGGCAACTGGCAGAGAGCTTCCATCAGCTCGGGATCGTTGGGTGCCTGCATGGCGGCGCAATTCAAGGCCTGTTGAATCGAGCGCAGGTCTTCGGTCACGCGCAGGATGCGAATGTGGACATCGTCCAGGATTTCGTCGGCTTGCATGGGCAGCGGGCTGCTGGCATTCAACATCTCACCCACGACCCCCAGCGAACAGATGTCCCATGTGCATGCGCTTTGGTAATTCAGCTAATTACCTTGGTCTTATAAGGTTTTCGGGCCTGGCTTGGGCTAGAACGCCTAATTTATGAGCGCCTCCGGGCTTCCGGATACTGCATTGACTCGCCACAGCTTGCCGCCTACTATGGTCGCGCACAGCGCGAGCTTCGTCACTGATCGACCAAGGATGATCGGCCAAACCATCTCGCACTACCGCATCGTCGAGAAACTCGGCGGCGGTGGCATGGGTGTGGTTTACAAGGCCGAGGACGTAAAGCTGCACCGTTTTGTCGCCTTGAAGTTTCTCCCTGACGATATTGCCAAGGATGCGCAAGCTCTAGCGCGCTTCGAACGCGAAGCGCGGGCGGCTTCTGCCCTGAACCATCCCAACATCTGCACTATCTACGAAATCGACGACCAGCACGGGCAAACATTTATCGCGATGGAGTTTCTGGACGGGCTGAGTCTGAACCACCGCATCGCGGGGCGTCCGCTGGAAACCGAGCTGCTTCTATCGCTGGCCATCGAAATTGCCGACGCTCTGGACGCGGCGCATGCCAAGGGTATCGTCCACCGTGACATCAAGCCAGCCAACCTTTTTGTGACCAAGCGCGGGCACGCCAAGATTCTGGATTTCGGTTTGGCGAAGGTCACGCACCCGACCACTTCTTCGAGCAGCCTTGCGGCCCTGAACACGCAAACGGGTTCGGTGGAAGCTGATCATCTCACCAGTCCCGGCTCTACGCTCGGCACCATCGCGTATATGTCCCCCGAGCAGGCGCGGGCGAAGGAACTGGACGCACGCAGCGATCTGTTCTCGTTTGGAGCGGTTCTCTATGAGATGGCCACCGGGCAGTTGCCCTTCCGTGGCGAGAGTACGGCGGTCATCTTCCGCGAGATTCTGGATCACAACCCGGTTCCGGCGGTTCGGCTGAATCCCGACGTGCCAGCCGAACTGGAACGGATCATCTACAAAGCTCTAGAGAAAGACCGCAACCTGCGCTACCAGCACGCAGGCGATATGCGAACGGACTTGCAACGGCTGAAGCGGGATACAGAAACGGGGCGGGTTGCGGCCGCGAGTTCGGGGACGGTGGCTGTGTCAGCGGCTCGGGTTGGGAAGCTCTGGAAGATTGCGGTTCCCGTTCTGCTGGTTGGATCGCTCGTAGCGGGCGGACTCTACTATCGTTCGCGTCAAACCAAACCGCTGACCGAAAAGGACACTATTGTTCTCGCCGATTTTGCCAACAGTACGGGCGACGCGGTGTTCGACGACACGCTGAAGACGGCGCTCAACGTCTCCCTGCGCCAATCCCCTTTCCTGAATGTGCTCTCTGACAGCGAAGTTGCGAAGACCTTGCAACTGATGACCCGTCCCGCCAGCACAAAACTAACTCCCGCAGTGACCCGCGAGCTTTGCCAGCGGGTGGGCAGCAAAGCTTACATCGCCGGAACGGTTGGCAGTCTGGGCAGCGAATATGTGCTGAGGCTGAAGGCGGTGAATTGCCAGAACGGAGACACGCTGGCCGAGGAGCAGATGACGGCGGCGTCCAAGGAGAAGGTGCTGGACGCGCTCGGCGAGGCGGCATCCAAGCTGCGCGGCGAACTGGGTGAATCGCTGTCTACAGTGCAGAGGTTTGATGTACCGCTCGAACACGCCACCACGTCTTCTCTCGAAGCTCTGCAAGCGTACAGCCTTGGACTGAAGACCTTTAACACCAAAGACACCGCCGCAGCACTGCCTCACTTTCAACGTGCCATCCAACTTGATCCGAATTTTGCCGTGGCCTACAACGCAGTGGGTAGGGACTACGTCTTTCTCAGCGAAGTAGGGCGAGCCAGCGAGTATGATGCCAAAGCATTCCAACTGCGCGAACACGCCAGCGAACGCGAAAAGCTGGCGATCACTGCCAACTACTATTTGAATGTGACCGGGGAGTTGGAAAAGGCTGCCCAGACGAATCAGGAGGAGATTGAGACCTACCCGCGGGAAGCTTCAGCTTACGGCAGTTTGGGGTCAGTATTCGCGCTACAGGGTAAGTACGAGAAAGCTGCGGAGATCACGAGGCAAGCTGTGAGCCTTGCACCGGATCAGGTAGCCAATTACGGGAATCTTGCCAACCACACTCTTGCCTTGCAACATTTCGACGAAACGCGGCAGATCATCCACGAGGCACAGGCGCGAAAACTCGATGATGCGCTCCTTCGCCTTTTGCTCTACGCCCTTGCCTTTCTCGGGGCCGACTCCGGAGCGATGGCGGAACAGCAACAGTGGTTTGCCGGACAGCCCGATTTCGAGAACTGGGGACTTGCGCTCGCATCCGACACGGAGGCGTATGGCGGTCACCTTGCCAAAGCGCGGGAACTGACCAAGCAGGCTGTGGGCTCCGCCGTAGGAGCGGAGAACAAAGAAAGTGCTGCCATCTATCTGGCGAATGCAGCTCTTCAACAAGCGGCGTATGGCAACGCTGCGGAAGCGCGGCGGTCAGCGGCCGAGGCTTTGAAGCTGGCTCCCGCGAGTCATAGCGCGGGAGCCGAAGCCGCGCTTGCGTTCGCCATGGCGGGCGATACGGCACGAGCCGAATCGTTGGCCCAAGAATTAAGGAAACGCTCCCCGCTGGACACCCAGATGCTGTCGCTTTGGCTGCCCGCGATTCAGGCGCGATTGGCGCTGGGCAAGAAGAACCCAGCCTCCGCCTTGACCGCCCTGCAATCCGCTTCATCACCCATCGAGTTGGGGCAAATTCCGTTCGGCAACAACATTTCCTGCCTCTATCCGACCTACATTCGCGGACAGGCATACTTGGCAGCCGGACAAGGTAGCGCCGCTGCTGGGGAGTTTCAGAAGATTCTCGACCACAGCGGCATCGTCTGGAACTGCTGGACGGGAGCGTTGGCGCATCTGGGCGTGGCTCGCGCCAACGCCTTGCAGTCGAGAACCTCGCAGGGAGCCGATGCTGATGCCGCACGCGTAAGAGCAATCGCCGCCTACAAAGATTTCCTCACCCTCTGGAAAGACGCCGACCCCGACATCCCTATCCTGAAGGAAGCCAAGGCGGAGTACGCCAAGCTGCAATAGCTTGCGCTGCCAAGCGCCATTGCAATTGGCCTCCTCTTCGACCTAACATGCTCTCTCAGTAGTCTCAGAGATAGGCGTGTACTTTTTGGTTTCAGCTTTGTAGCAAGAGGGTACCTTGGGCCGAGAACGTGCGCTGAAGGTTGTGTTGGTGGTGGTGGGCGTGATCTTTTGCGCTTTAGCTTATCCCTTGACGATGTTTGTTCGGCAAGAGCCTGCGTTGGCAATGATGCTTAGCCTTTATGTCACACTCGGCATTTTCCTGCTGCTGGCAGCCCGCCGCCCATCGGCGAATCGCAGCTTGATTGCTTTCACGGCATGGTCGAGCCTTGTCCACGCCGGGCTTATGGGGACGCAGGCATTCTGCAATATGGTCCAACGCGGAGAACTGTGGGGCGTGGCTGTGCTCCTCATCATCGGTGTAGCCTTGATCGCACTGGCTCCAGCGAGGCCAGTCGAGCGGGGATCGGCAGCTGTTGGGTAGGTTGGAGCGGCTTTCGGCTTTCGGCTTTCGGCTTCTGGCTTCTGGCTTCTGGCTTCTAGCTCAACCCTTCGGCGGGAAATTCTCCTTCCCAGCGTGCTATCACTACCGTCGCCAGGCAATTGCCGATTACGTTTACTGCGGTTCTTCCCATGTCCATCAGCTGGTCGATGCCCAGCAGAATGAAGATAGGTTCAGTCGGCAGGCCTACGGTTGCCGCCGTAGCCAGCAGGATTACGATGGCCGCGCGGGAGACTCCGGCTACGCCTTTGCTCGTCAACATCAGCACCAGAAGGATGTAAAGCTGGTGCCCGAATGTGAGATGCATACCTGCCGCCTGGGCCACGAACACGGCGGCTAATGAGAGATATAGCGCCGAGCCGGTCAGGTTGAAGCTGTAGCCCGTGGGCATGACAAAAGCCACAACTGGGCGCGGCACACCGAGTTCTTCCATGCGCTCCATGGCTCGCGGCAGGGCGGCTTCGGAGCTGGCGGTGCTGAAGGCGATGGTCGCCGGTTCGGCCACGGCGCGGATAAAGCGCCCGACGGGCACTTTGGCCAGCAGCGCCACCGGCAAAAGCACTGCCAGCAGAAATACTGCCAGGGCGCCATACAGGGTCAGCAGGAGCTGGGCCAGGCTGCCGAAAACACCGATCCCTGTCGAACCAACCGTAGATGCAATGGCGCCGAGGATCCCGAGCGGAGCGAACCACATCACGATATTGGTGAACTTGAACATCACCTCGGCCAGACTTTCGGTGAAGGCCAGCATGGGGCGGCGCTTGGCTTCGTTTTTTATTAAAGCCAAAGCAACCCCAAAGAGCAGGCTGAAGATGACCACTTGCAATATCTGATTCTCCGCAACCGATTTGGCAATATTCTCGGGAAAGACGTGCAGGACAGTCTCGCTGGGTGTGAGACTCTCAATCTTCACCGTTTCAGCGGTGTTTGCCGGAATCTGGGCTCCGACGCCGGCCTGGCTGAGGTTGATGGCGGCCAGTCCGATGAACAGAGCCAGCGTGGTCACCACTTCAAAAAAGATCAGCGCCTTCACCCCCATGCGCCCGACTTTTTTGAGATCGGAATGTCCGGCGATCCCGCTCACCAAAGTGCTAAAGAGCAGCGGGGCGATGATGACTTTGATGAGCCGCAAGAAAATCTGCGCCAGCAGGCGCAGGCTGACACCGAACGCAGGGAAATCGTGGCCGATTTCGGCTCCAAGCAGCATGGAAATAAAGATCCAGGTGGTAAGAGAAGGGCGGAAACAGGCGTAGAGCACCAGCCCAATCAGCACCAGCCAACGCCCGGCGGCCAGAGCGGTCATCGCGAGATACACACCCACGAGAGACGGTTGCGCCACCGCAAAGGTAGGAAGAACCAGCAGAATGAGGGCGGTGATGGCAAGCGCACGCCGCATGCGCTGATACATTACCAGAACTGATCGCGCCCGCTTGGATATAATCCGCATTCAGTCGGAGGGTGGCCTTTGCTCGCTCGATACCGAATGGTCTTTGTTCTCCTCTGCATGTTGCCCAGCCTGCTGGTCTTCGCGCAGCGCGAACCTGTGCTCAAGCAGATTGACCTGCCCCATCCTTATTACTATCGCGAGATGTATCTGCCGCAGCTTACGACGGGGCCAAGCTCAGCGGCGTGGCTTCCGGATTCTCAAACCCTGGTGTACTCCATGGCGGGTTCATTGTGGCGGCAGAAAGTGGGTTCTTACGATGCCGAGCAACTGACCGCCGGGCCGGGCTACGACTATCAGCCGGATTGCTCGCCGGACGGCCGCTGGGTGGTGTACGACTCCTACTATAAGGATGCGATTGAGCTTTGGGCGCTGGACTTGACCACCATGCAGTCCCGGCAAATGACATCGGGCGGCGCGGTGAACGTGGAGCCGCGATTCTCGCCCGACGGGAAACGGCTTGCCTTCGTTTCGACTTCCTATCGCGGTCACTTCCATATATTCGTTGGCGAATTTGCGGGGGGCGAACTGCGTAACCTGCAACGGTTGACGGGTGAAACCCGCAGCGACTTGCCACGTTACTACTACAGCGCGTTCGACCACGAAATCAGCCCGGTGTGGTCGCCCGACGGAAAGGAATTGCTGTTCGTCTCCAACCGCGGACACATCTACGGCACCGGTGGCTTCTGGCGGATGAAAGCAGAACCCGGCGCCGAAGCTCATGAAATTCACTATGAGGAGACAAACTGGAAGGCGCGGCCAGACTTTTCTCCTGATGGCAAACGGATCGTGTACGCGTCTTATCTGGGGCAGCAGTGGCATCAGCTCTGGCTCATGCCCTCGCAGGGCGGCGATGCCTTTCCGCTTCCTTACAACAAGGGCTTCCGACCCTCATTCGATGGCGGCTTTGACAGCATCAATCCGCGTTGGTCACCGGACGGCAAGAAGATCGCATTCATCTCGAACGCTTGCCTCAACAACACGTGTTTGATGGTGCAGGAGATTCCCGGCGGGACGATAACCGGCGTACATGCCACTCTCCCTCACTATCGAAAACCGATGGGAAGGCTTGGGGTTACGGTGCTGGATCCGGCTGGCCGCCCGACATACGCCCGCATCTCGGTGACGGGAGAAGATGGCCGCGCCTATGCTCCCACGTACGCGTGGATGCATGCCGATGACAGCTTTGCCCGCTCGGAGCGCCCATTTGAGGCGCATTACTTTCACAGCAACGGCGCGGTGCTGCTCGATGTGCCTGCGGGAAAAGTCACCGTCGAAGTATTGAAGGGGTTTGAGTACCGCTTCGAGCAAAGGACGGTTGAGATTCGTCCGGGCCAGCAAGCGGGAGCCGTGATTAAGCTCAGCCCCCTCCAGATCCCGGCAGAAGCGCACTCTCGCTGGGTTAGCGGCGACGTGCACGTACACATGAATTACGGCGGAGCCTATCGCAACACGCCTAAGAATCTTGTCGCGCAGGCCGCAGCCGAGAATCTATCCGTCGTCGAAGACTTGGTGGTCAACAAGGAGCAGCGTATTCCTGACATCGAGTATTTCAATGATTCAATCGATGCTGCCGATGCGGCGTCCACACCCGACACTCTCCTGCTTCATAGCCAGGAATTTCACACCAGCTACTGGGGACATCTGGGTTTGCTGGGCCTTATGAATCACTTCCTGCTTCCGCCGTATGCGGCTTATCCGGGCACGGCCGCCGCCAGCTTGTTTCCCACCAATGCTGACATCGCCGACATGGCCCATGCGCAGTACGCGCTCGTCGGTTATGTTCACCCTTTCGATTCCACGCCCGATCCGGCAAAAGATGCCACGCTCACCGACGAATTGCCGGTCGACGTCGCCCTGGGCAAAGTGGACTACATCGAAACGCTGGGGTTCAGCGATCATAAGGCAACCGCCGAAGTTTGGTACCGCCTGCTGAATCTCGGGTTTCATCTTCCGGCGGCGGCGGGAACCGACGCCATGGCCAACTTCGCATCTCTGCGCGGGCCGGTGGGGTTGAACCGTGTCTATGTGAAGGTTGCCCAGGGTCCTCTCCATATCGGCGCCGAATGGTTGAACTCGCTGAAGCAGGGGAAGACGTTTGCCACTAACGGGCCGCTGCTCGGCTTCACGCTGGGCGGTTCGGAAATCGGTGACGAGGTGAAACTTCCGGCAGGTGAGAACAGAGTGAAACTCACCGCATGGATGCGCTCAATCGTGCCCATCGATCATTTGCAGGTGATCTGCAACGGCGAAGTAGTACGCGAGTTGAAACTCGATAGCGATCATGCGACCGCCAATGTGGAAGACACGCTTCCCCTTTCTCGCAGCGGCTGGTGCTTGCTGCGCGCGCGTAGCGACCAGTCCGAATATCCCATCTTGGATTCATATCCCTACGCGACTACCAGCCCGATCTATGTGACGGTCGCAGGCTCGACGCCCAAGGCTCCCGAAGATGCCGCATATTTCATCGCATGGATTGGACGACTGGAGGAAGCGGTGAAAACGAACCAGGACTGGAACACTGCCGCTGAAAAGACGGCTGTTCTGAAGCTGCTGGACGATGCGCGGGAAGTGTATAGAAAACTGCAATAAGAACGCCACGGATTTAACGGATCAGCACGGATAAGTCTTTGAAGGTTATCCGTGGTAGTCCGTGAAGATCCGTGGCTGATTTAAGCCTGTTCCAATTCCAACAGTGTCCTCTTTCGCTCGACGCCCCAGCGGTAGCCACCCATTTCTCCACCTTTGCGCACCACGCGATGGCACGGGATTGCCACTGCCACCGGGTTCGTGGCGCAAGCCCGCGCCACAGCTCGCGTCGCCGACGGGCGGCCAATGCCTTTGGCGACGGCGGCGTAGGAACGCGTCTCGCCGAAGGGAATCTTTTGCAAGTATGACCATACCTGCCGTTGAAAAGCCGTCGCTTGGATGTCCAGCGGTAGAGCGGTACTTAATTTCTGACCGCGCATCTGGCGCAGTAACTTTACTTTCCATTCACGCATGGCGCCGTCGTCATGCTTGCGGAGGGCGAAGGGAAACTCGTGGCGCAGGCCCTGCTCCAGTTCTTCGTCGGAACTGGCAAATTGGATTGCGCAAATGCCTTTGTCGGTGGCGGCGATTAACATCCGTCCCAGAGGAGAATCTGCGCAGGTGAAACGGATGGGGGCCGCAATGGCGCCGCGCCGATATTTGTCCGGCGTCATGCCAAGCTGCGAGGCGGTGCGTTCGTACAGCCGGCTGCTGGAACTATATCCGGCGTCGTACATGGCACGGGTCACTGAATGCCCGGCGCGCAGATTGCTCTTGAGTTGGTTCATGCGGCAGGAGTCGGCGTATGCCTTGGGCGTGATTCCTAGCACGGCTTTGAATTTTCGTTGCAGATGAAACGGACTTTGATGAAATTCGGTTCCCAGACGCGCCAGGGTCAACGGCTCGTCGAGATGCTGTTCGATGTAGCGGCAGATGGCGCGGGCTTCTTCAGCAACTCCATGACCCGCAGACTTGGGCCGGCAGCGCAGGCAGGCGCGGTAGCCGGCTTTCTCGGCTTCATCGGGGCGGCGAAAGAAGGCGACATTTTCCCGCCGCGGGCGGCGTGATGGGCACGACGGCCGACAATACACGCCGGTCGAGGACACGGCAAATACGAAGCTGCCATCCTGGCTGGCGTCACGGGCTTCGACGGCCTGCCACCAGCGGCTTTGGCTGCTGCTCGTCATTTCGGTTTCGCCTATTTCAGTTTCGCTCAGGTTGAGTATCGCATTGGTTGTCATAGTGAGGAAAGATTAGCTGGAGGCGAGGCGGTGAGCTATCCGCATCTTGCGGTCAGAGCAAGATTGAATAATTATATACTTGACTTAGGATGCTGACTGCTCTACTATTCTGACATGGAGGTAGTAGAAATGGATAAGCAACTAGTCACTGTACTTGACCAGATCGGAAACCTCTTAACCACTGTTACCGAAGTAACCGCCGACTCTTTGGAAGAAAAAGCAAAGGCGACGGACAAGCCTAATGGCGATCAGCTTCTCTCAAAAGCTGCTGTGCTTCGGAAAGGTGTTGGAGCAATTCGAGCAATGCTTCAGCAACTTCATAACAACTAACCTTCGATTCCTTAATCGAACTTCCCCCGCCGTTTACATTCGAGGATTGCATATGAATCTCCTTTCAATTGCAAAGACTTTCAACACAGAAAATGAAGCACTGGACTTTCTTATCAAACAACGATGGCCCAAGGGCGTCCGCTGCTTGGCTTGCGAGTGCAAGCGTGTTTACGTGATTGAGACGGTAGGCAAAACTAAAAAGCAGTGCCGACTATTCGAGTGCGGAGACTGCAAGCTACATTTCAGCGCGACTACTGGCACTTTGTTCCACGATTCCCACTTGCCGCTGCAAAAGTGGTTTATGGCAATGGCCCTGATGGGGGAAGCGAAGAAAGGCATCTCCGCTAATCAGGTCGCCAGACACATCGGCGTTACTTACAAGACCGCTTGGTACTTGTGCCACAGAATACGCAAAGCGATGGCCGATCTCAGCGCCGCGCCTATCGGCGGCGAAGGCAAGATCATTGAAATAGACGAGACCTTCATCGGTGGCAAGACCAAAGGCAAGGGCGTTAAAGCCGGATTCGACGCTAAGGTCAAGGTGATCGGAATTGCCGAACGTGGCGGCAGAGTGCATCTGCAAAGACTGACGGACAGCAAACTAAAAACCCTTCGCCCGATCTTTGAGGCCAAGATTGACCCAAAGACAAAGAAGGCAGTTACAGACGGGGCCGTGACCTACGACGCCATCTTCCAGCCAGCGAAGCATGAAGCCAGAATCCACAAAGACGAACTTTGGGGAACTGGCACCATCTCTGCCAAGACAATTGAAGGCGCATTTAGTTTATTCAAACGCGGCGTTATCGGCAGCTACCATCACTTGTCCAAGGATCACATGGACAGCTATCTGCAAGAGTTCTGCTGGCGATACAACCGTCGTAAGCAACAGCCTGAAATGTTCAAGACCCTACTAGGGGAATTGGTTTCAAACAAACCGTTCACTTACAAGAAGCTCACGCGAGAGACGTTCTAAACCCCAACGGCCCTGTACCCGAGATACCTAGATATTCAAGGGGGCGACATTCACAATAAGCAGAGAGCGGTGAGTTGGTAGAGCGGTTTATTGCATCCGACTGCGAATCGGACGAACGGTACTCAACAAAACGTCACAACGCTTTGGAGGAGGGGCGATTCGCTTTGTTTTACGCTGCTGTTCCGTGGGTTCAAATCCCACACTCACCGCCACATCAAAGACGATGAAAATATTTTTTGCAATCTGGATCGGGCTTTTATCACTGATGTACCTCGTCGCCGCTTTCCTGGACTGGGACGTGTCCATATCGTCTTGGGGCCTAAGAAGCGGATTGCTGTTCAGCTTTTTCGTTGCCCTATGGATAAAATTGGAATCTCTTAAATCAGGCAACTGATTTTTTCCTTCGTTTCTTCTTAGGCTTCGGCTTGGCTACTTTTACATCTGCCAGCGGCAATGGCGGTGTATCCAGCATCTTTTTCAAAAGACGAACAAACTTCGCCTTGTCTACAACAATGTCCTTAGCCATGAGAATATTGTAATCCGGCCCCGGTTAAATTCTCAGTCCCGGAGGTTCTATGTCTGTTCTTGGAATGTGCACGAATACACAGTGCTCAATGACCGTCTCCAACCCACCCGTACCTGCTGTCTGTCCGCTATGCCAATCCGAGATAATCCAGACCTGCAAGAATCCTCTATGCAATGAGCGTATAGAAGATATTGTCACGGATGCGCGACAGCTTCCAACTCACTGCCCCAACCCGGCTTGTCTTGAACCACTACGCGTTGATCCGGCATGATTCGATTCCATTTGAAACAATCGGCGCATTGCGCCCGATCCCTGCCTGCAATCATCGTGAATGAGCCGCACGATACACAAGGCAGCTTCGTGTATTCCTCTAGAGCCGCGCCACAAAAAACACATGGTGCGGTAACACGATCAACTGCGTGCACATGGCGGCACTTCCGGCATTGGTTAATCCAATAGCGAGCTTCCCCCGGTTTGGTTGCTCCAACTCTAGACCTATTCGGCATAACACTCCTCTCAACCTACTTGTTATCTTAGACTTACTGGAAATTTTAGCCCGAGGAAATAGTGCGGCAGGTGTCCTAAGTCAAGTATATAACTATACAAGATTGCTCTTTCGTGTCTTCCTTTGCCTGCGAACATCAGGAGTTGGCGTAGAATGGAGGGCCATGCTGGCGTCCGTGACGCGCCTTCGCGTTCGTTCCGTCAAATACCTTCTACCATTCATGTGGGAAACATTTCTTGCTCAACGCCAAGCTTCGCGCGCACCTGGGTTTCTTGGTGGAAGTCTTCTGTTAGACGCTCACCGCACCTTCTGGACCTTGACTGCGTGGGAAAGCGAGCGCGCCATGAAGGCGTTTCGTGGCGCCGCAGCACACGCCAAAGTTATGCCGCGTCTGGTCGAATGGTGTGACGAAGCCTCGTATGCCCATTGGATCCCAACCGGCACTTCCGTCCCGTCCTGGCCGGAGGCATACGAACACTTGGTAAGCGATGGCCAACTATCTCGCGTAGGCCATCCTTCTCCCGCGCATGATGCCAAGCAATTTGCGAAGCCTCGGCTGAGGCCTCTGATTGCAGCGAGCCTGAAGCCCCGCAAGTAAGGCTCAAGCAGGGACTTCCCTGCGACGATTTGCTTCTGTGTTCCGACCGCGTTTGTGCAGTGGTCTTAGTCGCTCAGCGGCTGCAATATCCCGAAGGTCTGTGTAACTCCGGCGCGCTTGCGCAACTCATTGAGCAGGGC
>JBKQLO010000204.1:0-4766 GCA_052147055.1 Terriglobales bacterium
CTTTGGTTGGGTGGGGATTTGTGATGGACAGATTACCTCCCTTAGCATATGCTTGACATATGCCTTCGAAGCGCGCCAAAACAAGCCCCGAACGCCACGTCAAAGTCTTTAAGAATGGACGCAACAAGGCCGTGCGCATTCCCCGTGAGTTTGAGTTTCCGGGTGAGGAGGCCATCATGCGCAAAGAAGGGGACCGGCTCGTCATTGAGCCCGTTCCCACGAAATCTCTACTCACTCTGTTGGCAAAGCTTGCACCGTTGCCGGAGGATTTCCCCCCTATCCCGGATATTCCTCCTGACGCGGTCGAGTTCTAATGCGCTACCTTCTCGATACCAACATCGTTTCCGACCTCGTCCGCAACCCGCAGGGAGAAGTGGCAAGGCGCATTCGTACAGTTGGCGAAAAGCATGTCTGTACCAGCATCATCGTCGCCGCGGAATTGCGTTACGGAGCCGATAAGAAAGGTTCGCCGCGGCTCTCATCCCAGTTAGACGCGGTGCTTGGGGTGCTGGAAGTCTTGCCCTTCGAGGCTCCGGCGGACACGAGTTACGGCTTGCTGCGTACTCGTCTGGAGAAGCGGGGCACGCCAATCGGCGGCAATGACCTCTTGATTGCGGCTCAGGCCTTGGCGCTTGGTTACGTGATCGTCACTGACAACCAAAAAGAATTCTCGCGGGTCGAAGGCCTGCGACTGCAAAATTGGCTGCGCTCCACGGAATAGCCACCGGGTGCGTCCCGTCTGTCCCAACATTTGTGTCCCACATTTGTTGTCCCCCGGGATTCCACTTCGGAGCTGGGGGCTCAAGCCGGGCCAACCGCCCCTTCGTAATGGAATGTGTCTTGACAGTCTTCGTCTTTGGCAATAGGGTTCTGGGTAGCCACCAAGCAAATTCATGAGGAATAATCCACTCCCGCGACTGGATGAACGACCGGACATCCGCGAACTGCTCCAACCATACTGTCGACTGAGGCGTGGCGAGGTTTGGGCCGACCCAGTGTCTGGTCACAGAGTCGGATGCCTCGACGCGGCAAACGATCAGGATGTCGCAAAGCTGATGGATGGCAACAAGGCCATCGCGGCGATTCACGACCCACCGTACAACCTCGTCGCCTTCGAGGAACAGAGTAATGATGGGTTCATCCAGTGGTGCCAACAGTGGGTCAAAAACGGCCTAGACTGGATGGAAAGGGACGCGTCGCTCTACGTTTGGCTTGGGGCAGATCAGAGAAACGGATTTCAGCCATTGCCCGATTTCATGATTATGATGCGGGCGCTTCCAGTCGTCAGCCGCAGCTTTATCACTATGCGGAACCAGCGAGGTTACGGAACGCAGAGGAACTGGATGGCGGTTAGGCAGGAACTCCTTTACTACACGAAGGGGGACCCTATTTTCAACGTAGATGCCGAATACACGGACATCCCCAAGATTCTCCGCGGGTACTACAAGAAAGTTAACGGCAGGCTCACAGAGAATGCTGAACGGAGCAACTCTGAAAACATTAGAGCCGGCAACGTCTGGGTGGATATTCAGCAAGTTTTCTACCGAGTGGAGGAAAATGTCAGCGGTTGCTACGCTCAGAAACCACTTAAATGTATCGATCGGATCGTTAGAGCATCGTCGAACGTCGGCCATCTCATCGTTGATTTCTTTGCCCATTCCGGAACTACGCTATTAGCCTGCGAGGTTTCGAAGCGCCGATGCTTCACGCTCGACGTCGACCCGATCTTCTGCGAGATCGCCATTCGACGGCTCGAAAATTATAGACAGACGGGCCGCTTGGGGTGGCAGAACAGCCATCCGTTCGAGGGTGACCTTTCCACACAGTTTGCACCCCCACCGGAAACGGTCGAGGACGGCGACGACGACTCGTCAACACAGCGCTCCGTCGTGCCGCAGAGTTCTCTTTTCTAGATCAAATGGAGAAGCTGAAACAGGAATTAGATCATCTCATTGCCTTGCTTCCTAACGAGCAGGAGTTTCGGGGGAAACTAGAGGGCCTTTACTCCGTCTATCCGTTTAACGAATTCGAGTACATAATCTCGACACTGCTCGGCAAGGACATCCTGTCACTCGACACCTACCTTGAGATTCGTGACAGCTACATCGAACGGAACATCTTCCTTTACATCTTTGAAATTGGCGCGCCAAGAACTTTTGGCGAGGCATGGGCACAGTCGCACCTCAAGGAACTTGTTCCAGAGCTTCAAAAGCCGTCAAAAGAGCTCGATCCGCAATACGCGGGCGAATACGATTTCTATCTCGATGGAAAAATCAGGATTGAAGTCAAAGCATCGCGCGCCGTAGAAGCTAACACCGACGAACCGCTGTACGTGAAGGCGCTCGCGTCGGACTCAAAGAAAGACTTCTGGATGAACTTCCAGCAAATAAAGTGCGCCTGTAGCGACGTATTTGTGTGGATCGCCGTTTGGCGAGACAAAATTCGCTACTGGATTTTGTCGTCCTACGAATTGGAAAAGCACCCCGATTATTCAACCGGGCAGCACCGGGGAAACACGGGCGAGGGCCAGTTGCACGTACGCCAAGACAAGATCAAGGACTTCGACAAGTTTGAGGCACCGTCAAACGGCTTGGCGCAGGCGATTCGGGAGGCATACGGAAGAGAATTGAAGGCCCGCGGCCAAACCTAGTCGGAAAGAATAGCGGACAAATGCAGGGACGGGCGGGTGGAGTGCACCCAAATTGTTCGTAACTATGTCGGCCACGCGTAATTTGACACTAACCAAGAGCTCCTCCTTGGCGTCACCCGCCGAAAAACCATCAAACCAACTCAATCATGACTCTCTGCCCCACCAGAGCCGCCGCCCGTTGCAAGCTCGACAGCGTAATATCGCGCTTCGGATCCAGAATGCGATCCACCTGCGACCGGCTTGTCTTCAACAACACCGCCATCCGCGCCTTGGAAATCTTCTTCTTCTTCATGGCCTTGGCAAGTTGCCGGGCCACAACTTCCTTGATGGCCTGCGCCTGCGCTTCCTCGAAGATGTTCTCCCTCTTTAAGAAGTCATCGATGCTGGATCCCACGTTTCTCTTGCTCATTGTTCGAGTTCCGATCTCACTGTACCATAAAAGGTACGTCGAAGGGAGCCGCAACCACCACTGCTCCTCGCCACGCGCGGCGAGTGCCTTTTTCAAGTCCGTGTTGATCCGTGAAAATCCGTGGCTGCCTTTGCGGTTGACCTTGTTTGACCAGCGCAAATCTGCGTTAATCTGCGGCCCAGGGTTTTGCCTTCCCCGTCCATCTTGCGTAAACTGCGTCTTCGTTCGCAAAGAGATCACCCTCTCATGCGCCTCATCCTCGAATACGGCAAGACCATCGAGTTCCACGGTCCCGCGGACATCACCAAAGAAGCTACCGACGCCATCGTCAACGCCGCCAACTCCTGGCTTCTCGTCGGCGGCGGCGTGGACGGCGCCATTCACCGCGCCGGCGGCCCGTCCATTCTCGACGAATGCAAAACCATTGTCGCGAAAATCGGCCGCTTGGCTGCGGGCAAGGCCGTCATCACCGGCGCCGGACGCCTTCCCGCCAAATTCGTCATCCACACCGTTGGCCCAATCTATAAGAATGGCAAAAGCGGAGAACCCGAAACCCTGGCCAGCGCGCATCGCGAATCCATCCGCCTCGCCGACGAGCACGCCGCCCGTTCGATTTCCTTCCCCGCCATTTCCACCGGAGCCTACGGCTACCCAGTCTCGGAAGCCGCCGCAATTGCCGTCGCCGCCGTCGCCGACGCTCTAACCTCGACTACGCATACAATGAAGGTTCGCTTCGTTCTCTTTGACGCTTCCACAATGAGGGCCTACACGCAAGCCGCCGAAAAACTCTGCGACCGCAAGCATGGTTCTCCCTATAGAATCGAAAGCAGCAAACCGTGAAACGGTCCCTGGACACGAAAGAAAAAGGTTTACTCTGTGTCTCCGTGTCTCTGTGGTGAAAGAATTTACTCAACATGCCACGCCCAAAACTAATCGCCGGCAACTGGAAGATGTACAAGACTCCCGACCAAACCCGCGACTTCTTCCACGCCTTTCTCCCCCTCGTCGCCAAAAACGACCGCGACCAAATCGTTATCTGTCCCCCTTTCGTCGATCTGCACGCCGCCCTCGAATCCGCCAAAGGCTCGAGCGTCGCCATCGGATCCCAAAATGTTCACTGGGAAAAAGAAGGCGCGTTCACCGGCGAGATTTCTCCCAGCATGTTACTGGCCATCGGCTGCACTCACGCCATCATCGGACACTCCGAGCGCCGCCAATACTTCAGCGAAACCGACGACACCGTCAACCTCCGCCTGAAGGCCGCTCTAGAAGCCGGACTCACGCCCATCGTCTGCGTCGGCGAAGTTCTCGAAGAACGCGAGGCCGGTCTCACCGAAGATGTCCTCCGCCGCCAGTGCACTCGCGCCTTCCACAAAGTCTCGACTAAGAAAGCCGGCAAGCTGGTCGTCGCCTACGAACCCGTCTGGGCCATCGGGACCGGAAAAACCGCCACTCCGCAAATGGCCTCCGAAGCCCACGCCGTGATCCGCAACCAAGCCGCCGAAACTTTCGGTCACGAATTCGCCGCCCAACTCCGCATTCTCTACGGAGGCTCCGTCAAACCCGAAAACGCCAAAGCCCTAATGTCCGAAGAAGAAATCGACGGCGCTCTGGTCGGCGGCGCCAGCCTCGACCCCAAATCCTTCGCCGCCATCGTCCACTACTGACCGTAAGTGCTGTCGCCCGAGTCCGCTGGCAGCGGCGGCT
>JBKQLO010000205.1:0-13813 GCA_052147055.1 Terriglobales bacterium
CACGCCGGGATAGATTTTCATTTCGTACGGTATCTCTTTCTTTTTCAGCATTTGCTGTAGGTGATAGGCCTCGGCAACCGGGACGGTTGCATCCTGTTCGCCGTGCAATATCAGCACCGGACAAAAGCGGCGCATGAACAGCTTCATCTCTTTGGGAAAGCCGCCGAAGTAATCCACGACAATCTTGACGCGTGAATCGATGGCTGCGGCCGAGAGAGCGAGATAGGCGCCGAGAGAAAAACCCAGCAGGCCAATGCGCTCCGGGTCAACCGCCGGTTGACGAGCCACGAAGCTGACCGCATCCCAGAGAGTTTTCATCCAGGCGGGGAAGTTGCGGGCAATCGTTTCCAGTCCATCGATTTCGGTCGTGCCGGTGCGTTCGAAGTAGTGCAGGACATAGACCGCATATCCCTGAGCAGCCAGAAGGCTGGCGGGTTCAGCCATGCTGGCATGGCCGCCGCCAGAGCCGTGTAGGCCGATGATGGCGGGAAAGCGCTCTTCTCCCGAGGGCAAATAGCAATCGAGGCGAATACTTTTGCCGCTGCTGTCGAAGACGAGTTGGGATTGAGAGAACATAAATTCAGCACTTGGCAATTAGCACTTAGCATTTGGTCATTCAGGGTTCTTGCCGATGCGCGCACGAACGGCGATTGGCCAAATGCCAAGTGCCAAGTGCTAAGTGCTGGTTACCGCCGCTTGCCCCGCCAATCTTGCCAGAGTCTCTCCGTACGGCGCACGGGCGATGCCGCGCTCGGTCACGATGGCGGTTACGAACTTGGCAGGAGTGACATCGAACGCGGGATTCTCAACGGTCACTCCTTCCGGAACCATTTGCTTTCCGGCAATGTGCGTTACTTCTTTGGGGTTGCGCTGCTCGATGGGAATCTTGCTGCCGTCGGGCATGTCCATGTCGATGGTTGAGAAAGGTGCGGCCACGTAGAACGGGATATCGTGTTCCTTGGCGAGCACTGCAACCGTGTAGGTTCCAATCTTGTTGGCCACGTCGCCGTTGGCCGCAATGCGGTCGGCGCCTACGACAATCGCCGCGATCTTTCCCTGCTTCATCATGGCGCCGGCCATGCTGTCGGAGATCACTGTGGTGGGGATTCCATCTTTCATCAGTTCCCAGGCCGTGAGGCGGGAGCCTTGCAGGAAAGGCCGAGTTTCATCGGCATAAACATGAAGCTTCTTGCCCTGCTCGACCGCTGCGCGAATCACACCCAACGCAGTTCCATAGCCGCAGGTGGCCAGCGCTCCGGCGTTGCAATGGGTGAGCACGCCGCCGCTGGCGGGCATGAGCATGGCGCCAAAGCGTCCCATGGCCTGGTTGGCGGCGATGTCTTCGGCGTGCATGCGTTGAGCTTCTTCTACAATGGCTTTTTTTATTTCCGGAAGCGGGCGGACCCGGAGGGACTCGAACTTTTCGCGCATGCGGCGAATGGCCCAGAAGAGATTGACCGCTGTGGGCCGGGTTTTGCCGACGCTCTCGCAGCAGCGTTCGAACTCCGGCTTGAGTTCGCCCACCGTTTTCGCCTTCGAGTTCTTGACCCCCAGCGCGATGCCCATGGCTGCGGCTACGCCGATCGCGGGTGCGCCTCGCACCACCATGTTGCGAATTACGTCTGCTACCTGATCGCAGGTGCGGCAGGTGACGTAGGTTTCTTCCATGGGCAGCTTCGTCTGATCGATGAAGCGTACGCCGGATTCGGTCCATTCGAGAGTTTGAATCATTTTGGTCGTTGGTTCGTTGGTCGTTGGCCGTTCTACATCCTATGCGCGGCGCAGCGGTTCCTTGGCATGTTGGTGACGGCTTGCCGGCCGCACACTTCGCAGATTGCAGCCACCGCGAAAGTTGGAGAAGAGGAGCGAACACCTTTGACTGGCCCACGCACTTTAGCGGGCCGGTGTACCTTTCTCACGTCATTCGCGGTAAAGATGGCTACGAAGGCCGCCGGCGACGCAGCCTGCTCCACGTTCGGGCGACCGTTGGCTTCTTCGCGCTCCACCAGGCACATCACGCCGATGACTTTGAATCCAAATTCGCGTGCGGCTTCGATTGCTTGAACTGTGGAGGCTCCGGTTGTGCAAACGTCGTCCACGATCACCACCCGCGCGCCTTCTTCGCGAAAACCTTCGATCCGCTGGCCAGTTCCGTGTTGCTTCTCGCCCTTCCTCACCAAGAAGCCGTTTATCTTTCCGCTGGCCACGGCGACGGCGGTAACGATCGGGTCTGCGCCCATGGTCAGGCCGCCGATGGCCTGCGGCTTCCATTTCTGTTTCCGAATTTCTTGCAAAAACACCTTGCCTGTCAGCTGTGCGCCGCGTGCATCGAGCGTAGTGGTACGGCAGTCCACGTAATAGTCGCTGGAACCGCCGGAGGACAACTTGAACTCGCCCAGACGAAACGACTTCTTGGCCAGCAGACGCAGCAGTTCCTGGCGAGCGGAAGGCATGAATTCTTAAGATAACAGCGGCCAGCGACTGGTGGCTAGTGGTGGGTCCGCACTATTGGCTCAGCCGTTCCAAATGGCGAAAACCACCGGTGCCGGCGAAGAGCAGAACCGAGATGGTGCCGTTGTAGGCGACGTGCATCAGAAAGCCTGGGGCGACGGACTTGGTCACGGCGCGCGTGATGGTGAGCGCTAGTCCGACCAGAAAGACCACCAGCACCGGTCCCCAGGCGCGTCCTAATTGCGGGGCGTGAATGAGGCCAAAACTGGCGGAGGTGAGAATGACGGCGGTTGCAGTTCCCAGGCGGCGCGCCAGCACCGGATAAAGAAAGCCGCGGAAGAACAATTCTTCCATCAAGGGAGCAAAGGTCATGCCGAACAGCGACAACGCCCAAGCTTCTCGCGCGGTGCGGAAGAAGCGGTCGATCGGCAGTTCCCTCGGCATGGGCAGCAGATGCGCGAACGCCTGCAGCCCCACCGACAACAGGAACCCAGCCACCAAGTACCGTAGCCAGTTCGGTGGCCATTTCCAGCGCAGCTCGCGCCAGAACTCGTGACCGGGAACCCGCTTGACCACGGCAACCATGAAGCCCAGGACAAGTAGATAAGCCAGCAACTGCGCTACGACTGTGACCAAGGGGAATTGCAGGACATCCACGAATGGGCTCCGTGGATAGAGAATCCGCTTCGCCCCGACGGCGGACAACAGTAGAAAAATGACGATGGAAACCACGGTGAGCACGGCGATTTGGAGGACATCCCATCCGTTCCAAACAGGATCTTCGGAGGGTGAGGGTTGGGGCGGGAGAGGCGATTCTGGAAATGATGGAGAGCCCGGCTCAGGCCACGGATTTTGGAAAGAA
Source organism: Terriglobales bacterium (assembly GCA_052147055.1). Classification (GTDB taxonomy): domain Bacteria; phylum Acidobacteriota; class Terriglobia; order Terriglobales; family Acidobacteriaceae; genus JABCZH01. Next base: position 3,314 of record JBKQLO010000205.1, read on the forward strand.
GACACGGGATTGAGATTTGAGATTAGTGTGGTCTTTTGAATCTACACGAAAAGGAAGAGGCAATGCAGAGGAAGGTAAGAAGCTTTTTACCGCAATGGTCGCGAAGAACAGCCGCGAAGGGCGCAAAGGAAATCAGGCACGTTGTAGTTGACTACGCCGTCGAAAGATCGGCGTTCCTGCCAAAGTACTGCGCCAGTGCCTGCCCGGTGTACGACTTCTTGTTTCTTGCCACTTGCTCGGGCGGACCCTGGGCCACGATTCGTCCGCCGTCTTCGCCGCCTTCGGGACCAAGGTCGATGATCCAGTCGGCGTTCCGGATCACATCCAGATTGTGTTCAATGATGATGATGGTGTTTCCCAGGTCCGTGAGCCGGTGCAGTACGTCGAGCAGTTTCTTTACGTCGTCGAAATGCAGTCCGGTGGTAGGTTCGTCGAGTAGATACAAAGTCTTCCCGGTTTGCCGTTTGCTCAACTCGCGGGCCAGCTTAATGCGCTGGGCTTCGCCGCCGGAAAGCGTCACCGCGGATTGTCCGAGATGAATATAGCCAAGGCCGACGTCCACCAGGGTTTGCAGTTTCTGCTTCACTTGCGGGATGTTTTCGAGAATCGGTAGAGCGTCCGCAACCGGGCTTTCGAGCAAATCGGCAATCGAATATCCCTTGTACTTCACGGCCAGCGTCTCGTGGTTGTAACGCTTGCCGCCGCAGACTTCGCAGAGCACATACACGTCCGGCAGAAAATTCATTTCGATGCGGCGCTGACCTTCACCCTGGCAGGCCTCGCAGCGCCCGCCGGAGACGTTGAAGGAGAACCGGCCCGGCTTGTAGCCGCGTTCGCGCGATTCCGGCAGCATGGCATAGAGATCGCGAATCTGGGCGAAGACTCCGGTATAGGTCGCGGGATTCGAGCGCGGGGTGCGGCCAATGGGTGACTGGTCGATGCGAATGACTTTGTCCACGTTTTCCGCGCCCGAGATGGCCTTGTGCGCTCCTGGTTCTTCGCGCGAGCGGTAGAGAGCTTTGGCCAGCGCACGATACAGAATGTCGTTTACCAACGTAGACTTGCCGGAACCGGAGACGCCGGTCACCACCGTCATCACGCCCAGGGGAAACGTCACATCGAGATTCTTAAGATTGTTTTGACGGGCTCCTAGAATGCTGATGCCGGCACCGTTGGTGCGGCGGCGTTGCGCCCGCATTTCGATGTGCGTCCGACCCGAGATGTAAGCCCCGGTAAGCGACTCCGGCACGTTCATGATCTCCCGCGGCGTGCCGTGAGCTACGAGTTCGCCGCCATGCCGTCCGGCGCCGGGACCGAGGTCGATCACGTAATCGGCGCGATTGATTGTCTCTTCGTCGTGCTCGACAACTAAGACGGTATTGCCTAAGTCGCGCAATTCTTCGAGAGCATGCAGCAGGCGGTCGTTGTCGCGATGATGAAGGCCAATGGACGGCTCATCGAGCACGTACAGAACGCCGCGCAGTTTCGATCCGATCTGGGTAGCCAGCCGAATGCGTTGGCCCTCGCCACCGGAGAGTGTCGCAGCTGACCGGTCGAGAGAAATGTAGCCCAGTCCGACCGCGTCCAGGAACTGCAAGCGCTCGACGATTTCATGGACGATGCGGCTGGCGATGAGCGCTTCCCGTCCGGTGAGCTTAATCTTTCTCGCCGCTTCTAGGGCGCGCGACACCGGCAAGCCGGTGAATTCCGCGATGGACATGCCGTTGACCTTGACCGCCAGGCTTTCCGCGCGCAGCCGCTGGCCCTGGCAAAACGGACATTCCGTCGCCGACATGTAGTCGAGAAGAAAATCGCGATAGCCGTCGGAGGTCGAATCTTCGAGAGCGCGCTTGAGATAAGCCAGGATGCCGACGAATCCGGTCTTGCCGCTTTTGCCGGCTTCACCGTTAAGCAGCAGGTTCTGGATTTTCTCGGGAAACTTCTCGAAGGGCGTACTCAAATCGAAACCGTGGGCTGCGGCGGTGATTTGCAGCATGTGGACCAAATTCTGCGAGGCCGAACCCGGCCCCAGCCCGCCATCGAGCAGAGGTTTCGACCAGTCGGTGATGACTTTGCCGGGATCAAAATCGTAGCGGCTGCCGAGTCCATGACACTCGGGGCAAGCGCCGTAGGCGCTGTTGAACGAGAACGACCGCGGCTCGAGTTGGGGCACGCTGATGCCGCAATCCGGACAGGCCAGCTTCTCCGAGTAAAGCTGCTCTTCCCCGCCGACGACCGCGACCTGTACCAATCCCCCGGCCAGTTTCATGGCCAAGCCGACGGAAAGTTCCAGGCGATGCTCAATTCCCGGCTTCACCAGCAGCCGGTCGACGACGACTTCTATGGTGTGGTTCTTGCGCTTGTCGAGCGGAATGTCGTCGTCCAAGTTGACCAGTTCGCCGTCAATGCGAGCGCGGGTGAAGCCGTGCTGCACCAGCTTCTCCATTTCTTTTTTGAACTCGCCTTTGCGGCCGCGCACGATTGGGGCCAGCACCATGACTCGATTCTCGGGCGTGAGGGCCATGACTCGCTGCACGATCTGCTCAGCCGATTGCCGGGCGATGGCGTGGCCGCATTTGGGGCAGTGCGGCGATCCGATGGAGGCAAAAAGAAGGCGAAGATAATCGTAGATTTCGGTGATGGTCCCGACGGTCGAACGCGGGCTGCGGCTGGTGGTTTTCTGCTCAATCGAAATCGACGGGCTTAGCCCGTCAATGGCATCTACGTCGGGGCGCTCCATCTGGTCGAGAAACTGGCGGGCGTAGGCGGAGAGCGTTTCCACGTAGCGGCGCTGGCCTTCGGCGTAGATGGTGTCAAAGGCGAGCGAAGACTTGCCCGACCCGCTCAGACCGGTAATCACGGTCAGGGCATTGCGCGGGATATCCACGTCGATGTTCTTGAGATTGTGCTGGCGCGCCCCGCGCACCGAAATCTTCGTGATTGCCATAGACCCCGAGAGTAATGCCCTTCCGTAACGTGGACGGGTCAGCAGAAATGTTGGAAAGTGGGAGTGCGCAACTCTACTCACGTATCTTACTTGCCAATAGCGGAAAGCGTCAACGCGGGTAGATTGAGGATGCGCGCCAGCGGCGGACGCACCGGCCATAGAACCGGGCGAGGCAGCGGCACTTCATAAGGAAAGTTGGGGCTGACCTTGGGTGGTTTGTTAAGTGCTTTTGTGCTCTTTTTCACAGTGTTGCTGGTGGTAGCAACTGGAATTCTGGCGGCGTATGCCGCCATCATCGGCATTCTGCACGCTCTCGCACCGAGATCCTTCGCGCACAAGAGCAAATCCCCGTTAGTGGCTGCGGGCCAGGCCCGCGCAGCCCATGCCGGCGGTGATTGAGAATCCTCAGGCAGACCCTCATCAGTTAGCGCCGACAATGGCGGAAGGAGGTTAATCCTTGGTCATTACTTGTAACGATGGTAACGGAGGGTCGGGATGGCCGTGCCAGGCCCGGTTAACAGGATGGCCTCCCCGATCTGCCACGAACGGCAGGTCTTGTGGCAGAGCACTTGAACAAACTATGGTAAGAACGCCCTAACTGAGCACTGGTGCTCTGCTGGAGTCCACGATGGTGGCGTCCTGGCCTACCGCGTACTTGGAAAAACGGACAGGGAGAACATCAATATCCCATCACCCTTAAGCGCAGCGGTGCTGAGTTCGGTGAGCGAACCGTCCGCGTTAATTGAGAAGACGCCGATCTGGTTCGGATACTCTGCTATAACCATCATGCTGCCGGTAACGGCAATCGAGCCGTCAGCGAAGGTCGGGGCGACTAAGGTCGTATTAGTGAGCTTGATCTTCAGTGGACGCTCGACGAAGCTGGCCGCCATGACACCGTGCTGGGTGCCGAAGTAGAGACTTCCGGAGCCCGCGTAGCCGGCGGCTCCGAAGAAGGGAGTCTGATTGCCTCCCAGCCCCAATCCAGCCTGGCTGTAGAGGGACCAGCCACGAGGGTTGATAAGGCCGAGGGACGCCACCTGACAGGTTATCGCAATCTGGGTGCCGTGCTAAACACCTGAGGAAACCCCAGAGGCAAAGACGACGTATTTACTGTCCTTCGTGAAGTCGAGGCCGTCCGGGTAGCAGCCCCCTTCCGATGTGCAGTAGGGGTTGTCAAAAAACGAAGCAAAATTCACGTCGGTCAACGCGCCGGTGGCCTGGTCTACAGCGAACAGTTCGGCCCCTCCGTACGTGGTGCGAAGAGAGGCAACCAGACCGACGCCGTTCGGTGTAACCTTAATAGCGCCGACCCTCCCTCCGCCAGACGGAATGTACGCCGCGATGAACGTAAGCGAACAGTCGGGGTTGACGGCCCAGGCTGCAATGTTCTGAGTCGCGCTGTAACTGGCGAACAAGTATTTCCCGTTAGGAGTCAGGGCAAGGCTGCCCCCATTGTAGGTCGCGTCCAAACCGAAATTCGAATAGTTTCCTACCCTCGCGTAGCCGGTAGCTTCCGAGAACGACGCGATATCAGACGAGCCAGCGTTAAGCGCGAAGATACAACCCCCGTTTGGCGCAATCGCTTGTTGGAGGTTCGCAGGGTCGCCTAATGCGCCCAAACCCTGACCACCCGTCTCAAGCACCCCAACCTGGCTTAAAGTGCCCGTCGTTGTGTCTAGCTTGTAGACGACGAGGGTATTGTCATTGAAAGTCGCGTTATTAGCGTTCGCGATCACGTACTCGCTGGTGGCGGAGCACGTCGAACTAAGCGCGCCGGCCATCATCACTAGGAACGACACCGCTGTAAGCTTCTTCATCCTGCCCTCGCTCTCGCCTTTTCCGTGGGCCGCTGCAAAAGTCCACCGGCAAGTCTAATGCGCTAGAAAGGGCTACACAAGCGCGAAGCAGATAAGCGCACTTGTTGAATAGGGACTTTTGGCTCCGTCCGCCGACGTCACCGGTGCCGTGGTCGCGACACCGTCGCCTATCACTGCGAGGGCAATCCGAACTAGCGGTGAACCAAGGCGCTAGTCGCCACTACTGTGGCTGCTGGGGCGGCTGCGGAAGGCCGGGCGGCATTCCGCGCGGACCTGGCAATCCCGCGGGAAGGCCTAGCTGCTGCTGGCGCTGCTGGATTTGCTGTTCCATATCCTGCTGACGCTGCATGTCCTGCAACATCTGCTCCGGAGTCCGGGGACTGGCTGGCTGCCCGAAAGGAGCCGGGGTTGGGGTCTCGGCCTGGTTTCCCGGGTCTTCGGCAAACAAGTTTTCTTCTCCCTGGTCGGGTGCCTGGTCTTCGGTGGTCGCCTCAGCGGTTTCCGCCGGGGGCGGGGTGGCCGATGCGGTTTCAGGAGTGGCCGACGGCTCGCCGGTGCTGGACTTGACGATGAGCATCACACGCTCCAGCGCATCCGGATTGGTGGCTGATCCCAGCAAAACATAGTTGAAATGCGACCCGTTCAGCAGAGAGGACAACACATCCCGCGCCGGGCCGGGCCCAAAATTGCCGGCGACGCGCTCAGTGGCGTTCGCAGGAACGTCCACGGTAGCGCCGGTCTGGTTGCGCACTGCACGCAGGATGTCCCCTAAAGTGGAATTCTGGGCGGTGATGGTCAATTGCCCGTTGTGGAAAGCGACCTGCGGAGGCGTGGCCGGCATTTGCTCCGGGCGCAACGGCATGGAGGGCGCTGTGACCGGTTGAGGCTTCGCGGCAACCGGTGCTGGCGAACGACGGACCTTGGCCTTGGGCTGGTCAGCCCAGCCTAGACCGGTCAGAAGGCAAGCCATGGTCGCGACCAGCATAAATCGAAGCTGCACTCGGGCACCTGTCATAAGGAACGCTCGAACCAGCGGGTCTTGCGCGCATCCCTCCGACAAAATTGTAGCACCAGGAGTTGCCCGAAATCCGGGAAAAAGAGGCGCGAAAACACGCGTTGGGCGCGGGCCGTCTGGATTATTGGCGGGGGGCATAATAGCCTTTGCGGGCCCGGACCTGGGTATCTTTCTTGAGCGAGGTGATCTCGATCGGGCGGTAGCGCCCGTCGGCCTCGAAGTCAGCCGGGTGATAGGAGATCGCGTACTGGCTGCGCAGTTCGTCCTCGATGGCGGCAAATGAGTTCTTAACGTCCTTGGTCTTGTAGGGGAAAAACGCGCGGCCACCGGTCCAGTCGGCAAGCTGCTGCAAGGCCTTGTCGCCGCGAAGAATCAGGCCGCTGTCATCGGTCGAAATGGCATAAATGATGACCTCGGCGCGCTCCGCCATTTCAATGGCCTGCATGGCAGTCACTTCGCTCTGGTTGTCTTCGCCGTCGCTGACCACGATGATGGCTCGCCGCACCGGGTGATTGTCCAGCTCCTTGGCGAGTTTGGTCTGGCAGGCGTGATAGATGGCGTCGTAAAGGGCGGTGCCGCCGCCATTGTGCAAGCGTTGAACCCCGGCGGCCAGCAGCCCGGAATCATCGGTGAAATCCTGTGTGACCAGGCTGTGAGTATTGAATCCCATCACGAAAGCCTGATCGAAGTTGCGGCGCAAGGTTTGTTGCAGAAAGCTGACGGCAGCTTCCTGCTCGAACGCAAAGCGGGAGCGCACCGAACCGCTGGTGTCGATCAAAAGTCCCAGCCGCAGCGGCAGGTCGGTTTCACGTCTGAAGTTGACGATGGACTGCGGCGGCTTGTGGTCATCGAGAATGGCGAAGTCATTCTCGGTCAGGTTGCGGACAAACTTGCCGTGCTTGTCGGTAGCGATGAAAAGCAGGTTGACTTCGTTGACCCGCTTTTTGATGGTCAGGACAGACTGATCGGAGGAGGCGGAATCTTCACTAGCAGTGGGCGCCGGCGAGAGCAGAGAATGATCAGGCGCGAGGTAGCTGACTTGCGCGAGCGCCGGTAAAGAGGCGGCTGCCAAGGTCAAAAATACCAGAAAAAAATACAACTTCGTGTACTTCATTCCACGTCCAATGGGACTTTGGTCCGCAAACCCCTGTCGCATAATGGCCCAGAAGTTAGGATGCACGTCGCAGGCCGAATGCGGGCTTTCCGCCTGGTGCTTTGACTTTAGGAGAGGCCTGGCTCGGTGCCAAGTTACAAAAGGAGCACCCGTTTGGTCATGGAATAACGCTTGCTCTCAGCGCAGGGTAAAATAGCTCTACAACAAGACTTCAAGGAGATCCCATGAAAATGCTTCTGGCAGTGTTTCTGGTGTGCGCCCTATTTATACCGGCCTTGGCCGCGGACAGCGGCACGGAAGAAGACCGGGTGGAAGAGTCGGGCCATGTGCTCAAAGAAATTCTGAACATCCCGGAGGACATCCCTCAGGACCTGCTCGACAAGGCCGAGTGCGTGATCGTGATGCCGTCGGTGAAAAAGGCCGCGTTTGGGATCGGCGGGAGCTATGGCCGTGGGGTGATGATTTGCCGCAGCGGCATCGACTATACCGGACCCTGGGGACCGCCCGCGCTGTACGCGTTGGAAGGCGCCAGCATCGGTTTCCAGATCGGCGTGGAGGGAACTGATTACGTGTTGTTGGTCATGAACCCGGCGGGCGCGCGGTCTTTGCTGAAGAGCAAAGTGAAGCTGGGCGCGGACGCATCCGCAGCCGCTGGCCCGAAGGGCCGCACGGCCGCCGCCGCAACCGATGTGGTGATGACCGCCGAAATTCTTTCCTACTCGCGCAACAAAGGGCTGTTCGCCGGCGTCTCGCTCGAGGGATCGACTTTGCGTTCCGATGGCAGCGCCAACCGGAAGCTATACGGGCGGGACCTGAGCGCGCGCGACATCATTCGCCGCGGCAAAGTGAAGACTCCCGAGTGCGCGGCGGAACTGGTGGAAGTGTTGAACAGCAAGAGCCCGAAGAACAAATCTGATCCCAAATCATTGAAGTAAGTCGAAGAGGTGATGGAGGACGGGCGTCTCGCCCGTCCTCCGCCAAATCCGCCGCGATCACGACAAATCCCCCATGGCCAAATTCATCACCCGCTGTCCCTGGGCAAGCAACGAACTCTCCATCCGTTATCACGACGACGAGTGGGGCGTGCCCGTGCACGACGACCGCACGCTCTTCGAGTTTCTCGTCCTCGAAGGCGCTCAAGCCGGCCTGAGCTGGGACACGATCCTCAAGAAGCGCGAGAACTACCGCGCGGCTTTTGACAACTTCGATGCCGCAAAAGTAGCGCGTTACGATCGCCGCAAGATGCAGGCTTTGTTGCGTGATCCCGGCATCGTGCGCAATCGTCTGAAAATTGCATCCACCGTGAAGAACGCACAGGCGTTTCTTCAGGTGCAGAAAGAATTTGGCAGCTTCGATCGTTACGTCTGGCAATTCGTCGGCGGAGAGCCGAAGCAGAATTCCCGGCGCTTCCGCAGGCAGGTGCCGGCGCGCACGGCGGAATCTGACGCCATGAGCAAAGATCTGAAGAAGCGCGGCTTCACCTTCGTTGGCACCACGATTTGTTACGCCTTCATGCAGGCCGTAGGCATGGTGAACGATCACCTGACCGATTGCTTCCGCCGGCGAGCAGTCAGCCGCTAGCGAATTCGGCCGGTTCCGGTATACTGACGCTCCGTTTCGAGTTGGGGAGGCGTCTGACATGCCGACAACCCGCGGTGGGCCGATTGCAGCGGCCGATGAGGCCGCGATCCACACCCGCCGTCAGATCGCGGTGCGGCTGCTTCCCTTCCTGTTCATTCTCTACGTCACTAACTATCTTGACCGCACCAGCGTCGCATACGCGGCGCTGGATATGTCGCGCGACCTGGGCTTCACCGACCGCGTATTCGGCCTGGGAGCCGGCATTTTCTTCATCAGCTACGTCGCTTTGCAGATTCCCGGCGCGCTGCTGGTCGAGCTTTGGAGCGCGCGCCGCTGCATCGGCGTCATCATGGTGGCCTGGGGCTCGCTGACCGTCCTTACCGGACTCGTGCATACCGCCAATCAGCTTTATCTCGCGCGGCTGGTGCTGGGAGCAGCCGAAGCCGGCTTCTTTCCTGGCGTGGTGGTGTACTTGAGCCACTGGTTCATTCGTGAGGACCGGGCCAAAGCCATTAGCAACTTTATGGCGGCGATTCCCTTGTCGTTCATCATCGGGTCGCCGGTGGCAGGATGGATTCTGGGCCATCACTGGCTGGGTTTCGAAGGCTGGCGCTGGTTGTTTGCGTTGGAGGGCCTGCCGGCGATGTTGCTGGGCGTGGTGGGGTTTTTCTACCTCACGGACTGGCCGGTGCAGGCTTCCTGGCTGCGGCCGCAGCAGCGCGACTGGATAGCTCAAACCCTGCAAGAGGAAAAGGCGGCGGACGTAGGCAAAGTAAGCATGTGGCGGGCGCTCGGCTCACGACCGGTTTTGTTGCTGGCTTCGGCCGCTTTTCTCGAGTACTTCGTCTTTTACACCGTGGCTTTCTGGTTCCCCACGATTTTGAAGCGGCTCACTGGGCTCTCCAACCAGCGTATCGGCGTGCTGGGTACGGTCCCTTATGTGGCCTGCCTGGCGGCGATGCTGATCAACGGATGGCATTCCGACAAACAGGGCGAACGGCGCTTGCACTCGGCCATTCCATTATTCATTGCGGCGGCCGGGGTGCTGGGCCTGCTCACTTTGCCGGGATCGCTCTGGCTGACGATGGTTCTCTTCAGCATGTTGGTTGTGGCGGAGGCGTTTCTCGCTCCCTTCTGGGCCTTGGTCACCGAGATGCTTGGGGAAACCGCGGCCGCGACGGCCGTGGGGTTCATCAACGCCGTGGGCAGTGTGGCTGGGTTTGCCGGGCCCTACGCCTTTGGATATCTGAACACCCGTACCGGGAGCTTCTCCGCTGGGCTGACGGTGATGCTGATCTGCTGCCTGGGCTCGGGATTGCTGCTCCTCTGGGCTCCGGACCCCCCGAAGCTGCCCGTTTGATGAGGCTGGGCCTGCGTTGCTCCTACCCAGTAACCTGGGTAACCTGCGAGTCATCCTGTGCCTGTGATATAAAACCAGCAGTACCAAGCCAAAACTTTATGCGGAGAACTGGCCAATGGCCGGGGTCTGCCGTGGGTCTTGAGGAAGGTCCTTGAGTTTCATCAACTTTGCAGCCCGGGAAATCAATTGCAAGATCGTCTACTACGGCGCCGGGCTGGGTGGAAAGACGACGAATCTCCAGTTCATCTACCAGAAAACTGCCGAACAGCAGAAGGGGAAGATGATCTCACTGGCGACGGAGACCGACCGTACGCTGTTCTTCGACTTTTTGCCTCTCGACCTGGGCTCGGTACGCGGCTTCAAGACCCGCATCCACCTCTACACTGTCCCCGGACAGGTTTTCTACGATGCCAGCCGCAAGCTCATTCTGCGCGGCGTGGATGGCATTGTGTTCGTCGCCGACTCCCAGCAGGAGCGCATGGACGCCAACCATGAAGCCCTCGACAACTTGATGGACAACCTCAAGGAACACGGCTACGACTTCAAGAAGATTCCCTACGTGCTGCAACTCAACAAGCGCGACCTGCCGAATATCCTTCCCGTGGATAAACTCTCGACCGAGTTGAAGCGAAAAGATGAGCCGGTGATCGAGGCCATTGCCTTCAA
>JBKQLO010000206.1:0-7467 GCA_052147055.1 Terriglobales bacterium
GCGTGGACCACGGGCTGTCCTTGCGCGTTGCAAGAGACAACCGAGTTGAATTGTGACGGTGCCCGAAACTCGTCCTGAAAAAGAACGGTAGCAGTGGTTCCTCCGATAAACGCGATGTCATCGGCCTGGGCTTGGGCGGGATAGTTCCAATTGTAGTCGGACGATTGCGTCCCGCCGAGGTCCCAGCGCTGCCAGGCACGCGGGACGATGTTGGCCAGCATCTCGAGAACTTGCGGATCGGCCGGAAGATTCTGGCTCTCCTGACTGAACCCGAAGACGGTAAGCCCCGAGGGATCGCGAGTCCCGTAGACTGCCGGATCGATCTGAATCTGGGAGTAGATCCCGCCGCCCCCCGCGGGATTACTCGCTGCCGTTGTGGCGCACACCGATTGCGGCGGTGGTGGTGGCGGCGAGGTTGAATTCTGCGATGATGATCCGCCGCATGCGGCGAGAAAGAGGACCAGCGACCCGATGGCGCCGCAGTCGCAAACCCGACGATGGAAAACCCGACGATGGAAGACCCGACGATGGAACGATTGGGCCGATGAACCGAGGCTCAGCATCACGACCTCACGCGGGTCCAAAAATGAAATCCGGAACATTCTACCGAATACGGTCCGCGATGCGCGCCCGCGTTCGCCCTGAAGCATCGGAACAAACAGCAGATTCTTTCACCTGTCCTCATCTGGGGATACGGCTGTTTCTTAGGGGTTTCCTTTGACAGGAAGTCGCCGCTCGGGGAGAATGGCGTGGTATCCGTGTGGGCCAGGAAATTTAATTCACAATTTTTGAGAGGAAAGATTATGACGAAAACGATTGTCGTTGCTGTTCTCTGTGTGTGTCTGTCGTTTGCCGCCGGGATTGCGGTCGCCGATAAGGTTCGTGACTGGCATGACCTGGACAAGGTCCATAACCATGTGAACGAAGCGATCCATGAACTGGAAGTGGCCCGCGCCGCCAACCATTACGATATGGCTGGGCATGGCGCAAAGGCGGAAGAGCATCTGCGTGCCGCGGATAAGGAGCTGCACGAGGCGATCGAGGCTATCCGGGCAGAGCACTAATATCTGTCAGACATCAGCGATCAGGCGTCAGTCGTCAGGTGGAGCTTTGTTGACGGCTGAGGATGTTTTGCGGGTGTGAGAAATAGGCGCGGGCCTGTTCCCGCGCTTTTTTATTGTGCGCGTGCTCTTGAGGAAACGGGGGTGCGAGGAGGGGCACCCTCCGGGGGGGAATGCGGAGGGTGCGTCGTGGGCGGGCCGTGTTCGCGAGAGAGCCGATTCGGGAATTGCGCGGGCGAAAGTGCCCGCGCCGCAAGAGCCGATCAGGCTACTAGCGACAGGGGCATGTTGCTCAACTGGGAGGAGTCTTCGCCGCCGAGGGCGAACTGCTGCAGTTGTTGCTGCAGGGTAGCGTAGGCCTGTTGAGCACCGGCGAGGTTGCTGGAGGTGAGGCTCTGGCCGATCTGGTTGAGATCCTGGAGCAGGGAATTCTGGTTGCTTGAATCTCCGCTTCCGCCTCCGCTCCTGTGATGGTAGCAATGGTGAAACTCGTTGTTTGAGAAATTGTTCTGGAGATCCTGTTGAACGGTGGAGAAATCCTTTTGCGCGGCGGAAACGTTGCCGGACTGGAGATCGGTGCCGAGCTGGTTGAAGGCTTGCACAACGGGGTTGGAAGCGGAGCCGGTAGAAGTGGAGCCAGTAGTGGTGGCGGGCTGCGAAAAGGCTGCCTGCAAAGTGGCGAAATCGGACTGCGCGGCCGACAGGTTGCCAGACTGGAGAGCTTGGCCGAGCTGTTGCAATTCCTGTTGGTAAGGATTGCTGGCGGCGCTCATTTGGAATTGATTGGAGCTGCTGTTCAAAATCGCGGCGACGGACATTGATGTACCTCGATGTAAAAGTTTGCAAGCATTCGGCAGGGAATTCGCTGGTGGGAAGATTGGCGCTCGTAGCCGGCGAAGTTCCGAGTGAACCTGGTGGTGTTGGAGCACGCACGATTCCATTTGAAACGGGACAGGCACGGAAGAAATGGTGGAGTGTTTTGCGGTGGTTGCGGAGAATGGCGCTCTGCGAGACGGCGCGGCGCGTGGCGGATGGGCAAAGCGTGCCGGGCTAAGCGGAGGCAAGAGTTGCCGGGCTGGCAGAGTGTCCGCTCCGGGCTGCGGGAAAATGAAGCCGTGCCCTCTGAATGGTCTCCGGAACCAACATATTCAGAGTTCCCCCTAAACCCAATTCTTGAAACCGAAAGAAACAGTAAACTTGTCGGCATGGCGCGAAACTTCAAAGACCTAACGGAGCGCGAAATCCTGGCGCTGGCGATTTCACTGGAAGAAGAAGACGGGCGGGTGTATGCGGATTTTGCCGACGGGCTGCGGGAGACGTATCCGGCGACGGCGAAACTGTTCGATGACATGGGCGCAGAGGAGTCGGGGCATCGGGCATCGCTGATCGCAACTTATCGGGAGCGTTTCGGGGAACATATTCCGCTGATCCGGCGGCAGGATGTGAAAGGGTTTGTGCAGCGGAGGTCGATGTGGCTGAAGCGTCCTTTGAAAATTGCCGAGGTCCGGAAGCAGGCGGAGATCATGGAACTGGAGACGCGCCAGTTTTATCAGAAGGCGATGGGGCAGGTGACGGATGCTGGGGTCCGGAAGTTGCTCGGCGATCTGGAAGAAGTCGAGCGCAAGCACCAGGTGGCGGCGGAGGCGATGTCGGAAAGCATCACGCAGACGGTCAAAAAGACGGAAGACGAAGCGCAGCGGCGTCTGTTTGTCCTGCAGATTGTGCAACCGGGGCTGGCCGGCCTGATGGATGGTTCGGTGTCGACGCTGGCTCCAGTGTTCGCGGCGGCGTTTGCGACGAGGAGCAGCAACGATGCATTTCTGGTAGGCCTCGCGGCATCGATTGGTGCGGGAATCTCGATGGCGTTCGCGGAGGCGCTATCGGATGACGGATCGATGACGGGACGCGGGCGTCCAGTGCTGCGCGGAGCAGTGACGGGATTGATGACAGCGGCGGGCGGGATTGGACATACTCTTCCTTTCCTGATCAAAGATTTCCATGTGGCGTTTATCGCGGCGGTGATTGTGGTGGCGGCGGAGCTGGCCACGATTGCGTGGATTCGGAACCGGTATATGGATACTCCGCTGCTCTCGGCGGCGTTTCAGGTGGTGGTGGGCGGAGTGTTGGTATTTGCGGTTGGGATTTGGATTGGCAGCTCTTGAGGAATTTGTAATTGGGTAATTTGAACGAACAAAGTCAAAAGAAAAACTCTGCGTCCTGGCGTCATTGCTGGTGATCTATTTTAGGGAACGATCGCGTTGTGTTTTGCCCGGGGTTACGCCGCTATGGAAGCTACGGTTCGTCCTCCCGCATGGAAGACCTTGCTGGCGTTCGGCATCATTTACTTCGTCTGGGGCTCGACCTTCCTGGCGATTCGCGTGGGGGTGCGTGAGGTCCCGCCGCTGGTTCTTGCCAGCATGCGGTTTTTCGTCGCTGGAGCCGTGCTCTTCGGGTGGATGCGCCTGTCAGGCACGCCGTCTCCGTCGCGTCGCGAGTGGCTGGCGGCTTCGCTTCTCGCGGTTTGCATCTTTGTGCTCGATTACGGCCTGCTGTTCTGGGCCGAACAACGCGTGCCTTCGGGAATTGCGGCCGTGATGCTTGCGACCATCCCGGTCTTCATGGCGCTTTCGGAGATCCTCATTCTGCGGACGCAGCGGCTTACGTTGCGGCTGGCGCTGGCTCTTCTGGTGGGGATAGGCGGTGTGGCTGTTCTGGTCAGCCGGTCACTCAGCCAAGGTTTGGGCGAAGCTCCTATCGATCGGGCGGGAGCAGTCGCGCTGGTGATTGCTGCGATAAGCTGGTCGATTGCTTCGGCGCTTACCCGCAAGCTGCCCCTGCCCGCGTCAAAAGTCATGAGCTCCGGAGCGCAGATGCTGGCCGGAGGAATCCTGCTGGCGGTGACGGCGGGACTCCTCGGCGAGTTCCGCGGATTTAATATTCGGACCGTCTCGCGCGGCGCCTGGTACGCGCTCGCCTACTTGATAGTGGCCGGCTCCATCGTTGGTTTTACCGCGTATGTCTGGCTCATCCATCATGAATCGCCGACGAAGGTTGGCACGTACGCTTATGTCAATCCGGTAGTGGCCGTGATTGTCGGCTATTTTCTTGGAGGCGAGACCGTCGGTCGTAGAACCTTGCTCGGAACGCTGCTGGTGCTGGTCAGCGTGGTTGTGATCACCACAACTCGTGCCCGGAAGCCCGCTGCCGCGCCCTTGGCGGAAGCGCTGCAGGAAGCGGCGGAAACGTAGTTCGCGACGATGGGCCACCACCATGACAAGCTGGGAGCACCGCCGGGAACACCCTCATGAAAATACCAGCGCGACTAGTCGATATCAGCGGATACGTATTTTGTGTCCTGGGATGTAAGTTCGCACTTGTGTCAGCGTCCGGAGTTATCGCGAGTCTGATGTATAAAGGCGGATCCATGCTGGGCGTGCACTACGCCTCGCGACCAGATGTCTTCTACGCCGCCAATTGGCTCTGGTTCAATCTGTCGGTAGGTGCCTTTGTTGGTTTCTTGGCATATAGGGCGTGGCGTTCGGTGTTTAGTTGGTTTGTGTGGCTGCCTTCAGGAGTCTTGTTGCTTCGCAGAATTATCATTCAACCGCAAAGTGTTCTGTTCGGCAATGCCGGAGACTCACTTGCATATTTTTTGTCGGCAGGGTGCAAGGAGATTTCTTTGGAGATACCCTACATAAGCGTTCGCTGTTCAGATCAATATAGTTATTCGCTGCCATTCTACGCGGCGATTGGATTCAGCTTCGGTGCGTGGCTGGGCTACCTGTACATGCGCCTAGCTTTATCGCAGTCGAAAGACGAATGATGTATTTGAGCCAAACTGCTTTCTGGAGTTCTATCTGCTGGTGTGGTTGCCGGTATTCGTGGAGTGGAGCCCCGCTCTTGTTCTTAGCTTCGTCGTACGCCTGGGCCCCAACCTACGAGCATCCCGTAACCATTCTTGATGCCTTCTTTCGATGATAATCACCGGGAATCTACCCCTGGACGGGGCATAAGCGCTCATGGTTCGATGCGGTCACTTCGCTGAATTCTTCGCTGGGGTCAGGATGCGCTCGATTTGGCGGATGTGGTTGATATCGTGCCCGGCTACCATGCGGACCATGTGCTCGATGGATTCCTGGCCGCGCTCGGCATGCTGGCCGTAGTGCTTCCACTGATCGGGGGACAGCGATTTGAGGAGCGCAAGATTGGCTTCGCGCACCGCGCCGTGCAGTTCGATGGATTTGCGAGGGTCGCGTTTTTCATAGTGTCCGGCGCTGACCCAGGCGTTCTGATCATAGGCCTGGACGGGGGTTCCGGGGGCCCCGAGGATGAAGCGCATGCGCCAGCCGATGGCAATTTCGACGTCAGCGAGGTGAGCGAGAATTTCGGCAATGGACCATTTGCCGGGCGCGGGGCGCTTGCGGAGTTTGGCAGTGGGGACGCCCTTGATGAGACGAGCCAGCTTTTTTGTGGTGACGGATTGGACTTTGAGAGAGTCTTGTCCCTGGGCGTTGGCCAGGATGCGCTGCGTGTATTGCTGAGCGGTTTCGGACATTTGGAATCTCCTTTTTTGGTTCAGCCCCTTAAAGGGGCGTCTTATTTCCAAGAGGGTTCAGCATTCCCCAAGGCGATCTCCTGATACGAACCTCGCGTTCTTGACTTCCTAACATAACTTCTAATGCAGCGCTGTACCACTGAAAAGTCGGTGGTGGTCTTGTGCTGAGGCGCGAGCTTGGAGCAAGCCGGTTGCCCGGCGGTTCGCAGCTTATTTACCCGGCAACAGACCGGGAGTCTCCGGCGGCGGCTGAACATGCGGGATGACCAATGGTCAAAAGAGGGGTAGAATCCGGCTGAAGAAATTAACCAAAGGGCATGGAAACGGCCGATTGGAAAATGGTTTAGGAGTGCTGTATCTTTTTGTTGACCGAGGGTCAAGACAAACTTAAGGGGAGTGGGCCATGGAAGGAATTGCGAGCACGCTGGCGAAACCGATGCAGATGAGGGAGGATGGGAAGCCGCGACCGCGTTCGGAAGCGAAGCGGGCGCGGATTGTGGATGCGGCGATACGGCATTTTGCCGAGCGCGGGTACAGCGCGGCGCGGGTGGAAGATATTGCGGCGCAGTTAGGTATTGCCAAGGGGTCGGTGTTCCAGCACTTCAGGAGCAAGGAGGGATTGTTCTTCGAGGCGTACAAGAAGGCGGTGCAGTCGTTTCCGAAATATATGCAGGCTTCGGCAGCGGCTCTGGAACTAGGATTTTTCGAAGTGCTGCGGTACTGGCTGGGGCGCACAGAGAATATGGTGCGGGATAACTGGGCCTCGTACCGAATTTATCTTATCGGTAATTATGGGACGGATCTGGCGCTACGCAGGGAGATCAATCGTTTTCTGGTGGTGGAGGATCCTTACGGATGGCGTGAGTTTGTGGGTTTTGGAGTCAAGCGGGGAGAGTTGCGGACGGATCTCGATGTGCACATGACGGGATCGATTCTGGAGTGGACAATGGACCGGTTTCAGGATGCGCTGCTGACGGAGGAGTTAGATCCAGGACTGTTTCGGAAGTTGGGACCGGTTCCGGAGGAGAAAGAAGAGCGGATTAACCAGTTTGTGGAATTGCTGCGGCGGGCGGTTGGGTCGGAGAGAGCACAAGTAACCGGGAAGAAGGCATGAGGCTGATTCCCAAGGCGATGGTCGTCATGTCCATGGGTGCCGCGGCCGCACTTATTGCCTGCGGCGATCCCAAATACCAGCCTCCCGCGATTGTGGTTACGTTCAGCCCCTATTCTCCGCCTCCCGCTGCGCTCAACACCGGCACCACGACAGGCATCGCAGCAGTCGTTGCCAACGACCCCAAGAATGCCGGCGTGAATTTTACTTGCGTCCCCGCCGGGGATTGTGGCTCGTTTAATCCAGCCCAGATAGCCAGCAATGTTCCGACCTGCTACCAGGCTCCCGGCACGGTTCCGAGCGGCGGCACCGTTACCTTAACCGCAACCTCGTTAAGCGATCCCACCAAGTCCATCTCGTCGGCCCCAATCACCATTTCGATGGGAGACCCCGTGTCGGGCTGCACGCCCTGACCGCCGTGGCCGGTTCTGAAGCAGAGAGCACGAATGCTTTCCTGAAAACTGGGACCCGAGAACTGGCAGCTGAGAACTGATAGCTGGGAAGCAGTCAACATTTGACTTCCCGCGACTTCCTCCGCAGAATAGAGATAGTTCTTTGCAGGCCCATCCCACCAGTGGGGGCGTCACGGATTCGACGGAGATGCTTGCGGCCAAGAGGCATGCCGGGGTGCACACACCCGTAATCGCGTGCAAAATGATAATTGCCAATCAACAGATGGCATACGCAGCCTAATTCGTTAGGCCGCCGTTCTCCGCAGCTTTGCCCGTGGGCTGCGAGCG
>JBKQLO010000207.1:0-18097 GCA_052147055.1 Terriglobales bacterium
GGAATCGTCACCGCCCCGCGAACCGCTTCAAAGATGCGCCCAATCGCCGGCAAATCCCGCAGCAACCCGGACCCCCCATTGCACTTCACCACCTTCTTCGCCGGACACCCTAGGTTCAAATCCACCAAATCGAATCCCAGCCCTTCCACAATCCGCGCCGCATCCGCCATCACCTTAGGATCGCTGCCAAAAAGCTGCGCCGAAATAGGATGTTCGTCCTCGTAGAAATGCAGGTAGCGCTTAGCCTTCTGATCCTTGGCCCGAAGCACCCCGTCAGCCGAGGTGAACTCCGTCATGATCAACCCGCATCCACCCAGGTTGCGGATAAACCGGCGAAACACCGTATCCGTCACGCCAGCCATGGGGGCCAAAACGGTAGCCGGACGAATCTCAACCCTGCCGATCTTGAGCAACGAAGGGACAGGCACAGCCCGTGTGGCGCAAGCACCCTCGCCCGCGGCCTCCCCCGAATTGTCCCAGAACTTACGCACCCATCAATTCTACCGGAGGCCGCAAAAACAAAGAAAAAAGCCTCCTAACTAGGAGGCTCCTAAAACAGCGTTTATCAACGTAAATCTGCGGCCAAAGCTACTTCTTGGCCGTCTCCACCTTGGCATACTTCCGCCTAAAGCGCTCCACTCGGCCGGCCGTATCCAGCAGCTTCTGCTTGCCGGTAAAGAATGGATGGCAACTTGAGCAGATTTCAACGTGGATGTCGCCCCGATGGGTCGAACGTGTGGCAAAACTGTTACCGCACGCGCACATGACGCGGATGTCGTTGTAAGCGGGATGTATGGCTGTTTTCATGGTTTCCTGACCTCTACCGAAGCCATTTGATTCTAAAGGATGCCCCCAGGATTCAGCAAACCGAACCTAAGGGAGGCGGGCTCGTCGTGCCCGGCATCAGCGTTAATCAGCGTAATCTGCGGCTAAAGGTTTGAACTGGCGCACAATGAAAAACGGCAGGGCCGACCCCCTGCCGCATTCGATGTAGAATCGGTCCCTTTACTTGGTTCGGTTTACAGTCTTTCTCAGTTCAGCTCCCGGGGTAAACTTCGCCACTCTCCGGGCAGCAATTTTGATGGTGGCGCCCGTCTGAGGATTACGTCCATTGCGGGCCTTTCTCTGCGATACCGAGAAGGTGCCAAATCCAATCAACGCTACCCGATCACCTTTCTTCAATGCACCGGTAATGCTTTCCACAGCGGTGTCGATTGTTGTACCGGCTTGCGCTTTACTGATACCGGCGCCTGCTGCTATGCGGTCAATGAGATCGGCTTTATTCATCGTCTCTCCTGGCGGGTCTCTTTGTCCTCAAAAAGCGCGGGGGAGGGATGCGCTCGCTGAGTTTAGAAACCCGGCGGCATTATTTAGCGCCCCATAGAGAAGAAAGTCAACTGTGGAAATCGTGGAAATCCGCGCCGGTTGCGTTCTTTCGGCTAATCCTGAACCGCCCAAACCTCGCAATCGCTCCTTCCGGACAAAAAATGAGCCGTTCTCCGCGCCGGTTAGCGGCGGAAAACGGCTTTCTTAAGCAGATGAGTCCCCAAGAAAACTAGTTCAAAAGCCTTAGTCGCCGGAGGGCTGTAAAACATCCTCGCGCGACTCCGTGGCCCCAACCTCTGAAGGGCACTCGCCCAGAATCGGCTGGCACGCCGCATCCGGCCCGCTCTTCGGATGTACCTGTAGCTTGATTCCTGAAAACTGCTCGGCTTCGGTTGATCCTGCCAGCGCCGTCACCGAAGATGTGCCTCCGGCAATCACCTGCGTGACCGCATCGAAATAACCCGTTCCCACAAACCGCTGATGTTTCACCGCCTCGTAGCCGTGCGATGCTTCGCGGCTGAACTCTTTCTCCTGCAATCGGCAGTATGCCGTCATGCCCGCGATCTTGTAGCCACGCGCCAGCTCGAACATGCTCAAATTCAGAGCGTGGAAGCCCGCCAGCGTGATGAACTGGAACTTGTATCCCATGGCTCCCAGTTCCCGTTGGAACTTGGCAATGGTCGCATCGTCCAGGTGTTTCTTCCAGTTGAACGACGGTGAGCAGTTGTAAGCCAGCATCTTTCCCGGATACTTCGCATGCACCGCGTCGGCGAATTCCCGTGCTTCCTCCAGATCAGGATGCGAGGTCTCGCACCAGATCATGTCGCAATACGGAGCATAAGCGATCGCCCGTGCGATGGCCGATTTCAGGCCGCCCCGGATACCGAAAAAGCCTTCCGCCGTCCGTTCCCCAGTCAGGAACTCCCGGTCGCGAGGATCAACATCGCTGGTGAGCAAATGCGCGCTGTCAGCGTCGGTTCGCGCCATGATCAGCGTAGGTACGCCCATCACATCCGCCGCCAGCCGCGCCGCCACCAGCTTCTGGATCGCTTCCACCGTCGGCACCAGCACCTTGCCACCCAAGTGGCCGCATTTCTTGGCAGAGGAAAGCTGATCTTCAAAATGCACGCAGGCCGCGCCCGCCTCGATCATCGCCTTCATTAATTCAAAGGCATTCAAATTGCCGCCGAATCCGGCTTCCGCATCGGCGATCAGCGGGGCGAACCAGCAGACGCCGTTCTTGTTCTCGGAATGATGGATCTGGTCGGCCCGAGTCAGCGCCTGATTGATTCGCCGGCAAAGGTTGGGCACGCTATCCGCCGGATACAAGCTCTGGTCGGGATACATTTGCCCGGCATCATTGGCATCCGCAGCTACCTGCCAACCGCTCACATAAATGGCCTGCAAACCCGCTTTCACCTGTTGCACCGCTTGGTTGCCAGTCATAGCTCCCAGCGCAGGCACATAAGTTTCGCTCTGCAACAGATCCCACAGCCGCTCCGCGCCCATCCGCGCCAGGCTGTACTCAATGTGTACGGACCCGCGCAGCCGTTCCACATCCTGCTGCGTGTAGGGCCGGGTAATTCCCTTCCAGCGCGGATTCGTATTCCAATCGTTCTGCGTATGTGCGGCTTTTCCGTTGCTTGCCATTTTTGGTCAATCCTCTCACTGGCCTGATTTTCAGAAGGTTGGGGGCTTTGCTGATCCGCTCTGCCCCAGTCGTTCCGGGGGTGCTTCAGCTATGTGATTCTGTTGCACCCGGCGCCCCTGGTCAAACGCAACCTTTCTATCGCGCTGATAACTATTTGCTATCAGTCATGAGTTATATGATAATACTATGTTGTTAGGGATGGCCGCCTTCACATCTTGTCCGCCGCCTTTGACCTTGATTGTGAAGTCGGGGCGAAAGAGAAGCTTATGACATCGGCATTGCAGGGGCGGCACTCCTTAATGTCTACAACAGACTCCTATGGAACTTTCTCAAGTAGAAACTTTCATGGCCGTCGCCACTTTCGGCGGCTTCCATCGCGCAGCCGAGGCTCTGCACATCAGCCAGCCGGCCGTCAGCGCTCGCATCAAGGCCCTGGAAGAGTCTCTAGGGGTGAGACTCTTCTCTCGCTCCCGCGGCGGCCTGGTCGTCTCCGACGCCGGCCGCACCTTCCGCCCCCACGCCGAGGAACTCCTGCGCACCGCATCCCTCGCCCGCCAAGCCGTCCATCAGGCGCAGCCCGCCAGCGGCATCCCGCTGAAAATCGCCGCTGCGCTGTCGATCTCCGTCTACTTCTTGCCTGACGTTCTGCAACGCTTCCAGCAAGCCCACCCCACCGTCAACATCAGCATCCGTCCCGGACATTCCAAAGAAGTCCTGGAAATGGTACTTAACGAGGAAGCCGAAATCGGGCTCGCCCGCTCCTTGCAACATCCCGAAGTTGAAACCATCAGCTTGCGCGAAGACCCGCTGCTGTTGATCGCCCACCCCCGCCGCGGTCCTCCACATTCCCGCCGTGCCACTCTCGAAACCGTCGCCGGTTGGCCGCTGATCTTCTACGATCACGGCTCCAGTGACTGGACCCTCACCCACAGCCTCTTCCGCCGCGCTGGCCTGATGCCCAACGTCGCTCTCGAAGTCGACTCCATCGAGACCGCCAAGCGCATGGTGGAACGCGGCCTCGGCCTCTCGTTCCTGCCCCAGCTCGCCGTCGGACGCGAAATCCGCTCGCGTAAACTCACCACCGTTAAACTTCTCGACGCCGAACCCTTGCAGCGCAGCCTCGACGTGATTCATCCCCGCCGCCGCCCCCTGCGCCCCGAAGCCCGCGTCTTCCTGCAAATGGTCAAAGACGCTGCCGCCGAGGAGCCCTTCGGATCCCACGCCCCCCGCAAAACCAAATCATGATCTTGGTGGGATTTCCTTTGTGTGCCTTAGTGTCCTTTGTGGTTGAGGTTCGCAAATCCGTGCTCATCCGTGAAAATCCGTGACTGGTTTTCCTCCGCCCTCCACAACATCTACACAGACGCACTGCCGTTTACACTTGCGCAACACCCGTCCGAAGAGGCAAAGTCAATACTATGAAAGTCGCCGCGGAAGTCTGCCCCAAGTGTGAAGGCACCGGCTGGCGCCCCATCACCGACGGCCCCGACCGCCGCGTAACCCGCTGCGATTGCCGCCTGCAAGAACGCACCCAGGCGCTGCTCACCGCCGCCCGCATCCCCAAACGCTACGAGCACTGCGAGCTTTCTAATTTTGAGTTCGAAGGCCCGTACCGCTCCCTAGCGCCAGCGCGAATGGCAGCGTGTCGATTCGTGGAAGAATACCCAGTGGACAACACCGGACTACTTCTGGTTGGTGATGTCGGCGTCGGAAAAACTCACCTCGCCGTGGGTATCATTAAGGAGCTCATTTCCAGCAAGGGTATCCCGTGCCTGTTTTACGACTATCGTGAGTTACTCAAGCAGATCCAGAATTCGTACAACCAATCCGTACAAGCCACTGAGCTCGAAGTGTTGCGCCCCGTGTTTGAAACCGAAATCGTAGTACTCGACGAACTCGGTGCTGTTAAACCGACACAGTGGGTGTGGGATACGGTCAGCCTGATCCTGAACACACGCTACAATGACAACCGCACAACTGTCATCACTACCAATTTCCCAAACCTTCGAGAAAGAAATCGTCCGCACAACGTGATTAGCCACAGCGCAGATGCGGCAAAATACTCAGCAGAGAAGGAGACACTTGGAGATCGCATTACTGAACGCATGCGTTCGCGCCTCCTCGAAATGTGCCGTACGGTAAACGTTCAAGGCGGAGACTTCCGTGAAACCCTCCGCAGCGCCAGCTTCCGCTAGGTTTTCCTTCGTGCACCTTTGTGTCCTTTGTGGTTAATGGTGTTGCGTTCTCTGCGATGAAGAGCCTTTTTTCAGATCCGTGGCCCAGCCTTTCCTCTGTGCGCCTCTGTGTCCCCCGTGGTTAGTGGTTTGAAGGGGTTGGTTTTTCTCTGTGTCTCCGTGCCTCTGTGGTGAATGATTTTGGTTTTTGCAGATCCGCGTTGATCCGCGCAAATCCGCGGCGAAAAAGGTTTTCCAAACTACAATAACCTCGTGCTCACCCGCCTCGACTTCGTCCCCACCAACGACGCCGAGCTCTTCGCCGCCGTCCCCGCCGCCCCAGCCGTCTTTCTTCTCCGCGGAGACGACCCTAAATCCGAGCCCTACATCACCAAAACTGCCAACCTCCGCCGCCGTCTACAGCGCCTTCTGGGCCCGCCCACCGAACACAGCAAACGCCTCAACCTCCGCGACCGCGTCCACCACATCGAATTCACGCCCACCGGCTCTGACTTCGAATCCGGTTTCTTGCTATATCAAACTCTGCGCGCGTCACTTCCCAAAACCTACGCCGATCGCCTCCGCCTCCGCTTCGCTCCCCTGGTCAAGCTCCACCTTGAAAACCAGTATCCTCGCGCCTCGGTCACCACCCGCCTTGGCCGTCTGCAAGGAAAATCCCTCTATTACGGTCCATTTTCATCCCGCACCGCCGCTGAGAAGTACGCCAACGATTCGCTCGACTTTTTCAAGATGCGCCGTTGCGTTGACAACCTCAATCCTGACCCTAAGTTCCCCGGCTGCATCTACTCCGAAATGAAAATGTGCCTCGCCCCCTGCTTCAAAGGCTGCACCGACGACGAATACCGCGCCGAGGTTTCCCGCGTGCAGTCCTATTTCGACTCTGGTGGAAACTCCCTGCTCCACGAAATTTCCACCCAGCGCGACTCTGCCTCAACCACTCTCGAGTTCGAAGCCGCCGCCGCCCTCCACGCCCGCCTCGAAAAACTTCAGCCCACCCTGAGCCAGCTCCCGGAAATCGTCCATCGCATCGACCGGCTCTCTGCGCTGATGGTGCAACCCAGCGCCACCCCGCAATCCGTCAACTTCTTTCGCATTCATTCCGCCCACATCGACGGTCCCCTGGTTTTCCCCATTTCATCCGCTGAACATACCAAATCACAGTCCATCGAATCCCGCGTCCAGGAAACCCTAAACACCTCCCAACCCACCCAAAAAACCGCTCTCGAGACCATGGAGCATCTCGCGCTACTCAAGCGCTGGTACTACCGCAGCCATCGCCTCGGTGAAATCTTTTTCGCGGACGACAAAGGCCAACTCCCATTCCGCCGCATCGTTCGAGGCATCTCCCGCGTCTATCGTGGCGAAAAACCGGAGCCCGAACCTATCCTGGTGACAACGGTTCGACCAGAAGAAAGACCGGAGGAAAGTAAGCCATGACCTCCGTCCGCATCGACAAGTGGCTTTGGGCCTCCCGATTCTTCAAGACGCGATCATTGGCCGCAAAAGCTTGCGAACTCGGTAGGATTCAATCCAACGGCCAGCTCGCCAAAGCCGCTCGCGACGTCCGCATCGGCGACAGGTTGCGCGTCACCAACGCCGGCGGCGAATTTCATGTGGAAGTCGTGCTGCTCAGCGAGGTCCGCGGCCCCGCTTCAGTCGCGCAAACTCTCTACCGCGAGACCGAAGAAAGCAAAGAGCTCCGCATGAAAGTCGCAGCCGAGCGCAAGGCGACGCAACAATTCGAACAGTTGCCCGCAGGCAGACCATCAAAACGCGACCGCCGAAGAATCATCCAATTCCGCGGCCGGGTCTGACCGCAAACCTTAGCGCCCCCGTCCCGGCGGCTGTCCTGGGGACGTCTCGCCCCCCACAGCGGAACCACCACCCAGTTACAATGGAAACAGACTCTTATGCCCAACCACGACCAATCCCTCCGCCAACACCTTCTCGAACTTCTCCAAGGCGGCCACGCCCACGCCACCTTCGACGCCGTCATCGCCAACCTCCCCGCCAACCTCCGCGCTAAGAAACCCGCTGGCTATCCCCACTCCCTCTGGATGCTCCTCGAACACCTGCGCCTCGCGCAATGGGACATCCTCGAATTCAGCCGCAACCCAAAGTACGCCGCGCCTAAATGGCCGGATGACTACTGGCCGAAGACCGCCGCTCCGCCCAGTCCATCCGCCTGGAATGCCAGCGTCAAACAATTCCGCGCAGATTTGAAGACCATGCAGAACTTAGTCAAGAATCCCCGCACCGATCTCTTCGCCAAAATTCCCTGGGGAGACGGCCAGACCATCCTCCGCGAAGTGCTCCTGATCGCCGACCACAACTCCCATCACTTAGCCCAAATGATCGACATCCGCCGCCTGCTCGGTGCTTGGAACAAGTAAAAACTGTCATCCCCGAGCGAAGCGAGGGGCCCCATGCCCGTGGACACCCAGCAACGGCCCCGCGAGGAATTCTCGCGCGAATCTGCTACCCTCTGCGCAACCTCGCCGCAATTTCCCTCACCAACTTCGCATCCGTCATGTCGTAGAGATCTTCCGGTGGATGCAGCGCCCCGCCAAACGTTACTTCCGAACGCGCATGCGTCGACGAATCCCTCACCGCACTCCACGCCGTCATGTGTACCTGACGGCACCCCGTTCTCTCCACAATCTCCTGCATATTGAACGGCCGAAGCCCACCACCCCCCGGCAGAATCTCAATCCGCCTGCCCGCCCGCTCGATCAACTCAGCGATTAGTTCCACTCCCTCCGGTACCGTGTCTTTTTGCCCGCTGGTCAGAATCCGTGTGATCCCCAGGTCCACCAACTGCTCCAACGCCTTGAACGGATCCGGCGTAACGTCGAATGCCCGGTGAAACACCGCCTGCCGCTTGCCAATCAGTTGGCGCATCCGCTTCGTTCGCTTCACATCAATCTTGCCGTCATCTTCCAGCAGGCCAAACACCACCCCATCCGCCCCGCAGTCGATCGCCGCTTCCGCATCGCGCTCCATCGTGGCCACCTCAGCCTCGGTGTAACAAAATCCTCCGCCCCGCGGACGCACCATGACCATCACAGGAATCTTCAGCCTGCTCTCCGCTTCCTGAATGGTCCCGATCGATGGCGTCAACCCGCCCAGAAACAGCGCCGAGCACAACTCCACCCGGTCCGCACCACCCTTTTCGGCCTGGATCGCATCATCAATCGACCCACAACAAATCTCCAGCAGAATATTCTTCATCGAATCACCGGCTTTTCTTAGCGTTCTTCGCGAAACCCTCTGCGCCCTTTGCGGTCAAAAGCTCTAACTTTCCAGGGAAGCGAAATGCAACCCGATCACCACCCAACACGCTATCATGTCAGCCAACCGTGATGCGCCTGTCCACTTTCATCTTTCTCTCCACCTCTCTCTTCGCCCAAACTTCAACCATCCAGAATTCCCACACCACCGAAAACCTCCGCGGCCTAAGCACCCCCGCGCCTAACATCGCATGGGCCAGCGGCACTCACGGCACCTATCTCCGCACCACTGACGCCGGCAACACCTGGCTTCCCGCCCAAGTCCCCGGTGCCGAATCTCTCGACTTCCGCGACGTCGAAGCCTTCCACTCCGACCTCGCCTACCTCCTCGCTGCCGGCCCCGGAGATCAATCGCGCATCTACAAAACCACCGACGCCGGCAAAACCTGGTCCCTGCAATTCACTAATCAAGATCCCAAGGGCTTTTTCGATTGCATGGCTTTCTGGAATCCCGACCACGGCATCGCCGTCGGCGATCCCGTAAACAACAAATTTGAGCTGATCTCAACTGAAGACGGCGGCCAGCACTGGACACCCATCTCGCCCGACAAGCTCCCGCCTGCCATCGCCGGCGAAGGCGCTTTCGCTGCCAGTGGAACCTGCATTACTGTCCAAGGAAAGAACAACGTCTGGTTTGCCTCAGGAGGAAAAGCCGCCCGCGTATTCCATTCCACCGACGCCGGCAAAAGCTGGAGCGTCACCGAAACTCCTGTCGTCCACGGAGTCGACTCCGCCGGCATCTTCTCCATCGCCTTCCGCGACTCGAAGCACGGCGTCATCGCCGGCGGTGACTACCAGCACCCAGAAAAAGACGGCCCCAACCTCGCCTTCACCAACGACGCCGGCCGTACCTGGACCCTAGCGCCCATTTCGCCCCAGTGGTATTTCTCCGCCGTAGCCACGAACCGCGTGGGGACGGCCGCCCTCGGCTGTCCGGCCGAGCGAAGCTCGGCAGTCTTAGTCGCCGGCGCCACCCACGCCGCCTGTGCCGACACTACCGCCACGAAATGGCAGAAAATCTGGGACCTCAATCTCAACGCCGTCAGCCTCAGCCCCTCCGGAGAAGTCTTCGCCGTGGGTCCCAAAGGCCTGATCGTCCGCTTCGCCCCAGACCACTGAGTTGTAGCCCAGTCCCTCGCAAATCCGTGTTCATCCGCGCAAATCCGTCGCCAAGGTTTTCTGCTTTCGCACCCTATAATATGTCGCCGCAAAACCCGTATTGATCTGCGCACCCGTAGGCCGATACGATCCCACAATCACGTGATGATCATTGATCCCGTAGCCCCACGTCCTCGATCCCTTGGGCTCTTCGAAGTTGGTAAAAGTCCCCGCGTGCAGCAATGCGCCATAATAATTGTCGCTCGAATCCTCCCAGGAAAACACAATGTCATTGTTATTGCTGATCGCCCCCGCCGACGAGCTCTCCGCCCCGGGAACATTGATAGTCACGAACTTCGTGCCGTTGTAAACCGATGATTCGGAATTTCCTTCCGAATCAATCCACACCTCCGTCATGATGTCCGCGTTGTTGATTCCGCCACCCAGCGTAAACGCCGCCCCCGGCACATCGATCGTGGTATATGTACCACCCTTCAACAGAAATCCGTGTCCGCCCCCGTTCGAGTCACTGAAGTTGCCGTTGACGTCTCCGCTATCATTGATCCCAATCGCCTGCGATCCCACCGCCCCCGCCGGCCCAATATCAGTAAAGGTCCCGTTCTCATAGAGAAACGCCTGCGCCGCAAAGCTCGAAGTCGTGTAATAACCCACGACCGCCCCCACATTGTTGATCCCGAAGCAATACGTGTTCGTCCCATTCGGATCGTCAAGCGGTGTCACCGTCCCGCCGCCAGCCATAAAACCATGCCGCACGCCGCCGCTATCCACGTAGGACCCAACTCCCACCTCCGAATTGTTCACTCCAAAAATATCCGTCTCCAGCGCTCCCGGAACACTCTCCGTTTTGAACCTGAAAGTTACCGTGGGGCCGGCCGCCATCGTGGCCACGGACAGCAACAACACCAGCAAAAGCAAACGTCCCATTCCCGAGCCGCAGTTTTTCATTCATTCCTCTCCTGATGGTGATTCTCCCCCCTGCCAACCACCCTAAAACTGGCTCCTGTGGCGGGTTCGCACCCGTTGGAGCGGGCATGAGAAAGACAAGCGCCCGAACTATATCGCAAATCGGACCGCTGTCAAGAGGAAGGGTTGGGGTTGACCGCGGCCGGCGGGGCTCTTTCCGTTTTGTGCAAACGTGGGAAGAGATAAAGGTGTGGGGACCAGAATGTCGCGGCTTAGAATCAGCCCAAAGCGGCGCAGAAGCAACTATCTACCACTTCACCATCCGGAATTCTTATTTCCAGCCTGCGCACCGGCGTTTCGGCGCAGCTACATCCCACTGATGACTCTCCTGATTCCTGGCTTTTCTGGTTCGCCCGGACTCAGGACAGCTCATCCCGCTATCCTCACTTCGCCGTCACCAACGCTGCAGTAGTGCCTCCCACAACCGGTGCCACGGCAGATGCAGCACGAAATCCAATCGCCTGCTCCGGCGGCGCGCCGAACAGTTCGGGATGCAAATATCGCCCTTGCTCCGGTGGCGCTTTCCCTTCTTCCACCTGGATACGGTGGGCGTTGGCGTAGGCATCCTGACGTATGCCGGTCACTTGCCAGGAAATTTTTACCCCGGGCTTGCTCGTCCTGATCATGAAACGCCCGTTGCGGATCTCCTTGGCCACCATGGCTTGCGCGAATTGGCCAATCACCGTGAGCTGATAGCGGAAGTCACGATTCAGCGCTTCGAAGTAATCCGGCAAAACCACTACGGCGACGCCGCGTTTGTTGGTGACGACATTCCCGTTGTAGACGTCCATCATGTCCGGGGATTCGACGAACGAGTGGTAGAGATACTTGTTCGCAGGGTCGAGCGGGTGGTCAATCTTGAATGAGCCACTCCCCTTGCTCAGGCTGCCCCCGACACTCAAGTTCCCTACCACCGTGACATTCCCTTTGTAATCGACATTGAACGCGTCCCCGCTGTTCGAAAACGCACTAATAAGGAAGCTCGGTGTGGCCAGCGAGACATTTGCTCCGGCTGTGTTCATGGCCTGGAGTACGATCCCGTCGCTCGGGCCCAGGATAAGATTGCCAACCGTGACACCGCCTTTATAAATCCCATTGCCGGACCGATCAACGCTGAACATGCTCGCACCATTGCTAAGCCCATTGAGAAGCAATGTTGGCGTCGCCACCTGCACAGTTTGTTTCGCGCTTGTGGCCTGAAGCGCAACTCCGCCCGTGCTGGTGATTGTCTGATTGCCGGTGAACGTGTTCGCCGTGCTCAACTGCGGGACCTTGGTAGTGTCCAGATTGAGCGTGGTGTTGCCGCCCAACCCCACCGCACCGCCGCCGGTCAGATCCGTCCCCGCCGTCACCGTCAGCGATGAATTCGTCAGCATGGCATTGCTCACCCCGCCCGTCGCGATGCTCAAGCTCCCTTCGCCTGTGATCGGCCCGCCCGTCAGTCCCGCCCCGCTGCCTACGCTGCTCACCGTGCCTGCGCCCGGAAACGTCTGCCCTTGCGCGAAAATGATCTGCCCGTTACTGATAATCGAGAGCCCGGTTTCGGTCGGGACCGCGCCAGCCTCCCCAAACAACAAGCCGAGCCTTCCCGTCGGCGCCGTGCTGTCATTGCCCACCGGCTCGGCCAGCCAGCGGAAGTCTTCATTCACTGCCTGCGACGTATTGCGATTGTAAGCCGATGCCACTGCATCCAGCGGCTGCGAATCGAAACCCATCGTCGCCGTCGCTGTCCCACTCGCCGGTAACAGCGCGCCGGTCGCCGTCACCAAGCCAGTGAAAGTCGCCGCCGCCCCGGAGATCGATCCCGTAGCCGCAACATTCCCGGTCACGTTCTGATCGCCGGTGAAATTATTGCTGCCAGTCGTCGCGTACGGGCCCGCTGGCTGATACGCGCTCGGCGCCAAGCCGCCCAGGTTCAGTGCGTTGTTTGCCGTCGCCACTGCGCCTTGCACGTTCGCGCCTTGCAGGTTGGTCAACCCTCCACCATTCCCGGAAAATGCGGTCGCCGTCATAGTGCCAGCCACCTTTTGATTCTTGGTGAAGGTGTTGACCGCGGCCAGTCGCGCGTAATGTGTGTCTCCGAACGCGGTGTCGACCGCGATCGTCACGTTGCCGCTCGTGCCGCCCCCGCTGAGCCCGATGCCCGCCGTGATTCCGGTAATAGTCCCGGCTCCCGGAAAGCTCTGCCCGGAGGCGAACGTAATCTGCCCATTGCCGGCAATGTTCAATCCAGTTTCGCTTGGCGAGCCCGATCCATTCCCGTACAGCAGATTCAAAGTTCCGGCCGGACTCGCCGTGTCATTCCCGCTGGGTTCCGTCTGCCACTGAAACACCGGCCCAGTCGCTTTTCCCGTGCTGCTGTTGAACGCAGATCCTTGCAGCGAGAACGGCTGCGAATTGAAACCCGTGCCGGCGGTCGCCGTGCCGCTGCTGGGCAATTGCAGCGCCCCGCGCGAAATCACACTGCCATTCACGTCTAACGTGCCCGCAGGCGTGGTCGTGCCAATGCCAACCTCGCTGCCGCCCGCTTGATAAAGAATGGAGTCGCCCAGGTGACCCGAGCCGTCGGTCCATATGGGAATGTAGTTCTGCGTACCCGCCGGGCCGACGTTGACGGAATTCTCGGCCCCAGAGGACGACGAAGCAGGCGCGGATGCATCCGCTCCACCCGGTGCTGCCAGCACGAACGCCGACGGCGGCAATCCCCCCACCGTAGCCGCGTCTCCGGCTTTCATCGCATAGGGCACGCTCACCAGAAACACCCGCGCTTGCTCTGCTTGTCCCGCAATCTGCACCCCCAGCCAGTGCGCTTGCCCAGTGGCGAACAAGCTGACCGGCACTCCGCTCACCCTGGTTATTCCCAGATACACCGAGTAATGCCCTGAGCTATCCAGTGGCACGTTCTGCGTTTCGCTCCACAACGGCTCACCGCCACGTGCATTGTTGTAAAGCGAGAAGGTCATCGCCACCGAACCACTCAGCGCGCCTCCGGCCTCGTCCGTAGCCACGCTGGAAAACTGGATCACCGGAGGCACCTGGGCAACCGCAGCGCTGCTACCTGAAGTCTGAGCGGCCAGGGAAAGAACTAGCAATAAGAATCCAGCTACCACGCACGTGACGAGGGATTTCATGGCAGGCATCTCCTTCGGAAATAGAACCTTGGCTCCAGGGGAGGGCCAAACTTAAACACGGGGCGTACGGGGGATTCGGTTCCAGGCTAGACCGATAAAGAAAGATGTGCCCAAAACGTGCGGAGAATTATGTTCGGCGCTGGCTGCCCCTGTCAATATGCAAATACTTGCACTCTGCCAATCTCACTCACCCCCACCCACGCAGGCCCGGATGTCCTCATCTGGGCGGGTTGAGCGAAGCTCAACAGGCTTTTGACCGCTCACGCGTGGGGCAGACAACTCTCGTCCGTCAAAGCTACTCTCAAGGGTGTCCCGTCCAAGCTCCGCTTGGGCGGGGATGTTCGCACGTGTAACCACAAATCACCCGTGTTTGGGTGGAGCAGCGCTTCACCGCTGCATTAACGGCCTCCTATGACGACGCGCTTTAGCGCCTGAGGTATCCGCGCCCAATGGTGAGCGAAGCCGCGGAGCGGCGCAAGAATAAAGCCCACGGCGCAAGCCGTGGGCGGACTAGAAAATTGCCACGGAGCGGCGAAAGAGCATCTCTCTTACCACTTCACCATTTCCGGGGCCGGTTTCGCCACTAATACCGTGGACCCGGCTGCGCCACCGGCCCACCTGTTACTCCTGTGATTCCTACCTTTCCTGGTTCTGGAAACCGGAAACTAGCCCTTCAACATCTCCACCACCCGGTCAAAATCCTCCAACGTCGCGTACTCAATCACAATCCTCCCTCGTCCCCTGCGATCGCTAATCCGCACCCGGCAACCCAGCACCCGCTCCATCTCGGTCTGTATCGCCCGCACGTTGGGATCTATCTCCTTGTAAACTTGTGCCGGCGGAAACGCTTCCTGCGGTAGGTTGGCGCGGTCCACCCGTTCGATCAGCTGCGCCACCGACATTTTTCCGTCGATCGCTTCCTTGGCGATAAACGGAATCGACGGCGCATCGGTCAACTGCAACAACACCCGTGCCTCGCTGAAGCCCAGCCGTCCATCCGCCAGATACCCCTGCACTTCAGCCGGCAAGCGCAACAGCCGCATGTAATTCGCCACCGACGCCCGCGCACATCCCGTGCGCTGCCCAATCTGCTCCTGCGTCAGCCCGAAGTCGCGGCTCAAACGCGCAAAAGCATTCGCCTGCTCCAGGCAATTCAGGTCCTGCCGTTGTAGGTTCTCAACGACAGTCATCTCCGCCGCCTGCTGATTCGAAATCTGCCTTACGATCGCCGGAATAGTCAGCTCGCCCGCCAGTTTCGCCGCTCGGCATCGCCGCTCACCCAGCACTAGGGTGAAGCGTCCGGTCGAAGACAGCCGCACCACGATCGGCTGCACCACCCCGCTCACCCGGATCGAATCCGCCAACTCCTGCAACGCCGCGTCGTCAAACGCTCGCCGCGTCTGGTAAGGATTCTCGTCAATCTGGTCGAGCTTGATATGGACAACTGCGTCCCCCGGCTCACGCTTCAACCCTATCGCAGCATGCAACTCCGGCAAGACTCCGGGCTCGGCCGCAACCGCACCCATCGTCACCACCCGCGGCCCCACCGGCAAAAGCGAATCCAACCCCCGTCCCAGCGCCCGCCGCTTCTCCATCGGCTTCTCAGTCGCAGTTTCTGTGATCTTTTCCGCTGTAGTAGTCATTCTTTGCCCTCCCTGAATCCCTCACCGGCCGCTGTACATCGATGCTCATCGATCTTTAAGATCGATGGTTATCAATTTATTCCGTTCCTTCATCCACCGCTTCCAGCGCGGCGCGTTCACCACTTCCTTTTCCTCGCCCGCCTCCTCCGCCGCCGGCATCTCCCGCACATTCATCGTGTGCCCCAGAATCTCCTTCGCCAGTTGGATGTAGCTCTCCGCACCCCGCGAGCGCACGTCATAAATAAGGACCGGCTTCCCATGACTCGGCGCCTCCGCCAGGCGGACGTTCCGCGGAATCGTGGTTTTGCAAAGCGTGTTTCCGAAGTAGCGGCTCAGCTCGGCCGTCACCTGCTGCGCCAGATTGGTCCTGTCATCGAACATCGTGAGCACAACGCCTTCAACCGTAAGCCCAGGATTCAATCCCGACCGGATTCGCTCGATCGTGTCCAGCAGCTCAGAAATTCCTTCCAGCGCGAAGTATTCCGCCTGCATGGGAATCAGGACTGCGTCGGCCGCGACCAAAGCATTCAGCGTCAGCAGATCCAACGCCGGCGGGCAGTCCAGCACTAAGTAATGGAAGCGATCGCGGATCGGCGCCAGCGCATCGCGCAATCGAAACTCCCGGCGCTCGGCCTGGACCAACTCGAGGTTCGCCCCGATCAGGTTCTTGTGCGACGGAATAAGCCAGAGCTGCTCAAGCTCAGTCTTTTGCAGCGCGTCTTCGGCGCGCGCAGAGCCCATCAAGAGATCGTAAGTGCTGATTCGTTCCGGATCTTTGGAAAATCCAAAACCGCTGGTGGCGTTTGCCTGGGGATCGGAATCGACAAGCAGAGTGTTGACTTCGGCGGCAGCAATAGATGCGGCAAGATTGATGGCGGTCGTAGTCTTGCCCACGCCGCCCTTCTGATTGGCTACAGCGAGAACGCGTCCCATTCAGTTTTTTCGGAGAAGCCGAGAGCCACTTCGCAGAATAGTTCGAAGCGGCTTCGAATTGCAATGACGGATTTCGGTGCAGCAAGAGATCGAAGAGATTCCTGTGCAGGACTAGACAGTTGGACGGCGTTGCCGGCGATCTTTCCACAACGAAAATCCGGAAGTGTCGCGAGATTGGTTCTGCGGGAATGTTCCACGTGGAACATTCTCACGATTTCGAGAATGGGTATCGCGAACAGGAACGCACGCCCGCTGAAAAAAATGCTCCACCTGGAACACTTGTCTTGACCCAAGATGCCAGTTCGCCAAGGTTGCGAGTTGAAATGTAAATTACTGGAGCCTCTCCCACTTTGCCTCGCTATTCTGCCAATTGTGCAGCCTGCTGGTCTGCGTTTTCTGTCACCTGGGACGAAGTTTCTCCCACTTGTTTGATACTTCTATACTTAACTCTCTAGGTACATTCTATGGAGCGGGCGATGAGGAGAACCCGGCTGGAGGAAAGCGGCAGCGGAATTGGAGCGTCCCAGGCGGCGCTGGGAAGCAAACCGGTCGCTTGGGAGGTTTGGGCTTGGCCGATCAGCAGGGCGAGCCGGCCTCCGGGAGCGACGAGGCGGGCGGCCGTTGGGACTGCTGACGAAAAGCGCTCCACGGCGCGGAGGGTGACGACGTCGGCCAAGGGACCGGTGTAGGCTTCGGCGCGGCCGCCAAATACATCGATGTCCGTCAATGTAAGCGTACGGGCCAGTTGGCGGAGGAAAGCGACCTTCTTATGACTCGATTCGATCAGGGTGAGGTTGAGACCGGGAGCCCAGAGTTTGATGGGGACTCCGGGGAAACCGGCGCCGGATCCGATGTCGATGAGAGAAGCGCGTGCGCCGGGCTCTGGGAAGAGATGCTGGGCGGCGAACAGCGATTCGCCGAAGTGGCGGGTGACGATGGCTTCGGGCTGACGGACGGAAGTGAGATTGATGCGGGCGTTCCAGCGCAGTAATATATCGATGTAAGTCGATATATGATTGAGTTGCGCCGTGGAGAGGGTTCCCGGTGTGGCCAGGAAGGGTTGCAGCAATTCGGCGATGCGGGAGGTCTCCATCGACAGGGAGATTGTAGAGGGCGGGTGAGGGATTTGCGAGGAGGTCTGGCTCATCACAACAACGTGTGACCAGAATCCTTGACTTCGATTGGGCTCATATTGGAGAATCCCGCTACCAGTTTTTTCGAGGGGGACAAAACTGGACCGTTTCAAGGAGGAGCCGATGGCTCGCTTTGCGGTTGTGGTGTCCCTTCTCATTACTCTCTGTCTTTCCTGCCTTTTCTGCCACGCTCAGACTGACCCCACGGACGAACAGGGCCTAAAGCCGTTTGGCTCCTATCACGGCGGGGATATCGATGTTGTCAATCTGATGAATGGCAAGCTGGATTTGCACGCGCCCGTGGTTTCTTACCCGCAAAGGGGCGGCAAGCTGAACATGGGCTTCACACTGCGCTACGATAATCCGCTGCTTTATGTCGACCAAATTTGTGCTCCTCCGGGAGAGAATTGCGAGCTTTACCCGACGTTCGTCCCTAAGGGCGTTCAGGTGTTGCCAGACTTTCAAATGTCACTCGCCGGATATGTGGCGAACAACAAGAATGTGACACAACTGAAAATGGCCGATGCTTCGGTCCACGAATTGGGGACCCTCAGCGGAACGGTGAGTGAAACGCTGGACGGAACCGGTTGGCGCTACGACTCGGGCGCAGACGTTGCAACCGATCGCCAAGGCGTCCGTTACACGGGGGCTGGAACCAGCGGCATAATTTCTGCGGAAGACCCAAGTGGGAACTGGATTACGGGTTCAAGTTC
>JBKQLO010000208.1:0-5838 GCA_052147055.1 Terriglobales bacterium
GCTTCTACTAACTCGGGCTGTTGGGTGGCTGCCGAGCTTCGCTCGGCTGGACGGGCAGGAATGCCCGTCCCCACACTAGTTCCTATGTTGTTTACGCTGGCCCTGTGCATTCTTATTACATCTAAGAATGGCTCGCGGTTTATGTACCAGCCGGGGCAGGCGGCTCCGGGCATGTTATCGGCGGTGGTTACTCCTAGCCTGGTTTGTACGGTGTCGGTGATGGGAGTTAGTGGCTCGCATTGCTCGGCTATTCGTGATGATTGGAGATAGGCCTCGCCGCACATTATGGCGGTTACACAGGCGGCGTAGTCTCTTCCGGCGTCTGAGTCGTAGGGCAGGCCGGCGGCCATTAGTAAGGCTCCGAGGTTGGCGTAGCCCAGGCCTAGCGGGCGATAGTCGTGCGAGTTCTTGCCTATGATTTCGGTGGGGTAGCCGGCGTTGTCTACCAGAATTTCCTGGGCGGTGATTACTACGTCCACGGCATGGCGGTAGGCTTCTACGTCGAAGGTGCCGTTGGGTGCGAACTTCAGCAGGTTCAGGCTGGCCAGGTTGCAGGCGGAGTCGTCCAGAAACATGTACTCGCTGCAGGGGTTCGAGGCGTTGATTCTGGCTGTGTTCTTCGAGGTGTGCCAGCGGTTGACGGTGGAATCGTATTGCATTCCGGGATCGCCGCATTGCCAGGTGGCTTCGGAAATTTTCTGCATCAGGTCTTTGGCTTTGTAGGTGTTGACTACGCGGCCGTCGACTATGGCTTTGGTGGAGAAATCGGTGTCGCGCATTACGGCTACCATGAAGTCGTCGGTTACGCGGACGGAGTTATTCGCGTTCTGGAAGAAGATGCTGCTGTAGGCGTCGGAGTCGGGATGGGAGCCGTCGTATCCCTGGGCTACCAGCGCGTGGGCTTTGGCTTCTTCTTTGCTTTTGCAGTTGATGAAGTCGACTATGTCGGGATGGTCGATGTTCAGGATGACCATCTTGGCGGCGCGGCGGGTCTTGCCTCCGGACTTGATTACTCCGGCGAAGGCGTCGAAACCTTTCATGAAGCTTAGCGGGCCGCTGGCAGTGCCGCCTCCGCTTAGAACTTCGGTGGAGGAGCGCAGCGGGGAGAGATTAGTGCCGGTGCCGGATCCCCACTTGAAGAGCATGCCTTCGGTCTTGGCCAGGGTGAGGATGGAATCGAGCGAGTCTTTGATTGAATTGATGAAGCAGGCGGAACATTGCGGGCGGGTGTATCCGGTAACGCCGAATTCTACCTGCTGGGTGGTGAAGTTCCAGTGCCAGTTGGTGGCGTCGGACTTGGGCTCTACGCGCTCGCAGCCTACGTTGAACCAGACGGGGGAGTTGAAGGCCACGTGCTGGCGGACTAAGAGGTGGACTAGTTCGTCGTGGAAGGTGGCGGCGTCTTCGGAGCTGCGGAAGTATCCGTCTTTCATGCCCCAGTCGCGAATGGTCTCGGCTACACGGGCTACTAGCTGGCGCACGCCGGTCTCGCGCTCATCGGTGCCGATCTGTCCGTGAAGATATTTCGAGGCTACTATGTTGGTCGCGGTCATGGACCAGTCTTTGGGGACTTCGACGTTTTTCTGCTCGAAGATTATGCCTCCCTGGGAGTCGGTAATCTGAGCGTTGCGAAGTTCCCACTCGACTTCGTTGTATGGGGAGACGCCGGGCTTGGTGAAGAAGCGGCGGAAGGTCAGGCCTTGAGCCTTCTTTTTATTCGTGGTGCTGGCGGCGGTTTGAGTTTTGACTTGGTCGCGCACTTCGGGCATTTCCTTCTCCTAATTAGATGATGGCAAAAAACAGTTGATCTTGCATTGGACGCGCATTTTATGAATGCCTAACGGCGGCGCGGCCTTCTGCGGCTCGTCGCCCGGCCCCTAAAGGGGCGTTTGATTTCTAAGAACTCCCGGCATCGCTAAAGCGATGCCCTGATACGAACCTCAGCCACTCATTATGGAGCCGGATCGCCTTGCAAACCTTTTCGGTAATCGCGCTCTGGGAGCGCGGTGGTAAGGGTCGGCTCAGCGGGGCTCGCCTGGACTGAGTTCGGACGGGGCAGCTGAAGATCGCCAGTCGGGCATTCGACGCCATGGCGAGCAAAACAGGCGGCAACTAGTTCGATCAAACCTTCCATCGGGGCTCCTGGATGTTACGGAGACGGGGCAAGCCCCGTCTGTACACGAGCGGGCTGCAGCAGTGCTGGGTCCGCTCTCAATTTTGTTGATGAATCCCCCCGGAGGGGATGCCGGGCTTGGGCAAACCGGGGGAAATCACCGCTAGTTCATCTGCTTTTCCATCCACTCCGGAGGGATGGTTTCCCGTGAAGGGGAAGACGCGAAGTCACCTCAACTTTGAGTCTCGCCCCGGTGTTTATGATCATTGCCTCCTTCACGGAGGTCTGCTAAAAAGTGCTCTGGGATGCTTAACGTACTCCCGTATATGGTGCCTGTCAAGAGGGAAACGCAACATCTTGTGGCCCGAAAGTTGTAAGGGTACCGAGTTGGGAAAGTGGAGCCAGGTTTCAAGGTTTCAGAGTTTCAGGGTTTCAGGGTTTCAGGGTTTGAGCACTATTTTGGGCACTATGCGGTGGCGCGGGTGCGATCTTCTGGCGAAGCGCGGGTCACAGGACGGGCGAGCATGGCGGGGGCTCCGTCGGCGGGAACTGCGGGAGCCGACAACCGAAGCGACGCGGGCGCCAGAGGCACGTAGACGTCTTCAAAGATGGCTTGGGTGGTGATTCGTCTTATGCCGTCGGAGGACTCGACGAGGTAGTCTCCGGGACGGCCGGATTGTTCGCGGCCGAGAGCGTCGGTAAAGAGGAGCGGTTCGGTGAGTTGACGGGCGCGCACCAGAAAACGGGTGCGGTAGACGGTCCATTGGTTTTCAGGATTCATGTGGCGCTTTCTTTCACCCTTTGGCAGGGCGGTGTTGGTTTCTGGCTTTCGAGTTACGCTTTCAACGAGCAGGGTCGCCGCTTGGCGGAGTGCTCGCTTGCAAGTGGGGTGACTGTACGCGCACGACGAAGGAGGGTCAATACCATAAGAATTGTGCAACGGTGGAATTCCCGGGCGCGGATTGGAGGTCAGAAATACGGATGAAGCATGGGTCGAGGGCAGGTGCGTTTGGCATACGAACGGCGGGGTTTGAGGGGTGCGCGGAAGATTACGTTGGACGACGTCGCGCTAGGCGACCGGAATTTGCACAAGGGGCGCACAGGATAGGAACAGTTGCGGTTTACTAATGCGAAGGTTCGATTGCGGATTGCGGAAGTCAAGAGCTTAACCACAGGGGGCACGGGGAAACACAGGGGACAGCGGGGCAGGGGGAGGCGCTATGTTCAGGACACGATTTGCTCGCGATATTGTTACGGAATTTTTGCCTCCGGCTCGTGCTGGGAAGGTTCAACGGGCGATTATTCTTTGCGATGGGATGCCTTCGATTCCTCGCAAGCAACCACTGGCTGAATTTCTTTCGTCTAAGGGATACTGGGTGTTTTATCCGCGCTACCGGGGAGCCTGGGAGAGTGGCGGGGAGTTTCTGGTGCGGTCGCCGCACATGGATGTTCTGGACGTGGTTGGCGGACTCTCAGAAGAGTTTCGAGAGTTGGCGTTTGGACGGCGATTTCGCGTGCGGGTGGATGAAGTGTTTGTGATTGGGGGGAGTTTTGGCGGGGCGGCGGCTATTCTTTCTTCGCTTGATTCACGAGTGAAGAAGGCGGTGGCTAATTGTCCGGTGGTGGATTGGGGGATTCTTTCGCGCGAGCAGAAGAAAGAGACTTCGAATCCTAGCTACGCCGCTTATATCCGGGCGGCGTTTGGGAATGGGTACCGGCTGTCGGACAAGAACTGGAAGAAGCTCGGTGGCGGGAAGTTCTATAACCCTGTTCATCATGCCTCGGAAATTGTTCCATCGAAGATCATGATGTTTCATGCGCAGGATGATCCTTATGTGCCTTATCAGTCGGTCAAGAAGTTTGCTCTGCTTACGGGCGCAAGACTGAAATTGCTTCGGCGGGGCGGGCATTTGAGCACGGACTTGATTGTTCGGAAGTATTGGGCGCGGATCAACGAGTTTTTTGAGGGTAAATGAATCCCATTCTGATTGGGGCACACTCTACCGCCGCAGTCTCACCGCAGCGGCTAAAGCCGACTCTGACAATAATCCGGTTATCGCAGCGGTGAACCGCTGCGCCACCCAAAGGCAAGCACAACGCCGGTGAACCGCTGCGCCACCCAACATCAAAGGCAACATCGTTATCGCAACGGTGAACCGCTGCGCCACCCAACATTAAGTGCAACACCGACTTCTTCCGCAGCCGCTAGTTGGACGGCTTCTGGTCGGCGGGTGGTTGCTTTCTCGCCAGGTATCGAACGTAGTTGACCAGATCCCAGATTCGCTCGGGCTTGGCACGATCGCCTTCGGGAGGCATGTCGCCGTGGCCATTCTTGAGGATATAGAAGAGTTCGCCGTCGGTGCGATCTTTTTGAAGCGTGGGATCGGTGAGGTCGGGGATCTTCAGGTCTTTGGCAATATCTGTCTTGCCGTCGCCGCTGATGCCGTGACACGTAGCGCAGTCGTAGGTATAGATCTTCTTGCCTTCCGCGATGGACTCGGGCGTGGGCTTTACCGGGTTGAGCTCTCGGGCAGCTTTGACGGGAACCGGGCTAATGGCCGTCTTGGGAGCTGGCTTGGTTTCTTGCGCTGCGGAAAAGAATGAAACCAGGACGAACAGGATAAGAGCTAACGCGGGGTTGCGCATGGCCGCCTCCGAATAATGCAACAGCGAATATCTGCAATCTATCTTACGCTGCGCGGCAAACGGGCGCGGTGAGGGCCGAGCTGTGCTCGGCTGGACGGGCGAGGGCGCCCGTCCCCACACGAGCGTCCCCACACGAGCTAGCGTTACTTCTTCAGAGACGATTGGTAGCGCTTGTTGATTTCTTCCCAGTTGACTACCTGCCACCAGGCTTGCAGGTATTCGGGGCGGCGGTTGTTGTATTTGAGATAGTAGGCGTGCTCCCAGACGTCGTTGCCGAAGATGGGATGCAGGCCTTGGGACAGCGGACTGTCCTGATTGGGCGTGCTTAGGATTTTTACTTCACCTTTGGAGTCTCCGGCCAGCCAGACCCATCCGCTGCCGAATTGGCCTACACCGGCGGCGTTGAATTTTTCCTGGAAGGTTTTGAAGTCGCCGAAAGTCTTCTTGATTACTTCGGCTATGGGGCCGGAGGGATCGCCTCCGCCTTTGGGCTTCATGATTTGCCAGAACATGGTGTGGTTGACGTGGCCTCCGCCGTTGTTGCGGACGGCGCCTCGGATGTCTTCGGGGATCGCGTTCAGGTCGCGGATCAGATCTTCCGCGGTTTTCTTGTGCAGTTCGGGATGCTTGTCGAGAGCCGCGTTCAGGTTCTTGACGTAGGCGGCGTGATGCATGTCGTGATGCAGGTGCATCGTCTTTTCGTCGATGGTGGGTTCGAGCGCCGTGTACTCGTACGGCAGGGGGGGTAGTTCGTGCGCCATTTTCTTCTCCTCTAAAACTTGCGACATTTTCTTCTCCTCCAAAGCATTAATGATGACGGAGTGCGGTTGGAGGATTCATGCGGGGCGGAGTCGGTTGTCCTGTTGGCCCCTTATATTTGTAACATTTTGGAGGGAAGAATGAAGTGCCGATGCGAAGAGTGTGGCCTCAGCGGCTAAAGCCGCATTCAAGTCAATGCAGTTACCGCAGCGCTGAAGCGCTACGCCACCCAAAAACTGAGACTGCGGGCCCTTCGCACCCAGCCCCTAAAGGGGCGTCTGATTCGAGGAAGTTGCGGTATCGCTAAAGCGATACCCTGA
>JBKQLO010000209.1:0-2896 GCA_052147055.1 Terriglobales bacterium
TTACTTTAGAAGTGCTGTCGTTCCATCCAACTACCACCACGTTCAGGTTCCCCGCGGTCTGCGCCGCGGTATAGATGACCTTTACCGTGGACTGCGGCGATTGCGGCGTAGCCGCGGCCACCTGCACAAACGCTAGCGGGGACGATGGAGCGGCTACCGTTACCGTCGCGGAAGCGGACTTGGTGCTGTTGGCTTGGGTGGCGGCGGTGACGGAATACGTTCCCGCGGTGGCCGGCGCCGTGTAGAGGCCGTTGGCGGAAACCGTCCCGCCCGTTGCCGACCAGGTTACGGCGGTGTTCGTGGAACCTGTGACCGTGGCGGTGAACTGCTGCGTGCCGCCAGTCAGTATCGCTGATACCGGGTAGATCGATACGGTGACCGGCGCTCCCCTGAAAGTGGAGGTTCGGGCTGTGGCTCCGATACCAAACAAAACCAGAATACAGGCTAATGCAATCGCGGGGGATACACAGTCACATTTTCTTTGCATGGGTGATGTGATTTAGCCGGAATCTCCTTTTGACTTTGCACAACAATCATTGCGCCTGTCCGACACCCCAAACCCAGCCACTGGCGCGGAAACTAGGCCCCCATCCACATCTGGATTCGGATCTCTGCGTCTCATTTTGCATTCACGCGGCCAAATCGCGTCCCACAGATGCTACTTGGTAAGAAAACTCTGGTGCACGTTTTTCCCTCCGAAAACAGCGGTGACTAGTGATTCTAGGCAGATCTCGGTCCGGGAAACTGAGCAGATTTGATCAGTCTGTAGGGTGTATCACTTAGTACAAATTTCTCCATATGCCTTGCACCAGAAGCAGGATTTACATGGCGGTGCACTCCGCAGCCAGCCCGTCGGGACGGCAATCGCGTGAAGCGGCAGAAAGAGTGACCTTTAAAACCAGGCCACGGCGCCGGCTCCGCTTCCTTAGCGCATTCCAGACTGGCAAAGCCACAGAATGATAATGATGAGGAATCAGCAAGCGCAATTGGCGTAAAAGCAAGCTGGAAGTTCGACCGGCTCGGATATGTCCGTAAGCTCTGGGCGAGCGAGCAACCCCATGATAGTGTGGTCGGAATGAGTTCCTTTTGGCGAGATCGCTCGGTCTTCGTTACCGGTGCCACCGGTCTGCTCGGATCATGGCTCGTTTCGCAGCTCCTCGATGCCGGCTCAATGGTTGTTTGCCTGGTTCGCGACTGGGTTCCTCAAAGCGAACGCGTGCACAGCCGTGGCATCGAGCAGGTCAGTACCGTGCGCGGCGATATTACCGACCGCGATCTGCTCGAGCGCGTGGTCGGCGAGTACGAAGTCGAAATTGTCTTTCATGTGGCGGCCCAGGCCATCGTTGGCATCGCCAATCGCGACCCAGCTTCGACCTTCTCCACCAACATTGAGGGTACGTGGAATCTGCTCGAGGCTTGCCGCCGCTCTCCAAAGGTCTCGTCGATTGTTGTGGCCTCATCCGATAAGGCCTATGGTGATCAGGAGCATCTCCCCTACACCGAGGCGATGCCTCTGCTAGGCCGTCATCCGTACGAGGTCAGTAAGTCCTGTGGCGACATGATCACGCAGACCTACGCCGCCAGCTACAACCTACCCGCCGCCATCACGCGTTGCGGAAATTTCTACGGCGGCGGCGATCTGAACTGGAACCGCGTGGTCCCGGGCACGATTCGCTCCGTCATTCGCGGAGAGCGGCCGATCATTCGCTCCGACGGCAACTTCGTCCGCGACTATATCTATGTCGAAGATGCCGCGGCCGCGTACATCCTGCTCGCGGAGCGCCTCGCCTCTGATGCCGCCATTCGCGGCCAGGCGTTTAATTTTTCGTATGAAGTCCAAGTCAGTGTGCTCGACATGGTCGAACTGATCCTCCGGAAGATGAAGTCCTCTCTTCGTCCCGAAGTGCTCAACCAGGCGAGCAACGAAATTCGTCATCAGTTTTTGAGTGCCGAGCGCGCCCGCAGCGTTCTTAACTGGCATCCGGAGTTCACGCTCGACTCCGGTCTTGATCGGACCCTCGCCTGGTACCACGAGTTCCTGGGGGCGCCCGCCGCGATGGCACATGCAGCCACGGGATTACTCAAGCATGCAACCCGTTCGTAGCCTTAGCGGACGGCTCTTTCAGGGTGAATCAGGCTCTTTAGTCCCTGAAACAATGTGCGGTTAGGGGTATTCAAAAACTTCTGTTCTTGATGGTGCGCAACACCGTCTCGGAAAAGAA
This sequence comes from Terriglobales bacterium, assembly GCA_052147055.1. Taxonomy (GTDB): domain Bacteria; phylum Acidobacteriota; class Terriglobia; order Terriglobales; family Acidobacteriaceae; genus JABCZH01. The sequence goes on from JBKQLO010000209.1 coordinate 2,223, forward strand.
AATTGTGAACACGGCAGCGTGGAACGCTTGATGCCTTCCTGTGTTTCTCGAAGCTGCTGCTGGTGGATGCATCCGCCGCGTGGCAACGAGCCGGCGCTGAGCAAAGGCTGGAGGACGTGCTGCAACAGCTTTATCCCCAACGAAGCTATTTCAGCACTGCCTTACCGTCCCCCAAGACGGAAGGTGATAGTCTTCCACCGGGCAGGGGCAGCCGCCGTAGCAGCTGCCAATCGTTAGCCCAAAGGAACACAGGATCCACAGCTTAGCCCGTTCAGTCGCCGGGAGGTTCGAGTCGGCTAACGCGTTTTCGGTAACGAACCACGGCCCCTTCTCATTCGTCGTTGCTTGAATATGGGTCATCCGTTACTGGGTTAACAGCGCCATCTGGCGTCCCGCCAGAAGAAACGCACCCACGCCATAGTCATACGTCGTGCTGGCTGAAGTTGGCCCCGGACAGTTACACGCGGGTGATGGCTGCACATAACCCAGCAGGCCTGAAGGTTGAATAGCCGTGTTCGCGAAGAAGTTCCAGGCCTTCTCGACGACTGGCAAATATGTTTTCTGATCCAGGATGCCGCTGTTCAGGCCCCACGCAAGTCCATAGAGAAAGAAGGACGTGCCACTGCTCTCGGGCCCGGCGTAGTCGGTCCCACCGAGGTCCGAGTTCCAATAGC